>JAISFP010000132.1 GCA_031263525.1 Deltaproteobacteria bacterium | reverse complement strand
AGCCCCGGCCAGCCGGCTCTGACCTCCACCCCGTCCAGCCCCGGCCAGCCGGCTCTGACCTCCACCCCGTCCAGCCCCGGCCAGCCGGCTCCGACCTCCCGCCAGTCCAGCCCCGGCCCGCCGGCTCTGACTCCCCGCCCGTTCAGCCCCGGCCTGCCGGCCTCTCCAGCCCTGCCGTCTAGCTCCTTGCGCCCGGCCGGTTCTGACTCGTCTTATGCCGAGCCTGAAGGCGATCGCGAGTCCCGTGTCCATGAGGGCATCACCGAGGAGGATCTGTGGCACGAGGAGGACTTTGACCCGGACGATCCCTATCCGGACGATCCTGACTCCGACGAGCCCTTTCCGGACGATCCAGCTCTGGGCGACCCGTTTCCGGACGACCCGTCCCTGAGCGACCCTTTCGGCGACATGCCTCTCTGGAGCGTCCCGGCCGGCGCAGACGGCCAGGCCCGTGCCACGGACGTCAAGTTTTCCGCCGGCTCGTCCCCGCAGGCACTCCGCCGGGGCGGCGCAGCCGGAGACGGGGCCTCGGGGCTTCATTTCAGCACCCTGAACCTGCCTGGCGACCGTGACCTGCCCGATGACCGGGCCGTGCCGGACTTGCCGGACGGCCAGGACGGCCCGGATTTTCCTGTCTCTCCAGATTCGCGTGAAGCCGTCGGCATGCCCTGCGCACTGGTGGCCGTGGAGTCTGCGGCTCCGGGGATATACTCCTACCTCATCCCTCCAGGCATGGACGTCATGACAGGCCAGACGGTGCTCGTGCCTTTCGCTGGCAGGGACCTGGCGGGTTACGTGATGGGCGTGGAACCCCGGGGAGGGGGATTCAAGGGGGCGCTCAAGCCGATTCTCGCCGTGGTGAGGCAGGAGCCCCTGTTCGGTGCCGATCTGACCGAGCTGGCCCGCTTCGTTTCTGATTATTATCACTACCCGCTCGGTCTCTGCGTCCGCGAGATCCTTCCGGGGGGCCTTGCACCCAGGCTCGTGAAGGAGGCAGTGCTCACGGAGGCAGGCCTCGCGGCGGCCCCCGATCCCGCCATAGAAAGTTCCAGCCCCCTGAAGGTGCTTCTCGCGGAGAACCCCCGGCCCGTGGCTCTCTCGTCCTTCAGGGAGAAAGGCGCGGCGGGGATCCTGGGAGCCCTGGCAAGGAAGGGGCTTGTCAGGTTCCTCTACCGTCTTTCAAAGAAGGGGGCGGGATTCGCCACGGAAATCGTCCTTTCCCCGGACCCGGACCCTCCCGAGGAGCTTCCCAGACTCGGAAGGGCGGAGCGCGAGCTCTGGGAGAGAGTGAAAGGCTCGCCGCCCACGCCCGTCTCGCACTACAGACACTACATCAAGGATCCCGTGAGGGTGGCAAAGGGGCTCCAGGCCAAGGGACTGGTCGTGGTGAACCGGGTGGAAATCTCCCGGGACGACCCTGACAGGGCCCCGGATCTACCGAGGACGCCAGTTGAAAGCCTCACTGACGAGCAGGAGGCGGCCCTGGGCTCCATTCTGGCCGCCCTGGACAGGGCGCTGGACAGCGGAACGCCTGCGGAGGCGGGGGAGGGAGAAGGGCGGGCTTCCGGCACGGGCACGGTTCAGGCTCGTGACAGCTTTCTGGAAACTGGCAGGGCCTCGGGAGCCGAGCCGTTGTCAGGACTTGACCCTGGCCGGACCTCTGAATTGGACGGCACTCCTCGCCCAGGACCGTCCGGAACCCCGGGGGCGTGTCCGTCAGCGAGCCATGACGCCGGACCTGCCGGACCTGCCGGAGTCACGGGGGCCGGGGCGGGTCCGTCAGCGAGCCATGACGCCGGACCTGCCGGAGTCACGGGGGCTGGGGCGGGTCCGTCAGCGAGCCATGACGCGGGTCCTGCCGGAGTCACGGGGCCGGGTCCGTCAGCGAGCCATGACGCCGGACCTGCCGGAACCCCGGGGCAGGGTGCGACCGCGAGTCCTGACGCCGGACATGCCGGTACCTTTGGCTCGGATCCGGCCGAAGCCCCACGGGGACAGGAGCCGGGAAGGTTCCTCCTCTTCGGGGTCACCGGGAGCGGAAAGACCGAGGTCTACCTCAGGGCTGCCGCCCGGGTTCTGTCGCGGGGCGGGGGTGTCCTGTGGCTTGCCCCGGAGATAGCGCTCACGCTGGGCCTGGAGGCCAGGATCAAGAGCTCTCTTCCGGGAGTCAGGCTTGCCGTGCTCCATTCGGGGCTCTCGACGGGCGAGCGTCACGACCACTGGATGAACCTGGCGAGGGGGAGGCTGAAGCTGGCGCTGGGGGCCAGGAGCGCCGTCTTCGCCCCGGTGAGGGACCTGAAGCTCGTAATAGTGGACGAGGAGCACGACTGGGCATACAAGCAGGAGCACGGGCTTCACTATCACGGGCGGGATCTGGCAAGCTTCAGGGCCCGCAGGAGCGGTGCGGTGCTCATACTGGGCTCGGCCACGCCGTCCCTCGAGAGCTACCGTGCGGCCGAGACCGGAAGGATGAAGCTTCTGGTCATGAAGGAGAGGCCCGGGGACGCGCAGCTCCCGAAAGTCAGGATCTGCGACCGCAGGGGGTCGCCCAAGGGGGGGAGGATCCTCTCCCCGGAACTCAGAAACGAGCTCATTTCGGCCTTCGGCCGCGGCGAGCAGGCGCTCCTCTTCGTGAACAGGAGGGGTTGGGCCTCGTTTCCGCTGTGCATGACCTGCGGGGAGACGCTCAAATGCCCGAACTGCAGCCTGAACCTCACCCTCCACGGCCCCCAGGGGCCCGAGGTGGAGGGGGCGGAAGAGGGCCGTATCCGGGGCATCCCCGAGGGGTCGGTGCTCATCTGCCACGGCTGCGGCTGGAGGGGGCGCCCCCCGGCCAAGTGCCCTTCCTGCGGGGCGGGCATGGTCAGGTACCTGGGAGCGGGCACGGAAAGGATACATGCCTCCGCCGAGAAGGACTTCAAGGTCAGCGGGCTGAGGCTCGACGTCGACGCCACCCGGAGGAAGGGCGGGCTCAAGGCCGTCCTGGAAGGTTTCGGCCGCGGCGAGGCCGCATTCATGGTGGGCACCCAGATGGCCGCCAAGGGCCATGACTTCCCGAACCTGACCGTGGTGGGGGTGGTGGACGCCGACATAGGCCTGAACCTCCCGGACTTCAGGGCGGCCGAGCGCACCTATCAGCTTCTGAGCCAGGTCTCGGGCAGGGCCGGCAGGGCAGGGAAGCCTGGCAGGGTAGTGATCCAGACCATGAATCCCGACCATTATTCCGTCTCCGCGGCCAGCTCCCACGACTACGGGGCCTTCTACAGGGCCGAGCTCGCCATGCGGCGGGACCTGGGGCTCCCCCCCTTCGGCAGGCTGGCGCTCCTGAGGTTGAGCGGGCCGGACGAGGTGCGGACCGAGCGGGCCGCGTCCAGGGCCGGGGCCATGCTCAGGGAGACCGTGGCGGACAGGGCTGACAGGGAGGATTTCCTGATTCTGGGCCCGGCCCCGTCCCCCGTGGTGAAGCTGAAGGAGCGCTACCGTTTCCAGATCATGTTCCGTGCCGTCACCTCCAGGGTACGCGGGGAGGTTCTCTCGGAATTCATTCAAAAATTCCGGAAGTCGCTTCCGAAACACGTGGCCTTTGCCGTGGACGTCGATCCTTATCACCTGATGTAACGTGGCCAGGACGGTTTCGGGTGTCAGGGGACTGTCGCGTGCCGGGGACGGCTTCATCCTGAAAGCGACGGAAACGCGCTGACAGATGGCCGGCGAGGTCGTTGACTCTGTCGGCGAATGAGAACAATGTTTTGAGGTGTCATATGCATCGTTAGAATTGAGTATTTTGTGAAGAACTGTTCGCGCTGTCACGATTTGGACTCTGACATATTTTATAATATTTAAGATTTTGTTCTTCTTGGCAGCTGAGATGATGATTGATGATTTTATTTATAATTATTAAATTGTGATAATTTTAAATATTACATTAAACATGATAAATATAGATGAGCAATAGAAATATTCAAATATTTTACAAGATAAATAATATTAATAAAAATACGTGGTTGAACAACGATATTTATTAAGCTATGAGATGAAACTCCAAATATTACTATTTTTCTTTGCTATTTAAAAATAATTTATTTTAAATGATTAATTAAAAATGCTGGAAACAGAATAAGTAGATATAAAATTACAATATAGAAAATTATTAAAATAACATAAACTATTGTATGCTAAGGTTAATCGGTGTTTTAAGATGTTTCATAGGTTTAGTTAAAATATTTAAATGATGTAATAAAAAATTATAGTTTGTCTGACTACGAACGAAAATGCTGAATGTCAGACTTGCCGGCTAATATCAGATATCACCTAGTTTCTGACTTATGTTTAACATTGCCAAACATTTGTTGAGTTTCTATAGTAATAATTACAATACATTATTATAAAATATAGTCATTGCGTAATTTAAAAGATAATGTGTGGAGCATATGAAAGAAGTATAAGGCAATGGCGTTACTAGCTTCTCTCTTTGTTTCTGAAGATATCAGATTAAAATATTAATATATTTCTGATAGTAAATAAATTGAAATTGCGCCAATGAAAATATTTAATATGTTTAGATATGTTATCTAGTAAGTATGTACCTATAATTATTTTAAATATATAATCAATATTGTGTTATGTATCTTGAATGCATATTTGATATTTTCAAGAGTTTTAATAATACCTAAATACTTCAAGGCAGCAGTAACTGAAACGGTGAAATGATGACTATAAATTTTACATTTATAAATAATTGGTTTGACAGTTAACTTTATATATTATATTTCAATGATTACAGAGTATCAATACAGTGTAAATGATCAGATCTGAGATGACTCTGTATGAAAATTGCTTTTGAAATGATGGATTATTTGCTAACTACTGAAGAAGATACTGTATAGTTTTGAAAATTTATTCATTGAACTCATCAGAAAATTTTTGAAAATCAATGGCAAAAATATTTGTTAATTGTTCTTTTAATTAATTTTTATCATGACAATGCAAATTCTTTTTGAAAATTATTATATCCATAATTAAAAAACTTAGATGTAGTATTCACAAAATATATTCAATGAAAAATTTTATTATTGTATTAGTATAAAATATTTTATATGGTTAGTTATAAGCCATAAGATTGATTGAGACTTAAATTTGTGTTGAATAATACATTGATCATAAGTTAATATTTTTATCGTGATGATTAAGACATTCTGTAGAAGGGTAACATAATTAATTGTTTTGTATTTGGGAAAATTTTGTCGGATAAGATTTCTAAGCTCCAAAGTGGATAAATATTCATTAATTACTTAATAATCAGGAAGATATGAAAGGCGGGTTTTAGGCATGAAATCATTCCTTCAGTTATGGAATCAGGCTTTCATACATGAAATGTGGGTTTAAAAAACAGGCGCCTGATTAGTCTCAATCTCGTCAGCATATAACAGGAAACGTCTGTGACATGGGGTAAATAAGGAGCATCTGAGTGTCAGAAGGAGCGCCTGTGTGTCAGAAGGAGCCCCTGAAACAAAATATTGAATAAAGATGCGAGATATGATCTGGGACTCATACCTGACAACCAAATTATTTTTGGCTTCATATATTTTTAATCAACAATCGGTATGAGTGCCGGTTGCTGTCTGGCATCCGAGGCGCTGCACAGTTAATTTTCAGCTTTCGGACATGTTTTCGAGTGATGCAGGGTTCAATCCTGTTGGGCATACCTAATCTGGCATTTTGTGATTCGTCCAGTCCCGTTTCGCGAACGTTATTGCATCCTGGACACTGTGGAGTCTTCGTGTCACTTTAAGTTTCTCCGGGTCGCTTTTGTGTCTTATGAGTTGCTGCAGCCAATTTGCGACAATTAAGTGACTTTTTGTTTCATGCGTCCCTCATCCTCACGTTCAGCGGAAGGAGGGCGGGCACGATGCCGGGCGCACGGGGGGAGGTCGGTGCGTCCCGGTTTAAAATTTGTTCTGAATGCGGTAGAATCAGGAGCAAACATGACATCCTCAGTCCTCCCGAAGACAGCCTCCTCCCTCGAACCCGCAGCACCCCCTTCGAACTGCCCCTGACGCAAATCGCGAGGCCGCAAGCCACTTTCCGCGGCCTTCCCCGCGCCGGGGCCGGAACCGTCGCATGAGCTTGCTTTCCTCGACAGGCATCGACCGCCTGAAGATAGTCCTGGTCTGGGTGGCGTTCGCGGCCATGGCGGCCCTGGGCTTCTGGGCTGCGGGCTCGTCCTCTGGCGGGGACATGCGCCGGAACCTTGAGTCGCGTTTCACCGAGGCCGAGTCGAACATACGCCTGAACCTCCGGTCTCCCAGGGCTGCCTTCAACAACATCCACGACCAGATAGAGTCCATGCTCTCCTCCGAGTTCGAGCCCTCGGACATCGAGGCCTTCATAGAGTCCGCCAACTCCAGGCTGAAGGAGTCCGCCCCTGGGGAGGCCGGGGTCTTCGGGGTCTACGGCACGGTCCGGAACCGCTTCTACGACCCGTCAGGCATCTTCCGCGAGCAGCCCGAGGCCCTGCAGGGCAAGGGATGGTACCAGGCCGCGCTGAAAGGCGAGCAGCTCGACTATTCGGGCCCCTACAAGGACCGCAAGACGGGCGAGCTGGTGCTGTCCCTTGCCAGGATACTCTACACCCACAAGGGCGAGTACCTGGGCATCCTCTGCATGAACGTGGGTCTCAACTGGCTGAACTCGTACGCCGGGTACCTTTCCCTGGCCGAGGGCGGCTACGGGGTCATCGTCAACCAGGACGGGACCATACTTGCCCATCCCGACAGGGCGCTGACCGGCAAGTCGTTCTCCTTCCTGTCCCCCGGAACCCGCCAGATCCTGGAGCGCTCCCAGCCCGAGGCTTCCCAGCGCCTGGGCCCCTTGGAGGACACCTCCGGCAGGGACGTCTACGCCTTCACGAAGAAGATCTTCAACGGCTGGAGGCTTTTCGCCGCCGTTCCCCTGGCGGCGGGAGGCGGGTCGGGCGAGAGGGTGCTCGCCGTCCTGGGCACTGCCGGATTCGTCTTCGCCTGCCTCATTTCCCTGGCAATCCTTAGGCTCAGCCGGGCCAGGGTGGCGGCGGAGAAGGAAAACGAGTCCAAGACCACCTTCCTCACCCGGATTAGCCACGAGATCCGCACGCCCATGAACGCCATAGTGGGCATGAGCGATCTCCTGCTCAGGAGCGAGAAGGACATGTCCGCACAGTGCCGGGCCTGGGCTCTGAACATCAAGCATGCGGGCGATCTGCTCCTCTCAATCATAAACGACATCCTCGACTTCTCCACCATACGCTCTGGCTCCTTCAAGTTCGTGCCGCTCAGCTACACGCTCAGCTCGCTCATTAACGACTCGATAAACATCATCATGGTGAGGCTCCAGGAGAAGAGCCTGGTGTTCCTGGTCTACGTGGACGGGAAGCTCCCCAACTACCTGCGCGGCGACGTCACCCGCGTCCGCCAGATAATACTCAACATCCTCTCCAACGCGGTCAAGTACACCCGCGAGGGCTACGTCTACCTGATGGTCAAGGGCAGCATAAGGCCCGGCACGAACGTCCTGGAGCTCAGAATCTCCATAAAGGACACGGGCATCGGCATCAAGCCCGAGGACCGGGACAAGCTCTTTGCCGACTTCTCACGGGTCGACCCCCACCAGAACCGGAACGTGGAGGGCACGGGGCTGGGGCTCACCATCACCAAGAGCCTGTGCCAGATGATGCACGGGACTATAGACTTCGAGAGCACCTACGGCCTGGGTAGCTCGTTCAACGTCATGGTCCCCCAGGAGATTGACAAGAGCGGGCCCTTCGCGGTGGTCGTCGAGCCCGGCTCCCGCAAGGTGCTGGCCTCCCTGAACCGCGACGACTACGCCAAGTCGCTCTCGGCCACCCTCGACAACCTGGACGTCCGCTACACCCTGTGCCGGAACCCGGACGAGCTGGAGCGCGAGCTGGAGGACGGGCCCTGCGACTACTCCCACGTGCTTGTCCAGAACGCCGTCTTCCAGAAGGAGCAGGCGAGGATCGAGCGCTGTCTCCCAGGGGCCAGGGTGGGTGTCATCACCGAGGGCCCTCCGGGACGGCCCGCCAGGAACTTCACCTACCTCCAGAGCCCCGTCTACTCTCTGGCCGTGGCCGACTTCCTGAACAACATCCCCTCGCAGAGGGGTAGGCGCCTGGGCCGGGAGCGCAGGGAGAGGATCCTCATACCCAAGGGCAGGATCCTGGTGGTAGACGATCTGGAGACGAACCTCCAGGTGGCTTCCGCGCTCCTCTCCGAGTACGGATGCCGCATTGACACCTCCTCCACTGCCGCCGAGTCCCTGGACCTGGTGAAGCGCCACCGCTACGACATAGTCTTCATGGACCACATGATGCCCAACATGGACGGGGTGGAGGCCACCCGCATCATCAGGTCCATGGAGAACGGCAGGCACAGGGATCTGCCCATCATAGCCCTGACAGCCAACGCGGTCTCCGGCATGAAGGACATGTTCCTCTCCCACGGCTTCAACGACTTCATCTCGAAGCCCATTGACCTGAACGTGCTGGAGGAGGCAGTCCGCCGCTGGATCCCCCACGACAAGATCATCTTCATGACCGAGGAGGAGCTGGCCCAGCAGGCGGCGGAGGCCGCGGCCGCGGAGGCCCGCGAGATGGAGCGCACGGCGGTCGAGATGCCTCTCGCTACCCTGCGCCTGCCCGCGTTTCCCAGGGGCGCGGTGCGGGAGGCGCCGCTCGGGCCCGAGCCTCCCCAGGGCTTCAGCATGCCGAGCGCGAGGATACTCCTGGTAGACGATCTTCCCACCAACGTGGAGGTCGCCAGGGCCCTCCTGGCCGAGTACGGCGGCCAGGTGGACGCCGCACGGGGCGGGGCCGAGAGCGTCGAGATGGTGCAGGCCGCCGACTACGATCTGGTCTTCATGGACCACATGATGCCCGGCATGGACGGCATGGAGGCCGTCCGCGTCATACGCTCGCTCCCGGACCCCAAGTACCGCTCTCTCCCCATAGTGGCCCTGACCGCCAACATCGTGCCGGGCGTTCGGGAGGCTTTCCTCAGCTCCGGCTTCGACGACTTCATAGCGAAGCCCATAGACGTGGGCCTCCTGGAATCCGTGCTCGTCCGCTGGATCCCCCGCGAGAAGCTTGTCTTCCCCGAGGGGGCCGGCGGGGAAGGCCGGCTGGGCGGGGAGGACTCCGAGCCCCCGGAGCAGCCCGCATTTCCCCCGGGGCTTCCCGAGGCGCCTCCCTCCCAGGATCTGGTGGACTTCGGCGAGGGGGCCCGGAAGTCCCGCGGGGAGGCCGGCTACCGCCGCATCCTTGGAGTCTTCCAGTCTGAGGGGGACGTCTGGGCGCGGACCCTCAAGAAGGACTTCCCCCCTGCGGAACCCAGGGAGCTCCTGAACGTTTTCCAGGACATGGAAACGTCGGCCAGCATCATAGGGGCCTTCGGCCTCGCCATGACCGCCGCATCCCTGGCCAGGGCCGCCCGCGGCGAGGATCTCGGCGCTCTGGAGGAGGGCCGCTTCCGCTGTCTGGCCATACTCCGCAACGTGCTCATCCGCGTGGAGGATTTCCTGGCCGGCATGTCCTCCGAGAGGCTGGGAGCACCCGTGGCTCCCACCGCAACCCCTGCAGGCCCGCCTCCCTCCGCGCCCCCTCTGGCGCCGACCGCCTCAGGCGCCGCCGGATTCGGGCCCGTTCCCGGACGGGAGGGAGCTGAGACGGGCGAGACGGAAGACACACTCGCCCAAGGCGCCACAGCCCAAGGCGTCCCGGCACAAGGCGGCCCTGCCCAGGGCGCACCTGACCCGGGGGGCGATGCCGATGTCCCAGGAGCGGTCGGAGCGGTCGGCGGGGGGGCGCAGGCCGAGCCCTCCCCGGAGAGCCCCGGCACCGGAGGCCAGGGATGGCCACCCCCCGCGGTCGGCATGTCCTCCCCGAGGAAGCCCTTCCTCGGGCCCGGCCCGGGGCATGGGTTCCGGGGCGATGCCGGCGATGGGGCAGGGCCAGTTGGCGGACCTGGAGCCGATGCCGGCAACGTTGCCGGAGCCGGTGCCCGAACTGCGGCTGATGGCGTAGATTCTTCACCGACCGCTGCCAGCGGCGGACCCGGAGCCGCAGAAGTGCCCCGTGAGGGAGCCGGAGCCGGCATATTCTTCGGGGGGAGGCCCCGTGGCGGCGAGTCCGGCCCGGCCGGCTGGGACGCCGCCCTCGGCCTGGAGAATCCGGCGGACCCGTCCTGGCCCGGGCCCGCGCCGGTTCTCCCGCCCGAGATCGAGGCCCTGACCGAAGTGGACTTCCAGTCCGGCCTGGACCGGTGCCGCGGCCAGAAGGACCGCTTCAAGAAGCTCCTGGGCTTCTACGTCTCCGATCTTGACGGCTGGCAGGCTATGGTGGAAGAGGGCATGGCCACCGGAACCATGGACATGAAGAACGCCACCATAAGCTTCCATGCCATGAAGAGCGCCTCAGCCACCGTTGGCGCCATGAAGCTGTCGGAGGAGGCGGCGGGCCTCGAGAAGGCCGGCCGCGAGGAGGACTCCGCATACATCCTCTCCCGCCTGGAGAGGTGTTCCCGGTTGCTGGCTGGCGTGCGCCACCGCATCGAGACCTTCATTAGCGAGCCTGAGGCGTGAGAACAACCCCGAGTCGCGTGAAAGTTCCCTGCTCGAGACAGATCCATCAGCTAGAGGGTTCCCTGATCAGGCGAGATCCATGATCTAGTAAAATCCCTGAGAGAGAGGGACCTGAGCGAGAACCCTTTTTGCGAGAACGATTTGAATTTGCCTTTATTTCTGAGCGTAAGTCAAGCGTAGCATCTGAACTTTTCAAATTAAAATGTTACACATCCAATTAATTTGTTTGTGACATAACCTTATGGACTAACAAATAGATGTGTACATCATATTTCATATGTTCAATTTTTAGTATTTCACAATTGAAAAATTGCTTTTGGCAATTCCATGATGTAATTTACACCAGGTGATGAACTCTAAAGCAAACTGCTCTCGAGAAAATTAAGTAATCAATTTGCTGTGTTTAAATGGCTGTTGCATATGAGATTTAGGATAATGTCTGTATCATGAAGAAACATGACCGGACGATTCACTGTTAAAATCTGGACCTCTGCGGCATTTCCTTCTTCATAGGGACCATTCTCCAAATGTGCGGCATAAACATAACTGATATTGGTGGCCTGCTTCTCGTCTGCGGGGGTTTATGCCTGTCTTTGGCAACATTATCTTCATCTGCGGCCGAACCCTCTTGATAGCCGGAAACTTCTTCCGCACCGGCATCCCGTCAGAATCCTCCATGAATTCGTACGAAATCTCATCTATAATATCCCAAAATTCTATGGTAATTCCGCAGGATTAAATTTCCGTTCAAGCTTTGCATGCCGACTACTTTGTCTAGTATACGGAACTTGCGGGGAAGCGTCACAGCCAGTGTGTCATCGCGTTTGAAGAGTTTGACTTTGGGCATTAAAATATCCCTTTTCTTAAAGAGTAATATGTTCCATCAGATGAGTAACTAAATTCAATACATTAAACATATTTTAAAAATATTTAAAACTCATCCAAAACTAAGTGAAATAGATAACTAGACATCTTAAATATTATTATGAAACTAATTAAATGCTAATAATAGCCTTATCAATACTGCAAGTCGATGATGTCCGTATGGTCTTCGCTTCGGAAGATCTTCGCATGGTAGATTACAGTTTTAATTTATGAATTAAGATTATTGTAACTGTTCAGGTGCCTCCCCATGGGTAGCTCAACAGAGGGGCTGTCCAATCAAAATGATATTGCCCAGGCGGATAAATGTCAGCGACAATGAGAATTTGCTCAAATAGTCTCCACGAATTCTAACGGGCATCTTCATCCAAAGTTAGGTGTTTATGCTCTAGGATCTTCATTATCCTCAGATTTTGTATTCTCGTTGAGGAATCCATTTAAGTAGCTGAACCAGAAGACTCAAGTAAATTTATCACTTGAGAATAGATGAGTTAAAAAAAATTAGCAAGGAGATCAAAAATCTACAATTCTGTATCTTTTGTCCATGGGAGCATAAACCTCACACTTTACGCCGCTGACATTTATCCGCCCGGGTAATATCTAAAGAAACTCTTGCCCGCCACATGAGGTATCCATTATTGAGTCTTCTACTTCAAGGGTTCCTCATCCGGGCTCTCTTCTTCCGAAAAGGCCCTCAATAGAGGGGCACCTGAACAGTTACGCCCCGGCCTCGTCTCCGGACCTGTCCGTATCACCCGCCCCTGTCCCCGGACCCCCGCCATCTGCCCCGGCCTCGTCCCCGGACCCCCTCTTCACTCGCCCCTGTCACAGGACCCCCGCCATCTGCCCCGGCCTCGTCCACGGACCCTCCCCGTTTCACCGGTCCCTGTCTCCGAAACCCCCGTTTCCTCCGCATCGTCCCCGGACCCCACCCGTTTCATTCGCCCTATCCCCGGACCCACGCCAATTGCCCCGGCCTCGTCCCCGGACCTTCCCCGTTTCATCCGTCCCTGTCTCCGAACCCCCCCATTTCCTCCGCATCGTCCCCGGACCCCACCCGTTTCACTCGCCCCTGTCCCCGGACCCCCGCCATTTGCCCCGGCCTCGTCCCCGGACTCACCAGTTTCACTCGCCCCTGTCCCCCTGATCCCCGCATTTGCCTCGGCATTGTCTCCGGACCCCTGCCATTTGCCCCGGCCTCGGTCCCCGTCACTGGGTCGGCTTCAGCAGACGGCGTTTGCAAATGTCAAAAATTAGACTTGCATCCTGTGGTCTTCCGGAACCTCTCGGCCTGTAAGGAAACTCCGGACTGGCGGTGGACCTTGATACGCCTCCGGGGGAGGGGATGTCGCGCCCTCCTTGTGCAGGGGACGCCGAATGTGCTAATTTGGCCGGAGTTTTTTCTAGGGAGGACCAGTTCAATGGTCGCGATAGCGCCCTTCAGGGGCTTTGTTTACAGCGAGGACGAGATGCGCGGGTCGGGGGGGCTCCTGGTGGCCCCGCCCTACGACGTGCTCTCGCTGGCCGAGAGGGAGGCCTACTACGATGGCCATCCCCATAACTTCCTGCACGTGGACCTGGGCAGGACACTTCCGGACGACCCCGGCGAGATGGCCTGGCATGCCCGGTCCGCCGCCGTGCTCGAGGGGTGGTTCCGCGACGGGGTCCTGGTGAGGAGCCCCAGGCCCGCCATCTATGTGATGGAGACCGAGTTCACGCACCCGCTCACGTCCAGGAGGCAGATCCGCAGGGGATTCGTGTGCCTGATGCGCATCGAGAACCCTGGCCGGGACGCCCGGATCAGGCTCCACGAGCAGACCTTCAGCTTCCACAAGCTGGAACGTCTCGACCTGATGGAGAAGACCCGCTCCCAGCTGAGCCCCATCTTCGGGTTCTTCCCCGATGCCGAGAAGGCGTTCTCCAACGCCCTCTCGTCGCTGGCGGGCCGGGCCCCGGACATGGCGCTCCGGGACACCTCCGGCCAGGTTCACAAGGTGGTGGTCGTGGACGATCCCGAGACGGTGGAGATCTTCAGGTCCAGGCTGGCCGAGCGCACGGTCTACATAGCCGACGGCCACCACCGCTACATGACCGCCCTGAACTACCGTGACCGGACCCGGGAGAGGCTGGCCTCCGGCGGGCATTCCCCGGGCCCCGACAGCGCCGTGGACTGGGTCATGAGCTACCTGTGCCCCATGAGCGATCCGGGCCTGTGCGTCCTTCCCACCCACAGGATTTTGCGGTCCTGGGATCTCTCGAACGACGAGATCCTGGACAGGCTGGCCCCCGTGGCCGAGACCAGGGTGTTCTCCTTCGCGGACGGCGGCCGCAGGGCCGCCTGCGACTCCCTTGCCGAGAAGCTCCACGAGGACTGCCGCAAGGGCCTCACTGTCTTCGGGCTCTACCTGAACGGCGCCGACTGCTGCTGCTTCGTGAAGATCAAGGAGAAGGTGAAGGAGGCCGTGGCCGAGAAGGCGCCGGAGCGCTCGTCCCTGTCGCTCTTGGACGTCTCCATACTTACCGACGTGGTCCTGATCGACGCCCTGGGCCTCACCGAGGAGCTCATGGACGATCCGGGCAGGATCAGCTACATCTCGGACGCTTCCAGCGCGTTCAGGCTCGTGGAAGGGGGCGAGAGGGCGGCGTTTATCCTGAACCCCACCAGCCTGGCCGAGATCCTGAAAGTCACCGAGAGCGGCTACGTGATGCCCCGCAAGGCCACCTACTTCTATCCCAAGGTCACCAACGGCCTGGTCATCAACCTGATTGATCCCGAGGAGTCCGTCTGCGGCGGAGCTTGAGCCGGGTCCGCCCCCGGCTCCAGGCCGCGGGCCGCCTGAGGGGCTGTTTCGGAAGGGCGCCTCGCACCGTGCGGGGAGTCCGGGCCGGAGTGTGAAGGGTCTCTCGCGTAAGGACCGGCTCCCTCAGACTGCCGTGCCCGGGAGGCGCGGCCCCATGAGCCCGTCAGGCCGGTGAAACCTCCGGATTTCGGGACGTTCCGCCTGCTCAATTTCGGCAGGTCCCTTCAGCACCTCCCCGCCTCCGTAGAGCTTCCAGCCTCCCGGGTCCTCCCGGCCTCAGGCCAGCTCCCGGCTTCCAGCCTCCGGGTCCTCCCGGCCTCAGGCCAGCTCCCGGCCTCCGGCTCCTCCCGGCCTCAGCCCGGCTCTCAGACTCCTGGCTCCTCCCGGCCTCCGGAGAGCTCCCGGCCTCCTGGCTCTTCCCGGTCTCCGGAGTGCCCCCAGCCTCCTGCCTCCTCATGGCCTTCAGGCCGGTCCGGGTCTCCCGAGAGCTCCATGTCCGCCGGGGCCCTCGACATCTCCTTGTCTCCGGGGTCCTTCAGGTCCTCCGGGCACTCAGGTTCCTCAGTTTCATGACGGTCTTCCAGCCAGCCCCCGGCCTCACGTCCCGCCCGAGCTCTCCGGCTGGTACGGGCACACTGTGACCGCCTTCCCGGTCAAGGCCGTTGCCCCGGCCAAGGTGAACCTTTTTCTGAAGGTGCTGGGCCTTCTGCCGGACGGTCGCCACGAGCTCTTCTGCCTCACGGCGTCCCTGGCCCTGGCCGACGATGTCGCTGTCGAGGACCTGGGACCCGGACCCGGCCCCGACGTGCTCGCGGTCGCTGACGATCTGATCCCCCCCGCGATGCACACGGATCCGGCCCTCGCGGGACCGGACTCGCTGGTCCTCCGGTGCGTGGCGGAGCTGAGGGCGGCCACGGGCTTTCCCCGGCGGAGGGTACGGGTGAGGATCGTGAGGCGCGTCCCCTACGGGGCGGGCCTGGGAGGCTCCAGCTCCGACGCCGCGGCGGCCATGACGTGCATAAACACCCTGGCTCCCGAGCCCCTCTCGGTCCGGAGCCTGTGCGAGCTGGCCATGCCTCTGGGTGCGGACATCCCCTTCTTCCTGGAGGGCCCCGGCGCCAGGCTAATAGGGGGCGCGGGGGAGCTTTCAGCCCCCTACCTGGGCCCGTCCCTGCCCGGGCATGTCTTGCTGGCCAACCCGGGGGAGGGGCTCTCCACCGGGGAGGTGTTCAGAGAATATGAGTTGACAAAATCTGGCCCGGAGAATATTGTGACTGCGTTCCCGGCACTGAGGAAGCTCCCGCTCCCCCCCCCCGGCGAAAACGATCTCCTTACTGCGGCACTCCGGCTCATGCCTGAGCTTGACACCCTGGCCGGGGAGGTGGCCTCGGCGGCCAGGGGACCGCACGGCATGTCCGGCAGCGGCCCCACTTTCTGGGCCCTTTTCGAGTCTGCTGAAGAAGTCGCCGGGGCCGTCCGCGAGCTCCGGGCCAAAGGGCGGTGGGCCCTGGCCTCCTCGTTTTTCATGGGCTGAGACCCTCCGGCGCCTGGCGGCACGGATCCTGGCCCTGCCCTGTTCCTGTCTGCCCTGGCCTCCTGCGGGGCACTGCACGGCTTTGCTCCGGGGCCCGGCCCGTTCTGCTCTGCTCCGGGGCTCTGGCCCTCCCGGCTCTGTTCTGGAGCTCTTGCCCCCGGCTCCGCACGTGGGCCCGGCCCGTCTCGGCCCGTATCAGGACTCCTGCAGGTCCTGGCACCGGTCGGACCGGATTTCCTCCCCCTTCCCCAGAGGGCCTTGGCGCCTCGAAGCGCAGTGGCCCTCGCTAACGATTCTCTTCGCGTCGCTGCCGGGTCTGGCCGCCCGGCCCGAGCCCCCGGCCGTCTCCCTCGCGAGTCCGGCCGGCGGAGCGCCCCCCCGCGGGCCCGCCGGGCTTTTCCCTCAGCGACGCGGCCTTGCGGCGACAGATGTCCGCCGCAGGCCGGATCCCCCTCCGACCAGGGGGCGCACGACCTTGAGGGAGGCACGGGCCTCCCAAGGAGGCGTCAGACGGCTTTCCGGACGCTGGGGCGTCGTCAAGTGGCTTAAGACACAGGGTTTTGGTTCCTGCATTCGAAGGTTCGAATCCTTCCGCCCCAGCCAATTCCCTTCCCCTCCAGGGCCCCAGCCGGGGTCAGGAGGGCCAGTCCCCCCCTTGTGCCTTCCCATCCCCCCTGGCCCCGGGCGACTGTCCGGAGCGCCCCCCTGCACCGGCCCTCGGCTTCCTGAGGGCCGTGGCTGTTTAAAAGGCCTTAGCGTCCGCCCGGTCGTCTTGCGCCAATGTCTTCCGGGGCCTTCTGCGGTCACATGTCGTCCGTCCGGACGTAAGCCGGGCCTGGAGCGTCCCCTTTCCGCCCGTGCCAAGCGTCCGGGCATCGGGCAAGCCTCCGGGACGGGGCCCTGAAGACTCTCCTTCACTTGGTATCTTCTGAAACTATAAGCGCTGCCCGTGCCGGCCGGTCTCGGCCGGTTTCCATTCCGGCCCCCTGACTGAGCACGGTGCTCCCCTTTCGCCCAATGCTTCCCGTCCTCGCCGGGCCTCCGAGGCTTCCCGGCCTCGCCGGGCCTCCGAGGCTTCCCGGCCTCCCAGACCTCCGAGGTTTCCATGCCTCCGTTGCTTCCCGGCCTTCGAGACTTTTCCGGCCTCCTAGGTTTCCCGGCTTCCACGGCCCCCGAGGCTTCCCAGGGCTTGCTCGCCGGTGCCGGCCATCCCAGGCTTCCAGGGCCCCCTCAGCCCCGGCACTGGGCACGGACGGCTTCCTTCTCCAGAGCCCAGAGGACAATCCCATGCCCAACGACATCGTGGTCTTTTCCGGCAACTCCAACAAGGCCCTGGCCCTGGAGATCTGCGAGGCCCTCTGGCAGCCCCTGGGCAAGGCCCAGGTCCGCCGCTTCTCGGACGGGGAAATCTTTATAGAGCTGGGGGAGAACGTCCGCGGCCGGGACACCTTCGTCATCCAGTCGACCTGTGCCCCCGTGAACGACAACCTGATGGAGCTCCTGCTCATCATAGACGCCCTGAAGCGGGCGTCCGCGAGGCGCATCACCGCCGTCATCCCCTACTACGGCTACGCCCGTCAGGACCGGAAGGCCGCACCCAGGGTCCCCATCTCTGCCAAGCTCGTGGCGGATCTGCTGACCGCCTCCGGGACCACCCGGGTGCTCGCCATGGACCTCCACGCGGGCCAGATCCAGGGCTTCTTCAACATCCCCGTCGACCACCTCTTCGCCTCCCCGATCCTCCTCCAGCACCTGAAGAGCATCGGCACCGACAACCTCATCATGGTCTCCCCCGACGCGGGCGGCGTGGAGCGCACACGGGCTATAGCCAAGAGGCTGGAGGCCCCGCTCGCCATAGTGGACAAGCGGCGTGACGCCCCCGGCGAGGCCAAGGCCATGAACATCATCGGCGACGTGTCCGACAAGAGGGCGGTCATCGTGGACGACATGGTGGACACCGCCGGGACGCTTGCCCAGGCCGCCGAGGTCATCATGAAGAAGGGGGCCCTGGAGGTGATGGCCCTGGCCTCCCACCCGGTGTTCTCCGGGGACGCGCTCAAGAAGATAGAGGAGAGCCCCCTCTCCCAGATAGCCGTCACCAACTCCATCCCTCTCACGCCCGCCGGCAGGGAGATGAACAAGATAAAGGTCCTCTCGATAGCGAAGCTGTTGAGCGAGGCCATACGCCGCATCCACCAGGAGGACTCGATAAGCTCGCTCTTCGTCTGAGCCGTTCGAGGGTGGGAGCCGGCATGGCCGCGCTCCCGTGAGGTGCCTCCTTATTACCCGTTTAATTAAATGTCGGAATCTTCTTCCATGTTTTTGAGCGAACCATGACGAGGAGATAGCAGGGCTGGGATGTTTCCCAGTCTTTCCACCCATAGGCTGACAGCCAAAATTCCGACATTTAATTAAACGGGTAATAATCAAGGAGTGGACCACCTCTTGCAAAGTCGCGGTGCACCTCAAAGAGGAGGAGGTGGAGCAGGTCCCCGTTCAGAGGTGTCCGCCGGGAGGGGGGGCCTCGCGGAGACGCGCTCCCCTGGGATGCCGGGAGCCTGGGAAGGTTGCACCCCCCTGGCGGAGGATCTCCGGAGAAACGCATTCTGAGGGGCAAGGGCATCTTGGGCAGGTTGCCCTCCGGCAGGGGGCTCCCCGGGGGATCAAGGACCTGAGGGCGATAACGGGGCGGGCCGTTCGGCTTAGCCAGCCCGTCAGCCGCGCTGAAAGCCGTTTGTCCTGGCAGCCCGGCTCTCCAAATGAGGCGTTTTTTCACGGCAGCTGCCATGGGCCCCTTCGCCGGGTGACCTCAGGCTCCCGCGTTCCCGATTCTTCAGGGCACCCTTCGCCGGGTGCCCTCTGGCTCCCGCGTTCCCGATTCTTCAGGGCACCCTTCGCCGAGTGCCCTCAGGCTCCCGCGTTCCCGATTCTTCAGGGCACCCTTCGCCGGGTGCCCCCAGGCTCCCGCGTTTCCGACCATTCAGGGCCCCCTTCGCCGGGTTCCCCCAGGCTCCCGCGTTCCCGGCCCTTCAGGCCCCTTTTCGCCGGGTTCCCCCAGGCTCCCGCGTTCCCGACCATTCATGGCCCCCTTCGCCGGGGTCCCCCAGGCTCCCGCGTTCCCGACCATTCAGGGCCCCCTTCGCCGGGGTCCCCCAGGCTCCCGCGTTCCCGACCCTTCACGGCCCCCTTCGCCGGGGTCCCCCAGGCTCCCGCGTGTCCGACCATTCAGGGCCCCCTTCGCCTGGGTCCCCCAGGCTCCCGCGTTCCCGACCATTCAGGGCCCCCTTCGCCGGGGTCCCTCTGGCTCCCGCGGTCCCGACCCTTCAGGGCCCCCGTCGCCGGGGTCCCTCAGGCTCCCGCGTTCCCGACCATTCAGGGCCCCCTTCGCCTGAGGTGTCTATCCTCCCCTCTCTACGGCCCTCCCGGGCCCCTTCGCCGGAGGCCTTGAGTCTCCCCTTTCCGGGCCTATTCCCCCCCCTGGCAACGGTCTCCGAGCCGTCTTCCCGGCCCTGCGACCTGGCAAAAGGTCTCGCTTTTCCGGGCGCGATGGTGTAAAGTGTCGAATTCCGATGGGGTCCGGGGGGTTAACAGCGCCTGCGGACCTGGCCAGGGGCCTCTGCGGAAGCCGTCAGCCCCGGTCTCACGGCATTTTCTCTCTTTCGGAGGACACTCTAATGGGTTTATCCACGACGCTTGCCGCCTCAGCCCGCGAGGCCGGCAGCTCCAACAAGGCCAAGCGCCTCCGCGCTTCCGGGCGGCTTCCCGCGGTGTGCTACGGCGAGGGCTCCGAGGCCCGTGCCATTGAGCTCAGCTACAACGAAGTCAAGAAGGCCTTCCTGGGCGATCCAGGCAACCGCTCGCTCTTCACCCTCGCCGTGGGGGACGATTCCTTCCCGGCGCTGGTTAAGGCCCTCCAGATCCACCCGGTCTCCAGGCGCCTCCTGCACGTGGACTTCCTGAAGATCGACCCGGGCAAGAAGGTCACCGTCAAGGTCCCCCTGACCCTGGCCGGCAAGGCCCAGGGCGTCGAGCGCGGGGGCCAGATCCTGCAGAGCGAGCGCGAGATCGCCGTGAGCGGCCTTCCCGCGGACATCCCCTCCTCCATAGAGGCGGACGTGACCTCCCTCAACCTCGGCCAGACCCTGCACCTCTCCCAGGTGGCGCTCCCGGAGACCCTCTCCCTGGTGAAGACGGTGGACCTGCCCGTGGCCGTGGTCAACATTCCCAAGGGCCTGAAGGCCGAGGCCGAGGCCGCCCAGGCGGCCGACGCGGCGGCCCAGGCAGCCGCCCCCGCCAAGGCGGCGCCTGCCAAGGCCGCCAAGGAGAAGGGCGGCAAGGGCGACAAGGACAAGAAGAAGTAGAGTCTTCCGCGGGGGGGCACCCGCCGCCCCCCCTCCGTCCCGGGTATCTGCCCGGCGTGCCAGGGCCCCTGCCGGGCTCCGGTCGCCTTCGGATCCTGCCCGGCACAGGTCGCCCGCTGACCCATGCCGGGCTCCGGTCGCCCTCGGACCCTTGCCCGGCACAGGTCCCCCCGCTGACCCATGCCGGGCTCCGGTCGCCCTCGGACCCTGGCCAGATGCCGGCCTTCTGCCGCGTTGATCGGTCCGGTTCCGGGACTCCGGTGCGGTCGCTTCATGTCTCCGGGATCAGCCCACGGGCCTAGCGGTCCGGTCCTTCCCGGGGCCAGGGGCAGCGGGTGGCCCGTCCCCCGGAGTTCCAGACGCGGGACAAGTGCTCCCGGGCAGGGGCACAGGGACGGTTTTCCAGGCGGGGCGTTGCCAGGACCACTTGCCGAAACTTGCCCTGGACCTGTCCGGTCTTAAGGCCAGTCCGCGGCACTGACCATGCCCGGGCCCCGTGCCCGAGGATCTCCCGAAAAGGGCGCCCCCCTGGGGTGGCCAGACGTCCTTTTCAGGGGAGCCACGGAAGCATTCGCCCGCCGGAGGTGAGACGATGTCCGATTTCCTTGAGCTAGCGGCCCGCAGGCAGAGCTGCCGCGACTTCGCCGACAAGCCCGTCGAGCACGACAAGCTCGTGAAGTGCGCCGAGGCCGCCCGCCTAGCGCCTTCCGGCTGCAACGCGCAGCCGTGGAGCCTCGTCGTGGTCGAGAGCCCCGACAAGGTTAAGGAGGTGGCGGCCTGCACCCAGCTCCTGGGGCTCAACAAGCACAACGACAAGGCCCAGGCCTTCTTCGTGGCGGTGGAGGAGCCCGCGACGCTCATGCCCAAGGTGGCTAGCCTCCTGGACTCCCAGATCTTCGCCAAGGGCGACCTGGGCGGCTTCGTCCTTAGCCTCTGCCTCGAGGCCGAGACCCAGGGCCTCGGCACCTGCATCCTGGGCATGTTCGACCGCCCCAAGCTCAGGGAGATCCTGGGCATCCCCGACGACAGGTACATCTTCCTCCTGGTGTCGGTGGGCTACCCCGCGTCCGACAGGGTGAGGAACAAGATCCGCAAGCCCGCCGAGGAGTTCGTGAGGTACGTGTAGGGGTCGGTGCTAGGAGCTCCTCCCGTGGATTCCGGATCCCCCCCGCAGGGCACGCGCCGAGGCGCCGCGCCCTGCGGGGGGGATTTTTGCTTTTCGGGGCCCGCTTCGGACCATCCCCAGACCGAAACGGGCCCCGTTTCTCTGGGGTTCGGCCAGGCGGCGGTGGGTTTGCGCACGGTCCTGTGCCCGTCTTTTTCGCCGGCAGGCAATCAGTCCGGCCCGTGCAACCCTCTTCAGGGCGGTGCGTCCGGCCCCCTTCCGTCCGGCCCGTGCGGCCATCTTCCGGCCGGCCCGCACGGCCATCTTCCGTCCGGCCCGTGCGGCCCCCTTCCGGTCGGCCCGCGCGGCCCTCTTCCGTCCGGCCCGCGCGGCCATCTTCAGGCCGGCCCGCGCGGCCATCTTCTGGCCGGCCCGCGCCGCCATTTTCCGTCCGGCCCGTGCGGTCCCCTTCCTGCAGGCCCTTCCGGCCATCTTCAGGGCGGTCCGTCCGCCCACCTTCCGGCCCTCTTCAGGAGGAATGCGTGAGCAACATGAAGACCGTGCCCGAGACTGCCGAGGCCGTGT
Organism: Deltaproteobacteria bacterium; assembly: GCA_031263525.1. Lineage (GTDB taxonomy): Bacteria > Desulfobacterota > Desulfarculia > Adiutricales > Adiutricaceae > JAIRZX01. The sequence continues at coordinate 23,796 of JAISFP010000132.1, read as the reverse complement.
GCGGGCTGGGGGCCGCCAGGTCCTCGGCCGGGACGGGGAGGCTCGCGCTCGCTTCCGTCCTTGCGGGGATCTACATCGCCTTCGGGGGCGCTCTGGCCATCAGGGCCGGCGCGGGAGTGCCCCCCGAGTGGGGTTCCGTGGGCAGGCTCCTGTTCGCGGGGGTGTTCCCCCTCGGCCTGCTTCTGGTCGTCTTCGGCGGGGCGGCGCTTTTCACCGGGGACGTCATGTACGTCTCCGCCGCCGTGATGAGGGGGAAGGCCAGGCTCGCCGGCGGCGCGAGGGCACTGTGCCTCTCCTGGGCCGGGAACCTCGCGGGGGCGCTTCTCCTGGCGGTCATGATCCACTGGACCGGGATATACCTGGACGGCGGGGGGGCCGTCGGCCCGTACGTTGTGGCCCTTGCCGCCGGCAAATGTTCCCAGGGCTTCTGGCAGCTCTTCGTGAAGGGCGTCCTCTGCAACCAGCTGGTGTGCCTGGCCGTGTTCATGAGCCTGTCAGCCCGCGACCCTGCCGCCAGGGCCCTCCTGATCTGGCCGCCCATCTTCGGGTTCGTGGCGCTGGGCATGGAGCACAGCGTCGCCAACATGTTCTTCATACCGGCAGGCATCCTCACCGCATCGGCACTTTCCGCCGTGCCCGGCCCGGACATTGTGCCGGCGTTCGGCTGGGGGGACTTCCTGGTCCGGAACCTCGTGCCCGTCACCCTCGGGAACGTCGCGGGCGGGGCGCTTTTCGTAGCGGCGCCCTACTGTCTGGGTTTACGGGAGGCGAGGGCGGAGGAAGGTCAGGCGCCTGACGCTGGGGCTTCGGCTGCCGCCATAAAGTCAGGGCTGCCGTCTGACATGGGAAACGAACAAGGGGATCGGGAAAGGCCTTCGGGACCAGGAGATTCCGGTGGCGGTCAGAGGGCAGCCTGAATCTAGACTTTATGAAGCCAAGTTTAAAAGCATGCAATAGTTTAAAAGCATTAAATAGTATAAAAGCATTAAATAGTATAAAAGCATTAAATAGTATAAAAGCATGGTATAGTTCAAAATCCCTAAACAGTAAAGTTAAAAAAAATACTGAAAATCAGTTCAAAGTTCGAAAAGAAGAGTTTTTGAAAATTAAAAGCTTATACATGTTGTTATGTCAAAACAAAGTTATAGGAAGTTAAAAATTCAAACAAAGCAATCAGAAGATAAAAAGTTAAAGATAATAAGAAACTCCAAATTCAAACAGACAATCAGAAAAAAATCAGACAAAGCAATCAGAAGCAAACAAGCTTTATTAGAGAAATCCACGCAAAAATACAAAGACCAAAAGAATACAAACAGAAAACTAGGACTCAAGTAATCCCTGAAGAAGAAATCTGGGCTTGCCGAGCTTTACGGCAATTTTTTTTTGCCCGCGACCCGGGGTCATGGGCGGATGTCGAGAGGGAGGCGTTAACATGGCTTTGAAATGGCAGGACTTCACGCTCAAGGGTGCCAGGGACTACCAGATTGCCGAGGCGGCTGAGAGCGAGCTCGTTCGGGTGCGGGATCTCGGGATGAGGATAGGCCTCCTGGACGACGAGATTCTTCCCCACGGCCACTATGTCGCGAAGGTCGACTACATGAAGGTCCTGGAGAGGCTCAGGGACCGCCCCGACGGGAAGTACATAGACGTCACGGCCATAACCCCGACGCCGCTGGGCGAGGGCAAGAGCACCACCACCATGGGGCTCGTGCAGGGCATGGGCCTCCGGGGGCTGAACGTCACCGCCGCCATCCGCCAGCCTTCCGGGGGCCCCACCATGAACATCAAGGGCTCCGCCGCGGGGGGCGGCATGAGCCAGTGCGTGCCGCTCACCCCCTTCTCCCTCGGGCTCACGGGGGACATAAACGCGGTCATGAACGCCCACAACCTCTGCACGACGGCCCTGAACGCCAGGATGCAGCACGAGTTCAACCACGACGACGCCTTCCTGGCCAAGCGCGGGCTGCGGCGCCTGGACGTGGACCCGCACAGGGTGAACATGGGCTTCGTCATGGACTTCACCTGCCAGTGCCTGAGGCGCATCATCGTGGGACTGGGCGGCAAGGCCGACGGGTACATGATGGAGTCCCGCTTCGACATAGCGGTGAGCTCGGAGGTGATGGCGGTCCTGGCCCTGGCGTCGGACCTGAAGGATCTCCGGGCCAGGCTCGGGCGCATCATCGTGGCCTACGACTGGACCGGGAAGCCCGTCACCGCCGAGGACCTGGACGTTGCCGGGGCCATGTGCGCCTGGATGGTGGGGGCCATGAACCCGAACCTGATGCAGACCATTGAGGGCCAGCCCTGCTTCGTCCACGCCGGGCCCTTCGCGAACATAGCCATCGGCCAGAGCTCCATAGTTGCCGACCGCCTGGCGCTGAAGCTTTCCGACTACCACGTCACCGAGTCCGGCTTCGCGGCCGACATCGGCTTCGAGAAGTTCTGGAACCTGAAGTGCCGCTACTCGGGTCTCAGGCCCAACGCCGCAGTGGTCGTGGCCACCGTGCGGGCCCTCAAGTGCCACGGGGGCGCCCCGGTGCCTGCCCCGGGCAGCCCTCTCCCCAGGGAGTACGGCGTGCCCGCCCCGGAGCTGGTGGAGAAGGGCCTCCCGAACCTCCTCCACCACGTCCGCACCGTGAGGAAGAGCGGCATCAGCCCGGTGGTGTGCATAAACGGCTTCGTTTCCGACACCCGCGAGGAGATAGAGATTGTCCGCCGCGCCTGCGAGGCGGAGGGGGCCAGGGTGGCCGTCTCCGAGCACTGGCTCAAGGGCGGGGAGGGCGCGCTGGAGCTCGCGGACGCCGTGAAGGAGGCCTGCGAGGACAGGACCGACTTCAGGTTCCTCTACGAGCTGTCGATGCCGTTGAGGGACCGCGTCGAGCTGGTGGCGAGGGAGGTCTACGGCGCGGACGGGGTGGACTGGGCCCCGGAGGCCGCCTCGAAGCTCCACATGTACCAGGAGGATCCCGTCACCGCCGGCTACGGCCTGTGCATGGTGAAGACCCACCTGTCGCTTTCCGGGGACCCGATGCTGAAGGGCGTGCCCGAGGGGTTCAGGCTGTTCGTGAGGGACGTCCTCCTCTACGGCGGCGCCGGATTCGTGGTCCCGGTGGTGGGCGGCATCTCGCTCATGCCTGGCATGAGCTCCAGCCCCGCCTACCGCCAGGTGGACGTGGACACCGCGACCGGCAGGGTCAAGGGGCTCTTCTAGCGGCTCCGGAGGGGCCCCCTTCCGGGAAGATCCATCGGGGGAAATCCGGGATGTACCGGGCTGCAGAGGCATGTCCCGTGTCCTGTTCACCCCGGTCAGGCTGCCGGCAGGGAATGGAGTGTTCCGCCCCGCCCCGACAGGAAGGCTGGCAGAACGGGACGGGAGAGTTCTGAGGCGCCCCGCAGGTCAGGGTGCCGGCAGTGTCTGGAGAGTTCCGCCCTGCCCCGACAGGAAGGCAGGCCGAACGGGACGGGAGAGTTTGGCCCTGCCTCGCAGGCCGGGCTTCAGAACGGGACGGGATAGTTCAGCCCTGCCCCGCAGGCCGGACTTCCGAACGGGACGGGAGAGTTCAGCCCCGCCCCGCAGGTCAGGCTGCCGGCAGGGTCTGGAGAGATCCGCCCTGCCCAGCCAGGAAGACAGGCCGAACGGGACGGGAGAGTTCAGCCCCGCCCCGCAGGTAAGACTGCCGGCAGGGTCTGGAGGGTTCTGCCCCGTCCTGCCATGTAGGCATGCCGAACGGGACGGGAGAGTTCTGCCCCGGCCCGCCAGGTAGGCAAGCCGAACGGTACTGGAGTGTTCTGTCCCGCCCCGTCAAGTAGGCAAGCCGAACGGGACTGGAGAGTTCTGCCCCGTCCTGCGAGGTTGGCAAGCCGAACGGGACGGGAGAGTTCTGCCCCGGCCCGGCAGGCAGGCAAGCCGGACGGAACTGGAGAGTTCTGTCCCGCCCCGTCAGGCAGGCAAGCCGAACGGGACTGGAGAGTTCTGCCCCGTCCTGCGAGGTAGTCAAACCGAACGGGACGGGAGAGTTCTGTCCCGCCCCGCAGGCCGGGCTGCCGGTCGGGACGACAGAGTTCTGCCCCGTCCTGCAGGTCGGGTTGCAGGCCGGGACGTGAGAGCTTCCACTTCCCCCAGGTCGTGGTTGTTGTCGGCTGGGAAGGGAGAGTTCTGCCCCTCTGCGCCAGCTTGGCAAGCCAGCCGGGTCGGGAGAGTTCAGGCCTGCCGAACCCTGGTCAGGGCACCGGTCGGGACGGGAGAGTTTAGCTGCGCACCGGAGGTCAGGGTGCCGACCGGGACAGGAGAGTTCTGCCTCGCCCCGCAGGTCAGGGTGCCGGCCTGGGCGGGAGAGTTCTGCCCCCAAGCCAGGCCGGGCTGTCGGCCCGGACGGGACAGGTCAGCCCGGGGCGGCCTTCCTCAGTCTTCATGGAGGCCTCCCCAGTGCCGAGGCCGGCCTTTCTTCAAGACGATGCCGGCCTCAATCTGAATGCACGGCTGCCGTCCGTCGAGTTAAGGAAGGTCTTCCCCCGGGCTCAAGGAGAACTGTCATCAGGGGAAAGGATGCCTCATCCGGATGCAGGTTGACCTTATCTCAGTGAAGAGAAATGGTAACTGTTCAGGTGCTCCTCCATTGAGGGCCTTTTCGGAGGAAGAGAGCCCCGACGAGGCTCCTTTGAAGTTAAAGAGTCAACAATGGATACTTCATATGGAGGGAAAGAGTTTTTATGGAGGGTTATTTGGATGAAAAGGCCACCTGTTGAGCTCACCTTGGAGTGGCACCTGAACAGTTGCCGATTTTTTTCCGAAACTTCGAAAGCCGGCCAAATCCTGTTGACAAGGCCTCGGTTTTTTTGGTAGATTTTAAACTCGGGGGTATCACTCCAATTTATTGGATTCTTACCCAAGAATTTCCTCCAGTCATCGGTAACGGCCAGAGGCTCCCGCCTCTGCCTCTAACCCACGGCACCAAGGCAGGGCTCCTGTCTCACGACCGCTGCACCTGCCAACAGCCATCGACTTCTTCCCCCCCTGGCTGCGGGCACAGTTGCCCTTTTTTTGCCAGGGGAACATGCATTTTGCCCCCGATGCCGCTCGGGGAGACCTGTCCCTGAGCGCATCCTCCCCTTCCCGGCCTGCCCGGGCGGGCAAGTGTGCCAGGGTGACTGCTATGGCGGCACCAGAAGATGTTCCCCTTAAGCCCTCAGGAGGCCCGCTGGCCATCCGGGCTGGCGTCCTGCGAACTGCCTCGCTTGCGATCTGCGACTTCTCCCCCCTTCTGAGCGAGATAACCCTGGAGAACCTCGCCGGGGACAGCCTGTTAGGCCGGCGTACGGGGGACGGTAGCGGTCAGGATGGGACAGGCTGCATAGAGTTTGCCGCGTTCAGCCGAAACTGGCTGGACGACTGTCTGACCGGGAACTGGACGTTCAGGATCGCGTCGGGGCCGGAGCTTCTGAAGACGCGTCCTGATCTTCTCGTTAGGCGTGACGGCCGCCCCCGGCCGGGCTGGGAGGCTATTCTGTACCTGGCCGAGGAAATCCGCCCTTCCAGGACCCTTCTGACGGACCAGGACGCAGCCGAACTGTTCGCTAGGCTTGCCGGATTCTCCCGCCTTGACGGTCAAGGCTTCCGGGAGGAAGACGGTCATGGCTTACGGGAAGAAACGGGGCAACTTTTCCTCGCCATCTTCAACGTCAGGTGGATGCCTCATGGATCAAATGAATTCCTGGAGGCACCTCTCGCGCTGGTCCCCGCCAGGCTGGAGCTGGAGAATGCCGGCACCGGGGAGGTTTGGACAGTTGCCGGGCTCGGCGGTCCCAGGCCTAATTTCGCCCTTTTGAATCAACTTGAGCGGGATTTCGGGCTCGATGTCCGGAAGGGGTTCGGCGGGACGTTGCATGAGAGGCTGACCGCGCCGGACCTGGAGAGGCTGGCTGAGGATACGGGGAGGGCCGTGCGGGACGCCGGACTCGACGGCTGGAGGGTGAAGCCGGGGATTTACCTGGGGCGCTTTCGTCTCGCCGGAGAGGCAGCCTGCCGTGTAGCAGGCGAGGCAGCGAGCAGTTTTGCCGGAGAGGCAGTACGCAAGGACCTGGCCGGGCTCCGCGAGCTCGGCCGGTTGGATGCCCCCCTCTGCCGCGCCCTCCTGGGTGAGTGCCGGGCGGAAGTTCACGGGGCGGTCCTTCCCGATCCCGCGAGGCTGGACCAGACCATCGACCCGGAAGACGACCTGAGCATTTTTCTGGCGGACGCCTCCCAGCTTTCCGCCGTCAGGGCGGCAGCGGCGGGCGCATCCTTCATCCTCGCCGGCCCGGACGGTGCCGGAAGAACAAGAACCGTCGGCAACATGATTGCCCAGGCGGTCGGCGACGGCAAACGCGTTCTCTATGTTTCGGGGCGAGACGAGTCACGAGCTGCCGTGAAGAGCCTCCTGGACGGAGCGGGCCTGGGCAGGCTGTGCCTGGATCTTCACGGCCTCGGGCAGGGGGGGGATGGACTGGCCGCGAGACTGAAGGAGATGGCGGACGCGGACAGGGGAGAGGTTTCCGGCCCCGGCCCCGGCGACTGGCTCAGGCTCTCCGCGGCTCTCCGCCGATCGGCCTCTCATCTTGACCTGTATTATGGCGAGCTTCACGAAGCCCACCCGTGCGGGCTCACCCCTTACGCGGCAATGGAGACTCTCGCCGCAAGCCCTGGGCCCACGATCCCCCTGAGGCCGCCTTCCCTGGAAGACGGGCAGTTCCCAGGACCTGCCACACGGTACCGCAGGAAAGTCGTTCCGTCATCTCTCCCCCAGGACGGCAGCGAAGCCGCGTGGTCACCTGCATCACGGGACGGCAGGGAAGGCGCGTGGTCGCCTCCCCCCCAAGAGGGCGGAAGTTCCTCGTCCCCAAGGTCCCCCCGGAGGCCGCTGGCCCTGGGTTCAGCCAGGCAGGCCGCTTTCCCCTATGCCAGCGAGGCGGCCCTTGCAGAACTTGCCGCGGCCCTGGCCAAGGCCGGAAGCCTCCCGCCGAAGGAGTTGCTGAACGGGTCGGCCGTGCTGCCGCCGGATACCGAGAGGGAGCTCTCCCTGGCCGCTGCGGAGACCGCCCGTCTGGCGACAGCCGTCACCGCCTGGGACCCGGCGCCTCCGGACCAATATCATTATGACTGGCTTCCGGACTCCGGGATTTCGGAGAGGGGTGAGGCGCCAGCCGGCGGCCCTGTCCCCGGAGATGGGACTGGGACTGGCGGGACCGAGCCGGGAGAGGCGGCAGGCGAACAGAGGGAAGCGGGCAGGTCCGCAGGCGGACAGGGAGATACGGACGAGGCCGCAAGGATTGTGCTCTCCGTCTTTCCGGATGCCAGAGACAGTCTCTCCGAGGAAACGTTGGAGGCCGCCTCGGAGGCGCTGAATGATGCTGAGAAGCATGTGCTTTCGGCATTCCGTGCTGCAGATACTTTAAAATACGCGTTTTTCCGCGGCTATGGCGGGTCCCCCCTCCCCGGCGAGGTGTCGGGCGCGTCAACCGCGCTGGCAGCGGAGCTTGAGGCTATGGTGTCCTGCAAGGCGGCCGTCGTCGGTCCGGTCAGATTCGCGCCAGGCATCGAGCGGCTGAGAGTCATGCTCGGGCATTTCGTCCGCCTGTCGGGAGGCCCGAAGGTCAGCAAGGTCAGCTCGGATCTCCTTGCGACGCTGGGCCGTACGGCCAGGGCCGCCGTGACAGCCGGGGCATCGGTGTCAGCCGTGGCCGGCGAGGTTTCGGAAGAAAGCGATTCCGTCATCGTCATGCGGGAAGCCTGCGCCGCTGCAAGGATCGCGCAGGATCACTGGACACTCGGCAGGCAGCTCTCGGGCACCTACGATCTCAAAGCCGCATACGGCCGCGACCTCGAGTCCTTGCTGGCGGCCTGGAGCGAAGTCGCCCACAGCTTCCTGCCCACGCGCCTCTTCAGGCTGAAAAAGTTCTTCGGCAGAGCTCTCTCAGGTTTCGCGCTCCGAAGGGGCTGGGACACGGAACGCGATCTGAAGACCCTTATCCTCATGAGGAAGAGATGGAGGGAGCTCTCGGGCCTCAGTGCGCTGGCCGCGGCAGATCCCGGACTGGCCGGACTGCTTTTTTCTCAGGGCTCCCAGGGTATCGAGAGCCTCAGGACCTTCATCGCCATGATGCCCGCCCTCTTCGATCTGGCCAGGGCTCCCGGAGAACTGCTGGAAGCAGGCCGCCGCCTTCGTGCCGCTGCAGACGTCGTCCGGAGGGAGCTGTGCGCGCTCCGCTCTGGACACGGGAACTCGGACTCAGGGGGCATCCCGCGCCACTTTGCGGAGCAGGAAGCTCTTCGGCGCAGCGCGGGAAGGATGTACGCCCTCGCGGGCAGGGCTCGCCCGGGTGAGGTTGAGGAGCTTGCAGGGCGAGCGGCGGCAGATGCCGCCGAGATAGCGGAGTCGGTCCGCCGGTCGGCTGAGATGCGCGACTGGCTGGAGGCTGAAGAGAACGCCACGCGGCTCGGGCTCTGCGAATTCGTCGCGGCTCTGGAAAACGGGAGCCTCGCGTCGGAGGACGCCCCCTGGGAACTGAAAAGAGCTGTTGCCTCGCTCTTTATGGAAAGCGTCCTTCCCTCCATTCCAAGGGTGGCCCGGTTCGATCCCGACAAGAGGGAAGAGTCAGCTGCCAACTACCGCGGACTCAGGGAATCGAGACTCAGAGCCGCCGTCCCCCGGATCCTCGCCCGGGCGCGTCCTGCCGGCTGGCGGCGGGCCGTGAATGCCGAACTGAGGCGGCTGGCGACCGAGGCGGAGAAGGAGAAGGGGGAGGGCGTTCGGCTTGCCCCCCGCGACCTTCTCGACGCTCTTCCGGCACTCTTCCCGGTCCTGTGCCGTTGCGTTCTGGCGAGCCCGGAGGCCGTGGCGAAGTCGATTCCGGATGACGTGCCGCCTTTCGCTCTTGTCATATACGATGACGCCTCGGAGATTAACGTTTGGGAGGCCCTCGGGGCCTTGGCCCGATCAACGGCGGTCGTGGCGACGGCCGATCCGCCGCGCATGTCGCCGGTACAATTTCCCTCTGACATGGTCGGAGAAGGGAAAGTGGAATCGCTTGATGCAGGCGAAAGGGAGGCGGATGCCGCGCAAGGGCATGCCTGGGGATGTGGCGACTCGGAAGCGGGTGTCTGGGAGCGTGTCGACTCGGAAAGGGAGGCATGGGGATGTGGCGACTCGGAGGGGGATGTCCTGGCATGTGGAGACTCGGAAAGGGTGGCCTGGGGATGTGGCGACTCGGAGGAGGATGTCCTGGCATGCGGCGACTCGGAAAGGGTGGCCTGGGGATGTGGCGGCGGGAGAGCGGAAACTCGGGAAGACAAAGTTCGGGTCGCGGGGAACAGGTGCCTGCTTGACGCAATGAGCCTGGCAGGGCTGCCCGTCGTGAGGCTCGCGCCGCAACGCCTTTCCGTGAGAGGGGGCATCCGAGGCTTCTCCGAGGCCAGTTCCCAACTGGGCGGCCCGGCGGAGTTCCCCGATGCCGGACGCTGTGCCGTAAGTTTCCGGCTCGTGCCGGGACAGGCGGACCATCCCGACGGTAAAGGAGGCCAGGCCGAGGCCAGGGCGGTCGCGGACGAGGTGTGCAGGGTGCTGCGCACCAGCCTGTCTTCCGGTCGCGAGCTGTCCGTAGGCGTGGCGACTCTGGACGAGAGTCGGGCGGATCTGGTCGGAACCGTGCTGGACGAGGCATTAAGTGCTGACCGGTCCATAGCCCACGCCTTTTCGGAAGACGGGTTGCCCGAGCCGGTGACGGTGAAGAGTTTCCGGGACTTCAGAGAGAGGCGCGACATGGTGATGATCTCCCCGGGCTCGGTCGTTCCGGACGAAAGGGAGCTCGCCTCGATCCTGAAGTGCGCCCGCAGGGAGGCGAGAATCTTTATATCTTTTCCGGGGGCTGGCGAGACTGAGCTGACCGGAGCCGGTTCGCCGGGTATCGTGCGCCGGCTCCTGGAGGCGAGCCTTGCCGGCATGAGTGTCTCACCGAACCTTGCCGGCATGCGGGGGGCCGCGAGCGACGTCTCCCTTTCGGGGGCGGGCAGTCCCGTCCGATCCTGTGCGGGTTCATTCGTCGACACCGTGGCTAGGTCGCTCGATGGCAGGGGCTGGGTGACCCGTGCCGGAGCTGCTGACACGGGAGAAGTCATGGATCTGTGCGTCCTGGATCGCGGCGGAAGCGGGGCCTGCATCGCCGCGATAGAGACTGACGGGGGTTGCTCGGCCGCTCTGGCGTGCGCGTCGGACCGGGAGATCATGCGGCCGGACGCTCTCTGCTCGCGTCAGCCGCTCCTCAGGGCATGGAGCCCTCTGTGGGCAAAGGATCCGGAGGGCCAGGCGGTGCTGCTGGACGAGGCGCTCTGGGAATTTCAGCGGAGACGGAGCGGGGACACCGGAAGGGGACCCTATGATGAACTTTCCCGGACGGAGTCCTGCTCCGGGACTGCTCCTGATCCCTGAAGTCCGCATCTTGACACGCGGCATGGTGCCGGCACAGAATTTTTTGTCGGCTTCCGAACAAATGAAAGGGGGAAGATATGCTGAACATGTTTGTTTCTGACGGGTTCATCGGATTGTACTGTACCGGTATCGCTTTGATCTTCCTGGCAAGCGTCATGATGTGCGCCAGGCAGAGGAACCTGATAGTGAACGGAATGCAGTTCGGCGTCCTTGAGCTCGACAGGGGGTTCGGAGGCGGGACGCAGTCCAGGACCGAGCATTTTGCCAAGACCATAGACATGGTGTCCAAGACCATTGGGGTCCATCCCCTGCTCGGCGGGAAGTGGTCCGAGTACAGGCAGAGCCTCTTCATCCCGGAAGGCGATCCGGAAACCGTCTACGGCAGCCTTTCCGCAGAGTCCTTCTTCGGCGAGGACGGCTTCATGCTTCATCATTTTAACGAGAGATTGTTCTCGGCCGTGCCCAACTGGTTGACGGGAATTGGCATACTGGGTACATTTATAGGGCTGGTTGTCGGCATCCAGCTCGCGGACATACAGGCTTTGACGGACAGCGGCGGGAGGCTGGACACGATTGAGCTGGTCAACGGCGCGACAGCCAGCCTGAGCAAGCTTCTGGATGCTTCCAAGCTGGCCTTTCTAACTTCGCTGGCAGGCCTGTCCCTGTCAATTGCGTTCTCTGTGCTGGAGAAGTACTTCTTCAGAAAGGCAGCGGCAAGCGTTGCCTCGTTCACCGCCGTTCTGGACGCCTCCGTGGTGAGGTATTCCCCGGAAGTCATTTCCAAGATGAACCTGGACCTCCTGAAGGGGCTCGTGGACGGTCCGGAGGGGGCAACGCCGGCGATCTCCGTAAGGACGGAGCTCGGAAGAAGCGTGGAGCCCTTCATAGACGGGTTCCGGGAGAGCGTAGAGGGCATTCTGGCCAGAAGCGCCGCGGCGGCCATAAAGCCCGACTTGGACAAAATATCAAGTCATCTCGAGGAAATCAAGGCGGAGAGGGCCCTCGAGACGTCATCGACGGTCAGGGGCATGATGGAAGCCTTTTTCAAGTCGATGGAGGGCACGCCTCAGGCCACGATAGAGAGCCTCAAGGAGGTTAACCTCCTCATCAAGGAGAACATCGCCGCCGGGAAGGAGATGGTCTCCTCGGTGAAGGCCGCGTCGAAGGAAATGGGCACGGTCGTGAAGTCGCTTTCCAAGGTGGCAAGCACGGCGCAGAAGGCCGCGGACGATGCAGGAAAGCACTTCGCCGAGTCGACCCTCGGGCTGAGAAGCGCGGTGGAGGGTCTGGGCAAGGGGATCGCGGACAGCCTGGACAAGGCGGCGGGCGACGTCTCCTCCGCCGCTGCCGCCAGGATATCGCAGGAGGTCGAGAAGATCGGAAACACGATTGCCGGGGACGTCACAAAGTCCATCGGCAAGCTCGGCGACGCCGCCCTGGGTGCCCAGAACGGCTTGACTGCCGCAGTTCAGGAGAGCGCGGCCGCCCAGCTCTCCGTCCTGAAGGAGTCCATGGACGGCGCGGCCGAGTCCTTGAAAGACTTCCTCAAGGAGTCGAGAAGCAACGGCGAGGAGCTCCAGCTGGCGGTGCTCGCCAAGATCGACGGGTGCCAGAAGATCTTCGACAACGTCTCCCAATTGACCGAGTCAATGGTGAGCCAGATGGGCGTGACCTCGGAGACGTGCACGGCTGCGGCCAGGAAGGCTGCCGAGTCTGTCAACGCCGAAACCCTTAAGTTCATAGCGGGCCAGAATGCTATGCTGGCAGAGGCCAACAGGCGCACGGAGAACGTCTGGCTGTGTCAGGAGGCGGGAGCGAAGGTCATGAAAACTTCCGTCGAGAAGATGCTGACCCGTTTCGACGGACATGTGTACTACCTTGACGACAGCTACGAGCGCAACATTGACGCTGGGGACCGGATGCTGAGGGGCCTGCAGACCCTCTGGGACTCCCAGGAGGCAAGGCAGCGAAGCCTGGACGTCGCCCTCACGACCGCTCTCGGCAGTCTGCAGACATCGTATCTGCAAAACATAAGACAGGCTGAGGACCATCTCCAGCGCATAGACGACAGCTTCGCGACGGCGATATCGTCTCTGCGGATCACCGTGCAGGAGATGGGTCACGTCTTGCATTATATGCCCCAGTAGCGTTCAGCAGCGTCCAGAAGCCCCCCGGGAGCGAGGGCGAGGAGGGTCAAGGAAGGAGAAGCAGGAAGCAGCTGGGGAAGGAGCGGAGAGCAGAAAGCGTCAGACGGGTCGGGAAGGCCTGCAAGAGTCGGGTGATCGGCAAGGACGGGAGGTTTCAGATGAGAACTGCAAAGGTTTCCGGCGGGCGGCGGCAGGCGGAGAGCCACGGATATCTGGCATCGGTCAGCGACCTCATGACCGTCCTCCTTTTCGTCTCGATGATAGCGACCGCGATAATCTTCATGTGGACGGAGCTGGCCTCCATCGAGTCAGACAGGAGGAACCGGGAGACGACGGCCTTGAACGACAGGCTGCAGGACGAGAACAGGCAGCTGATGCTTAAGGCGGCACATCTTTTGGCGTACCGCGAGCAGGCCCGAGCGAGGCTAGCGAGGCTTGCCAGGCTCGAGGACGAGTTCGGACGGCTGAAAAGCGAGATACTGGACTCTCGCGAGGCCAGGAGCGCCTATCTCGTCTACATCCGGGACGAGATGAAAAAGCTTGGAAAGAATGTTGAAATAGACTCGGCGGAAGGCGTGTTCCGCATCCAGGACGGCGTTCTCTTCGACACTGGCCAGTATACTTTGAAGTCCGACGAAGGCGAGGAGGCCCTGGACGCTCTGGCCCACATCCTGTCAATTTCGCTGCCGTGTTACGTCGGGACGAGGAACCAGGAAGTGCCTGCCATTTGCGTGGATCTCGGGATCTACAAGCCTGGCAAGTTTGACGTGATCCTGATCGAGGGACACACGGATGACAGGCAGTACCACGCCCGCGGCAAGATAGATGACAACTTGCAACTTTCCATGTTCAGAAGCTGGGCTACATTTAATCGTCTGATGCAGTCCGGTCCTTCGCTCGGACAGCTTAAGAACGGCGAGGGTCAATTCTTGTTCGGCATGTCCGGATACGGTGAAAACAGGCCGGTCGAGGTAATCCAGATCGACGAAAATCAGAAAAGGCGGAATCGCCGGGTGGACTTTCGGATAGTTCTCGCGGCACCTGACGCTTCGCTCCGCGGCGGGGCTGGAGACAGAGCATCAGCCACTGAGTCAGGACAGAAGGAGGCGTCATGAAGCTTATCGAGAAGATCAGAGAGGTTTCGGAAACCGTCATGCGGGAACCCGAGATGCCCTGGCGTGTCGAATCGGAGCTCAGGATAATCGAGAGCTGGACGTCTTCGGAAGAAGGAACGTTCCTGCCCGGATTCAGGAAGAGGAAGGAGCTCTATGATCTTGTTGTCAAGAGACCGCGCCGTCACGCGCCTGACGGTTCGTTGGTCTGGGACATTCCCGTCGACAGGCTTCGCGAGCTTCCCCCCCTGCTTTTTGACGACCGGATGGGAGAAGTCGTTCTCAGAACGGAGAGGGACTTCCGTCATGGCTTCATCCGAAGCCTGGACGAGTTGCCCAGGCAGGATGCTGACTTGGTCCTCCGGTCCCTCTGGCTGGAACTTGTCAGGAACTTCCAAGGGGCCGATCCCTCTGTCTCAGTCTGGACCCGGACCCTGGCAGACATGATCCGTGACGATGCTCCGGAAGACCTTCTGTTCGCCAGGTCGGCCGTGCTTCGCTACGGCGCGTTCGAGAACGGCGGAGCGGCTTCGAAGGCCGTGGCTGACTTCGCGCGGGCACGGATGGATTCAGGGATTGGCGCTCGTCCTGAAGGAGTTTCCTTGAGCGGAAGGGGCCTGGTCGCCAGGCTCTCTTCCGTCTGCTCGGCACTGGCGGCAGCGCCGGCCACGGACGAGGCACCGGCGCACATAGACATGCTCCGGCCTTACCTTGACGGGAGCGAGGACGACAACCTTCTGAAGTTCATAGGGGATGATCCCGAGACGGGTTTCGGGATCCTGGGAGCGCTGGCGACGCCGCTTAGCTCCGGGCCGGCGCTTTCGTACGGGCAAGAGTCCCCGTCCTGGGCCTCGGATCTCCGGGCGGACATCATGTCCGCGATCCGCCGTATCTTCTCGGACCCGGACGACTGCCCCGTATGTTTCTGGAACTCGGCGCCGCTGGAGTCACGGGCATTCCTGACCGCAAAGGCATTCGGGGCGCTGGAGCTTTTCTTCGGCGAGCCGCGGACGTGGCTTGACACACCCGGCTCCGAGTCCAGGGCGGCATACTGGGCCGCCCTCGTTATTGACGGTACCGTGAATCGTGCCTGGCCCGTCTTTGACGCGGCATGCATCCCCGAGTCGCGTGGGGTGACAGACTCTTCCACTCACGGGCTGCTCAACGGAGGCTCCGGAAGACTTTCGGTCCTCCTTCTCCGTATGAACGGACTCACCGTTGCGGACTGGAGCGACGGGAGGAGCTTTGCCTGGAAGGACGGCTCCGTGACGGCCCCGCGGATGGGACAGGGCGACTATTCTGCCAGAATGCTTTCCGTGCGCAAAGGTTCCGTCAGGTTACGCCCCGGACGTCGATGGCGGAAGAAGATGGACAGTCTTGTCTCGCAGGTGACCGGGCGCGACTTCAAGGACGGAGCCGGCAACGAGGCTGACCCGCAGTCCGTTTAGATGTCCGGCGGCACGTCCCTGTCATCCTCGTAAATGCTGTTCCCGCAAGATGCGGCAGTGTCTGACGTGATCATGCACCCCTTCGACAGACGAAAGCTTGCTGCAGGACACAGGACGCCCGAAACATGAGTGCATGCCGGCCTGAAGAATACGCGATAAGTATTCCGCGATGAGACCGAAGAGACTGAAGAGACTGAAGAGGCGTTGAAAGTTTCGGCTAATGCCTGGCAGCGGCATGGAAGGGAAGCGCAGGCCCCGTGACGTTCACGCTTCAGGTCCGGGACTTTTAGGTCAGCGCGCCCATCACTGCGTTGTGCATGATCGTCACGCAGCTGTCCAGAAATCTCAAGGTGTCTTTCTTACTGAAGCCGAGAGGAGCGTGGGCGGGCGTGCCCGATATTTCTCTGAGCGTCCTCCTGTCAGCCTCAGGGCTCAGCGCGAAACACTCCACCGCTTCCCATCCGCAGGCCTTGAAGTCAGGGACGCGGGGGATAGTGTCGTCCCCGGAGGGGCTTCCCGAAAAGATGAACACCAGAGGGTTCCAGCCCTGGGATGATTCCGGAACGTTCAGGGCGAAGTCGCTGTCGGAGCATTCAGTCACGTAGTCGAGGACTTCCCCCAGGTGAACGCCTCGCTTCTTCAGGGAGGCGCCGGGTGCCGCCATTCCACCGTTCGCTGCCAGGCCAAGTGAGCTGTCCTGACTGACGCTCTGGGCAACGCGCAGTCTCGGGGGGATCCGGCCGAGCCTGAGGAGCCCCATGTGAGGGCCTATCTCGCTACCGAAGCTGATGACCGAGTAACGGACCTTGTTTTCGGCCAGAGGCTCTTTCCTGAGGCTGTCGCGGAACGCCTCCTCGGCCTTCCGAATGGCCAGTCCGCACCAGCCCTGCATGGAAGCGGAATCGTCCCGGAGGATGTATACCGGGAGGACCTTGGCGAATCCCTTGCCGGCCTGGCGGGGCCACCTGGTCTGGATCACGGGCGGCGGAAAGCGGCGGATCCTCTTGGCAAGAGACGTTGCCTCCTCCTTCTTCACAGCCTCCATGACCTCGGCCGCCCCCCTGGCGTATGTGGCCGCGTCCATGAGACTTTCAAGGATGTGACTGGGCACGGTCATGCCTGCAGGGACATTTTCTTCCCACCAGAGCTTGGTCATGAGCGGGTACCTGGCGTCCAGAACGAACTTCATCGCGTCAATGCCGCGGCGGGGACCTGAGTTGCCCCATATGAAGGAGTCGGGATCGGACATGGCCGCCAGGGCGGAAGCCATGGTCTTAAGGTCGGCGATGCCTCCCCTTGAGAGGAGGAGAGCCACGGGCTCCGCAAGCGGCGTTCCCAGGCGCTCGGCAATGGCCGGAAAGTTCTTCAGGGTCCCGTCTTCCATGGCGTCCAGAACCTGGCGTCCTCCCTCGGGGGGATCGTCGTGACTGTGCAGAAGAGTCTCCATGTTGTTCTGTGTGAGCGTCACGCCCCTGAAAGCCGGAGGGCTCTGGGGCGCGAACTTCCTTATGAAGGCGAAGAGCCTCTCGTGGAGTGTCAGTCCATCCTCCCGCTCCCTCTCCATCGCCATGACCGCGTCGTTCATTCCCGAAACAATGAGCCAGGACAACGTCATGCCTCTTGCGATGTCGGCCGTGCCCATTTCCCAGCCCTGCGCGTCCAGATTGAACAGGAACGCCACTTCCTCCGGGGATGTGACCTGCTCTCCGAGCACCGGGTGGGGTACTGCCGGGGGGGGGAGCGGGGGGGGGTTGCCTACGAGAGCGGCCCTCACCTCGGCCCGGTGCCAGCGGTAGTTGTGGCGGCGGACCAGAAGGCCTTTGATGATGCCGACCAGGATTTCCCTGCCGGCGTCTCCCTCGGGCTCCAGTTCATGAGGCACCCGCAGACCCTCTCTGGCAATCTCCATCTTCGCGAAGCTCTCAGATAAATTGGCAAGAGGGTGATGTCCGCAGAGCGCCTCGAGCAGCACTGCGCCCAGGCTCCAGAAATCCCCGGCGTAACACGCTATGCCAAACAGTGACTCCGGAGACGAGTAAAGCACCGTGAAGGCGGCCTGAGTCTCCGTGATCGGGATGCCTTCCGGCAGCGCCACCGATATCCCGAAGTCGCAAAGCGCGGGGACGACGGGGTCCAGGGACCTGAGGAGGATGTTCGCGGGCTTGACATCCCTGTGCACGATCCCCCCGGAATGGAGCCGGTCCAGCGTGAGGGACAGCGAGTCGCAAAGCCTGCGGACGTCCTCGACCTTCATGGGCCCCTCGGCCATGACCTCAGAGAGATCCCCCAGAGGCAGGTATTCCTGTATCTCGTAGCGCCGGCCAGTCTCCTCGTCGGTACCCCTCTCGAACGTCCTTACCACCCCGCCGCCCAGGTCGGCCCCTATCGCGTCCAGACGCTCGGCCACCTCCGGGCGGTACATGAAACTGCCCCTGTTAAGCCTGAGCACCCTCTCTCCGTCCGGGGTCTCGATCACGTAGAGATCGGCCTCGCTTCCCATGAGAGAGAGGGGGCGTACCCGCATTCCCATGAACTCGGAGATCGGGTGCCGTTCTGCCGCAGGCGGAAGCCCAGGTACGGGAGCGCCGCCCAGGGCGCCCCAGTCATTTCCGGGGCGGTCCGGTACGGTGCGCCCTCCGGGACCGGGTCCCGGCAGTCCGTTCCGGTCACCGACGGTGAGGGTGCCGGGCCCTGTTCCGGGCCGTGGGACGCGGTCCATGACGGTGAGGGCGCCGGGCCCTGTTCCGGGCCTTGGGACGCGGTCCATGACGGTCAGGGCGCCGGGACCGGAACCCGGCCGGGTGACGCGTTCCAGAACGGCGCGGGAGCCTGGACCGCCACCCGTCAAGGCTCCGTTTCCGTTGTCCATGACGGTCGGGGTCCAGGAGGCTCCTGACAAGCCCTCTCTCCCGGGCCTCCCTTCGGAGAGCTGCCGGTCCCGGCTGTGGCCTGCCGGGTCAGGTGGCACGGGAGGCTCACCAGATGGCGGCGTCCCGGGGCCTCTTTCGTGCGGCGGATAATCTGTCATGCGCTTCACCTCCTGGGCTTTCCCGTTTACAAGGCTGAACGCTAGGGGCTAGAAACCCATTGTCTAAAATCTTACCACCTGAGCATGGATGACGCAAGAGGGGGGGCTTCTTTCCGCCGCGTTTTCCGGAATGCCTATGCCGGTTTACCACGGTTCTGCATCCCTCTGCAGCTCCGAAGCATGTGCCGATGCCGAGGGAGCGCCTCCCAAGCGTCCACGGGACAGCCTGCGCGACGCCAGGCCGCGACCATGAGTACCGGAGCCGGTCCATGGGCTTGGACTCCGCTTACATCTTCCGGCGCTTCATGTAGGTATGGCATTGCTCTTGATATCAATAAATGGAATCTGGAAGCCGGATGCCTCGAGAGTGAAAGGGCCGAGTTCCAGAGGGGGAGTGTCCGCGAGGGGATGTTTGCGGCTCGCTGTCATGTCCGGCCGGCTCGACGGACGCTTCAGCCCCGAGGCTGAGTTGCCAGTCCCCCCGGCTCCAAAATCGTCTTGTATTTTCTTGAACCCGGCAATGTCTCCCGGCCTCAGCCTGCGGTATCTTCAAGATACCGGCGGACAGGCATCACCAACTGGAATGTCGTCGGTAAATACTAATAGTTGGGTATGGTTAACTTTTAACGTCTCGCCGATTTAAACAGGTTGCCCTCGTGTGGTCTATGTTCCGCGCTTCCTCATCTTGGGGCTTGCCGCCTGTTGCCCGCTTTTCGTTGGCCTTTGGTTTACTTGTCAAGCCGTTCGAAGAACAGCGGATGCCGGGACCGGCTTCTGCATAAGGAGCGATCTTGATTTTAAATGGCTATGATACTATTACCCGTTTAATTAAATGTCGGAATCTTCGTAACTGTTCAGGTGCCCCCTCTATTGATGGCCTTTTCGGAGGAATAGAGCTCAGATGAGGACACCTTAAAGCTTAAAAGTAAACAATGGATACTTCATGTGGAGGGAAAGAGTGTCTGTAAAGGGCATTTTGGTTGAAAAGGCCCCCCACAGCTGTCCTAAATAATCTGGTTGCTCTAGGTAATTCCTAGAGTTGAGCCCCATAAAACAGGAGATTTCAAAACAAACCCTCCTGCCCAGAATCAGCCTTTCCCAGGATCCTGTGTGACCGGCTAGCTCCCCCCGGTACCCCTCAGTCGCCAAGCCTTATGTTACATGCCACACAGCATTTCCAACGTTCTGTATTTCCATCTCCCTCACGTGCTTCCCTTTCCCTCATACACTTCCCGATTCTCTCTCGATCTTACTTATCCCTCAATAGCTTCAATCTCCCTCACGCACTTCCCTTTCCCTCATGCACTTCCAGATTTCATCTCGATCTCAGTTATCTATCAAGCATTTTCATCACAATCATGCGCTCAAGTCTCCATTAAACATTCCAGTTTCCATCACGCTATCCCCTATCCCTCATGCACTTTCGTCTTCATCCACACTCTCTCAGAATATCTTCCCTGAACTCATCAGCACTAGACAATTATGACGGAGTAGTAATGAATCGATTAGGAGTAGCCCATGTTCAATGACGGTAACTGTTCATGTGCCCCCCCCAAGGGGAGTTCAACAAGAGGCCTTTCCAGCTAAAATGCCCTCCAGTGAAACACATCTACTCTATATGAAGTATCCATTATTGACTCTTCAACTTCAAAGGTTCCTCATCGGGGCTCTCTTCCTCCGAAAAAGCCCACAATAGAGGGGCACCTGAACAGTTACCAAGGACGGACGAAGGTAATCATGGACAGGAAGGACCGGGATCATGAACAGGAGGAAGGGGATCATGGACTGGATAAAAGGGTTCCTGGACAGGTATCTGTTCACAGACGAAAGCAGGGGAGAACCTACAGTAGGACTCAGATCATCCTCTTTCCTGGTGCAGGGCGGCCTTCCTCCGTGCCAGTGAGCTACCCGTTAACGGATACTGACTGTGAGCATGGGTGAGTGTTGGAAGACTGGAAAATTTTAGAAAAGGTGACAGGCAAGATATGGGATTCATTGGGTAAAACTAACTAATGCCAGTGGTTGACGGTTGGTTCATTTCCTTTTCAACTCCCCTTGGGGGGGAATTAGCAGATTCGCATTTTGGTTGACATTTATCCTACTGGGTAACATTTCCATTTTACGAAAATATGAACGAATATGGCGGCGAACAGGCCTCACTAGCCTGACCACAAGGTTCCGTGTTCCATCCCATTCGTTCATATTTACGTGAAAGAGTAATATCTTGTTATCAAGAAGGTCCTCCACTTCAATTTTGGGGGGGACCTGAATGGTTACCTTCTCTCTAGATTATGTCGATAATAATTAGCAATAAATTTACTAAGAATAAATTAATATCCCTTATGATATCTTAACAAAAATTTAAATAATTAAATAATAATTTATTATAAAAATTAAATTTCGTCCGCCTTGACCCTCCTTGGGTGGATCAGCTATCCGGAAAAAGACTAGTGATTTCGCATAGTTAGGTTTTTCAACAGTAACTGAATATGCTAGTGGAGAATTTAAATGGTGCTAAATTAATTTCAAGGATCTGGTTAAAGTCGAAATGTGAAACAATTGGATACTGAAACGACAAACAGGATAAGAAAAATGAGGAACGAGATGACGCGTAACGCGACTAGCGGGATTGCGGAAGAGGAAGTTCCCAGGCATTCAAGCAGGCCAGTCACGGACCCTGATCAGGAACCGGACCGGGGCGGGATGGCCATGGGCGGCTTGATGAACGTTCAGAAGAGTTCTACAGTGTCGCGTTGTTCTCGGCACCAGATAACCTTCTTGAACCTCACCATCACGTCGGAAGTGCCGTAGATCGCAAAGGCGGCAGCATATACGTCCACGCCCTCGGAGAGATATTTTTTAGCGTAATTTTTGTCAATTGTCTGGGCGAAGGCGGCAGAAATCATTTTCTCGAGACGAGAGTTCACGTACTCGCTACGCTTCCCGAGAACTATCGTCTCGCCGTCAAAGGACACGTCCGTTTCCTTATGAGCCGGATCAGCCTTCTCATGCTTTATCTCGATTGTGACCCACCCGTTTCCTGGAACCTGGACTGCAAGATCGGACCTGCCTATGTCAGAACAGGAATCAGGCGTGACAATCTTGTTTCCGAATTCAAGAAGGAGCTGTAGCAAGGACCTGAAAAAGAACTCGTTTAAAATTGACGGATTAATATGCCCGTAAGCTCTTTCAACGCTTTCTAGGCTACCAGGACCGCGCTGTACATGACCGGCGAAGATGGTCGAAAGGAAAAATTCACTCTTGGACTCGTCACGTGTTGCGAAGGCGTCAAGAAACTGTAAATATTTTTTATTCAAATATTGAGCGGAGTCTGAAAGTTCAGATGCAGGAACGAGGAGACGCGTAAGGAGTTCAAGCCTGATAGAGTCCCTGATTTCGTTGTTGGGAATCTTCAGGTTATATTGTTTGTTGGTGCCTGATCCTGTGATGCCGCTGACAGTGAGATAGCCTGCCTGCATGAGGAGAACAGTATGGTTCAGGCTGTTTATATACATTTCCGGCAATGCCTTTTTAAATGAAAGATCATTGGAGAACACCTTAAAGTAATCAGTGTCTTTCTGTGAAATTTTACTCGTGAGAAGAGATGAACCTGTTTGATACCAATAGTTGTCGAATTCTTGTTCTTTGAAAAAATTCAACACTGATAAAGGGTTGAGAACCTCGGTCTTGCCGTCCCATGTATATCCGTTATACCAGTGGGCCAAGGCTTTAAGGAGATCTTTTTCAGACGCATTCTGGCCAAGCTGTCCCTTATCTATCAGAGTCAAAAGAGTCGGAGCAAGGTATTCAGAAAACGATTCTTTAATCTCGTCTATCGTAAAGCCGCAAATATTGGCGAAATCCGAGTCTAGAGTTATGTCCAGAGCAGTGTTCATGGCGGAGAACAGGGAAAGCTCCCTGAATTTGGTGATGCCGGTTATGAACACGAATCGAAGGTACTTTGAACATCCTTTTATAGCTGAATAAAAATCGTGCAGAATAAGTCTTACTTTCTCACTACTTGTATCGTTTCCGATACTGCGTATCAGAGGATAATCGTACTCGTCAATGAGAACAACAACGTTTCTCCAGGGGAGTATGGATGAAGCTTTTCCGTTCCTTGTTAAGTCCTCCCTGTATTTTAGAGATAGACTCAGGATGAGATTGGCCATGGCTGTGGTCGAATCTGAGGCGTCAAGTATTATTTGATTCTCTTGCGCAACTCTTTTGATAGCACCGAGCAAGCTTGACTCAAAGATATCCGGAGGATTGGACTTAATGGTGTTAAAAGAGAGTCGGATTATGGGAAAGGCGTCCCACCTGTCACTCATGAGATTCTCTATCGCCAGGCCGGAAAAGAGTTCACGATTCCCCTCGAATACGTTTTGCATGGTGTCAAGCAATAGGGTCTTCCCGAACCTCCGCGGACGCGAAAGAAAACGTGGCACGTGAGAAAAGGGATCGGATACCAGCTTGTAAATAAGCTCTGTCTTGTCAACATATACGGATTTTGTCTGGATGATATTGTCGAAAATCTCCTCGCCGACACCAAAAGGGTTCTTTGCAGAGTCGTT
Organism: Deltaproteobacteria bacterium; assembly: GCA_031263525.1. Classification (GTDB taxonomy): domain Bacteria; phylum Desulfobacterota; class Desulfarculia; order Adiutricales; family Adiutricaceae; genus JAIRZX01. Next base: position 1,027 of record JAISFP010000132.1, on the reverse strand, counting down.
CTTGTTCTCGCTCACGATACAAACCCCCTTCGTCAAGTTGCTCTGATCCTACTTTGTCAGGGCAAAAAATAACTGACTGAACTATACCACATGAAACCGGCTGTTAGCAAGCTTTAGGCGGCTGGATCAAAGGAAGATCCTGTTCATAAGAAAGCAGTTTGTAACCGTTCAGCTGCCCCTCTATTGAGGACCTTTTTCAGGTGAAGAGAGCCATGATGAGTAACCCTGAAGTTTAATTGTCAACTGTTGATGCTTTATATGGGGCAAATTATTTCTTTATAGTCTATTTTGAGTGATTGAGATCCCCCTGTTGAGTCACCCTGGGGAGTACCTGAATGGTTACGAATATAGCCTATATTTTTGTAACAATATCCCTATATTTTATGCTACCTCCGGTCACAAGATTGTTGGGTTGAACTGAAAAATGGGCGGTGAGGTTCCCTCGTAATGGAGGGAGTACATCCTCTCGGAGAAAGTCCGCCTTTACTCGGGAAGAAGGCAACCATGGACCCGGAGGGGGCCTGCTTGGCCTCGTATAAAGCCTGACAAGGAAATGGAGGAATGCCCCCATGAAATGATTAAGCTCACTATCGGCTTCCTGGCCACATCCCCACAGGCTTACTGAACTCCTTCAGTTACGGACCGCCTGCTGGTTGCCTCCTGGTCTCCAATCCCGGCCACGGACGGCCTCCCTCCGGATCAATGACTACCTCCAACAGTCCATGGGAGCCTGTTGCCTGAACAGCGACAGCATTCGCATGAGCTTGTAGGTTGTAGAGGGAGCATCTCTTTCCTGCACTATACATTCTCATTCGTTTCATAAAATCCCTTTATGCAACAGGCTTCTAGTCCCAATGCACGCCAGTCCTAAAGCTGAAATATATTTTGATCAACTCTGACTTATTAAGTCGGAAATTAAATGTGTCCACGCAGCTGGAGGCTGTGCCGGGAGGACTGGACACAACATGCGGGAAGGCCGGCCCAGCGGGTGGCCACAACAAGAGCCGGGCAACTTCGCCTGCGGGCA
>JAISFP010000131.1 GCA_031263525.1 Deltaproteobacteria bacterium | reverse complement strand
ACATTAGAGAAACGGAGTGCCCGCAGGCGAAGTTGCCCGGCTCTTGTTGTGGCCACCCGCTGGGCCGGCCTTCCCGCATGTTGTGTCCAGTCCTCCCGGCACAGCCTCCAGCTGCGTGGACACATTTAATTTCCGCCGTAATATAACCGTCTCCGCAGTCGGTTGGGGCAGTTCCTTGTCCGGCCTGATTTCCGTTTCGGGCATGATGGGGCTGGTGACAATGGAGGATGAGGGTCAAGGATGAGAGGGCTGGGAGATGCAAGGCAAGGAGACGACGGGGCAGGGCGTGGACTCGTGAGGGGTTGCGGCGGGGCAGGGCGTGGACTTGTGAGGGGTTGCGGCGGGGCTGGGCGTGAGCTTGTGAATTGGACGGCAACGGTTGTGTGCTGCTGAAGAAGTAGGCGGGACGGGGCGGAGACTGCCGAGGCGAGGGATGGCGGACAGGAGCGACAGGCCGGGACTGCCTCGCGGGCCTTCAGGCGCGATTTGCTGTTTAAATGCCAGGTCTTGTTTATGCCGGGCATCAGGGGCAGGATTATGGCTCCCAGGGAGGCGGGCGGATTGATCTGGCCCGATGCGGCGGGTAAGATGACGGTTCAGGCATGTTTGTCACCGAAGTGCGGTCTGGGGCGGAACGTTGCGTGAGCGACCGGCGGAAAGGCTTGCGGGTTATGGCCGAGGACAGTGTATTTGCTGGACATTCTTGGAAAGGCACGGATGATTCGCCCGATGATGGCGGACATCCCGTTCCCCTGAAGTCTTCCGGCACAGTGCCAGTCCCCGGGTCCGGCGTGCGTGGCTCTCCCGCAGACGCTGATCCCGGTGGTGGGGCCGGCACGCTGCCAGATGCTGACGGCCAAGCCCCAGGCGGGTCCGAAGCTGCCGCGTCTTCCGGTTCCGAAGCTGCCGCGTCTTCCGGGACTGGAGCGCCCGCGTCTTCCGGGTCCGAAGCTCCCGTGTCTTCCTGGTCCGAAGCTGCCGCGTCTTCCGGTTCCGAAGTTGCCGCGTCTTCCGGGACTGGCGCTCCTGTGTCTTCCGGGCCCGAAGCTCCCGCGTCTTCCGGTTCCGAAGCTCCCGTGTCTTTCGGGTCCGAAGCTCCCGCGTCTTCCGGGACTGGCGTACCTGCGTCTTCCGGGTCCGAAGCTCCCGCGTCTTCCGGGTCCGAAGCTCCCGTGCCGTCCGGGGCTGAAGAAACCGATCCCGGCGGCGAGGGAGGCCAGCCGTCCTCCGGGGACGGCGCCCCCGCAGGTCCGGCAACCGGGGCCCCGGCACCCTCTGCCGGGGAGAGGGGCTTCATGCGGCTCATGGTGTGGGTGAGCCTCCTGAGCCTGGTCCTTCCCGCTGTCCTCCTGGCGCTGGGGGCCTTGGTCTTCCTGTCGCTCCCGAGGTTCGGGGCGCTCCCGTCGAGGGAGAGACTCGAGCGGGCGGAGGCCTCCCCGCAGTACCGGGACGGGAAGTTCCGGAACGGGATGGAGACTTCCAGGTCGGCGCCGGGGACGGGGGTCTCCGACATGCTGGCCAGGGCCCTGGAACCATCGCCCCGCAGGGTCCCGGCGGTGGCGCTCCCCGCGGCGAAGAGCGATCTGGGAAGCCTGCCCGAGGGGAGCCTCGTGTGGCTGGGGCACTCCTCGTTCGTCCTGAGGCTGGGGGGGACGACCGTCGCGGCCGACATCGTGCTGGGACGCCACGCCTCCCCGGTCGGGTTCCTTGTCGGCTCGTTTCCAGGGACGGACGTCTACTCCGCCCGGGACTTCCCTGATCTGGACGCCTTGCTCATAAGCCACGACCATTTCGACCACCTGGACCAGGAGGCGGCCGAGGCCTTCCGTGAGAGGACGGGCGCCGCCGTCTGCGGGCTGGGGACGGGGGCGCACCTGGAGCGCTGGGGATGGGATCCCCGGAAGATACAGGAAGGCTCCTGGTGGGAGACTTTCGATCTGGGGGGGATCAGGGTGACGCTCGTCCCGGCCAGGCACGGCTCCAACAGGGGGATCCGTCTCGACAGGGCGCTCTGGGGGGGATTCGTCATTGAAGGAGGTGGCCGGAAGGTGTTCTACAGCGGCGACTCGGGCTACGGGCCGCACTTCCGAGAGATAGGGCGGAGGCTCGGCCCCTTCGATCTGGGCATCCTGGACTCCGGGCAGTACGACGCCGCCTGGCCGCAGATCCACATGACCCCGGAGGAGGCGGCGCTCACGGCCGTGGATCTCGGTCTGGGCAGGTACATGCCGGTCCACCTGGGGCGGTTCGCCCTGGCCCCGCATCCCTGGGACGAGCCCTTGGAGAGGGCGCTCGCGGCTTCCGGGAGGGCGCGGGGCGTGCGGCTGGTCACGCCCCTCATAGGCGAGACGGTCATGCTGGAGGACACGCATGCCCTTTTCGGGCCATGGTGGAGGGCCCTGCCCTGAGAGGGCCGGACGTATCAGAAGGCGCATTGCACTGTAAGGTTTTGCAAATTTTATTACTGGCTTTGTATATAAGTTAGCATGACAGAACTGGCGGGCGAGCGCGGGCTTTCCGACAGGGTGCGCCGAGCCCTGCGTCCTGGCCGCGAGTGCCCTCCGGCGGGGCGGTGTCGTTCCGAGCTAGCCCTGCGTCCTGGCCGCGAGTGCCCTCCGGCGGGGCGGTGTCGTTCCGAGCTAGTCCTGCGTCCTGCCGCGAGTGCCCTCCGGCGGGGCGGTGTCGTTCCAAGCTAGCCCTGCGTCCTGCCGCGAGTGACCTCCGACGGGGCAGTGTCGTTCCGAGCTAGCCCTGCGTCCTGCCGCGAGTGCCCTCCGGCGGGGCGGTGTCGTCCCGAGCCAGCCCTCCTTCCTGGCCGTGCGAGCCCTTCGGCGGGCGCGTGTCATCCCGAGCGTGCCCTCCGGTTGGCTCGTGCGTCCCGATTGAGCCCTAAGTCGTGCCCACATAATAATGTGTCGGGGAGCCTTTCCTGGCAGCAGAAGATCCCCCCGGTCAGTCCGGGCTCCGCAAGGGGAGAACTGGGCAAAATGTTCAATGATTTCAGCAGCTTAG
>JAISFP010000116.1 GCA_031263525.1 Deltaproteobacteria bacterium | reverse complement strand
CGGTCTCCCGGATGTCTGCCCGGCCCGGCCCTTGTGCCGGCTGTCCGCCAGGCACGGTCCTTCTCGCGGCTTTCCGCACGGCCCGGCCCTTCTCCCGGCGTTCAGCACGGCCCGGCCCTTCGCCCGGCTTTCCGCACGGCCCGGGCCTTCTGCAGGCTTTCCGCCAGGCCCGGCCCTTCTCCCGGCTTTCCGCACGGCCCGGCCCTTCTCCCGGCTTTCCGCACGGCCCGGCCCTTCTGCCGGCTTTCCGCCAGGCCCGGCCCTTCTGCCGGCTTTCCGCCAGGCCCGGCCCTTCTGCCGGCTTTCCGCACGGCCCGGCCCTTCTCCCGGCTTTCCGCACGGCCCGGCCCTTCTCCTTGGCTTCCGGCCAGGCCGCCCTGTTCCGCCCGGCCCTTCTCCTTGGCTTCCGGCCCGGCCGCCCTGTTCCGCCCGGCCCTTCTCCTTGCCTTCCGGCCATCCCGGCCTGACTCCCTGCCGTCCGGAGGGCCGTTCCCGCCTCCCGTGCCTTTTCAGCCCAGCCGTCCTCCAGATGACGCCGGGGGAAAAGGCTTCCCTGCCGGCCTCCGGCATCCTCGCGAAGGCGGGACGCCGCGCCCGTTTCCCCGCCGGGAGCGGCGGGGGCGCCATCCGGTCCGAGTCCAAGTCCGAGTCCGAGAGGGACCCGGGGGACAGCCCCCGCCCAGGAGCACGATGTACCGCAGATTCAGGGTCAAGCCACAAAAGAGCATCTCCACCAAGATCCTCGTGGTCACCCTCTTCGTGGTCATGATACTGACCGCGGGGATCGTGTTCATCATGACCTTCTTCATGAACTCCCTCACGGAGACGATACTGCTGAACGTCCTCCAGCCCATGGCGAAGAGCGCCTCGCAGAACCTGGAGTCGAAGCTGCACACCCTGGTGGACCGGCTCTACCTCATCCGGAACAACAGCATCCTGTCCAGCACTTCGGTGGCCCTCTCCGGCAAGAAGAAGATAATCGAGCGGACCATGAGCTCCATCAACTTCCTGTGGCTGGGGCTCTACGACTCGTCCGGGTCCCTCATGACCGGGAGCGACGGGGCCCCGTACCGCCTGGGGACCCGCAAGATCTGGCGTCTCATGTCGCAGACAGCCAACATCGTGATAGAGGACACGGTGGTGGGGGACAACGGCCTGGAGATGGCCATAGGCATCCCCGTCTGGTCCACGGAGCAGACCGCGGCGGACGTGAAGCCCGCCTACTACCTGGTCGGAAGCTACTCCTACGACGTCATATACGAGATCATATCGAACCTGAACATAGGGCCCCACGGCACGGCCTTCATCATAAACGAGAACGCGGACTTCATGGCGCACCTGACCCAGGGCAAGGTCTACAGCCAGCAGAGCATCAAGGAGACACTGGGGGCGACGGAGCGGTCGGGCAGGATAATACGGCTCATGACCCAGGGGCACACTGGCTCCGCCGTCATGGACACCCCCGCGGGTCCCATGTTCATAAGCTACGCGCCGGTCAGGGGCACCAACTGGTCGCTGGGGATCCTGGTCGCGAGGGGCGACTTCATGGCCGCCGTGCGCCAGGCGGACATCACGGGCTTCATGATAACCCTGGTGTTCATAGTGGCCTTCGCCTGGATCTACCGCCTGGTTCTCCGCAACTTCATCACCACCCCGCTGCAGATAATCACCGAGAACGCGTCCAGCCTCGCCAGGGGCGACTTCGACGCGGCGGACATCGGCGAGCTGAGCCGCCGCGAGGACGAGGTGGGCAGGCTGTGCGCCGCCTACCGCACCATGGCGGACTCGATAAGGAGGGTCATAGACGACATAGGCGGGCTCACCCTGGCGGCGAGCGCGGGGGCGCTCATGGAGCGGGCCGACCCCGACCGCCACTTGGGCGACTACCACAGCATCGTCACCTCCATCAACACCACGCTGGACGTCATCTGCTCTCACCTGGACTCCATCCCCAACGCCCTGGCCCTCTTCACCCTGGACAGGAAGCCGGTGTACCGCAACGTGGCCATGAGGATGCTCCTCCTCATCCACGCGCTGGACGACGGGGACGATCTCCTGGCCACCCTGGCCAGCCACGGGCCGGACACCGATCCGGGGCTCCCGGAGGAGCTCCTGCACCTCTTCGGCCCGGACGGGATAAGCGGCGAGACCTTCCAGATGGAGATAAGCCTCACCGGCGAGGACGGGGAGAAGGACAGCTTCTCGATGCAGCTCAAGCGCGCCGGCGAGTCCGGCGGAAACCGCTCGGAGGTGTGCATCATCATGATCCTCTCGGACGTGACCCAGCTCACACGGGCGATCTCCCAGGCCGAGGCGGCCTCCAAGGCCAAGAGCGAGTTCCTGGCCAACATGTCCCACGAGATCCGCACCCCCATGAACGCCATCATCGGGCTCACGCACCTGCTCCTCCAGACCGAGCTGGACCGCCAGCAGCAGGAGTACGCGGAGAACGCCAACAGCTCCGGGAAGGCGCTCCTGGGCATCATCAACGACATCCTGGACTTCTCCAAGGTCGAGGCCGGCAAGATGACCCTGGAGTCGATACCCTTCTCGCTCTCGAAGACCCTGGCCGACATCGAGATGATGTTCCGGGAGAAGACCGCGGGCGGCGTGAGCCTGGTCATCCGCCAGGATCCGGCGGTCCCGGACTGCCTCGTGGGCGACCCCCTGCGCCTGAGCCAGGTGTTCATCAACATCGTGGGCAACTCCTTCAAGTTCACCAAGACCGGCTCCATCACGGTCTCCACCGGGCTCGCCGGGGCCGCGGACGGCGACAGGTGCAGGGTGTCCTTCTCGGTCCGCGACACCGGCATCGGCATGACCCCGGAACAGTCCTCCAAGCTCTTCCGCGCCTTCACCCAGGCGGACACCTCCACCACCCGCCAGTACGGCGGCACCGGGCTGGGGCTCACCATCACCAAGCGCCTGGTGGAGCTCATGGGCGGCACCATCGCCCTCACGAGCGAGGTGGACGTGGGCACAGAGGTCACCTTCGACTGCCTCTTCGACGTCGACACGGCGGCCGAGGCCGAGCGTGCCGCGGCGGCCGCCTCCCCCAGGGCCGCCCGCAGGGCCCAGGCCCGCAAGGGCCCGGACGGCGGGCCGGACGAGGCCCTCTCCGGCCACCGGGTGCTCCTGGTGGAGGACAACGACGTGAACGTCCTGGTCGCCCGCTCCCTCATGAAGAAGATGGGCCTGGTGGTGACCGTGGCCGAGAACGGGGAGACCGCCCTGAAAAAGCTCCAGGAGGCGGACATCGAGAGGCCGGGCGCCCCCTTCGACGTGGTGCTCATGGATCTCCAGATGCCGGTCATGGACGGATACGAGGCCACCCGCCGCATCCGCGCGAACCCCGACTACAAGGATCTCCCCATAATCGCCATGACCGCCCACGCCTTCGCGGAGGAGCGGGACCGCTGCCTCTCCATCGGCATGAACGGCCACCTCTCGAAGCCCATAGACGTGGCCCTGCTCGCCCAGACCCTGAAGCAGGTCATAGCCGACCAGGCCTCGCCCGCCAGTCACGCCTGAGACGCCGGGTTTCCGGCCCGCTGCCCGCGGGGCCCCCGAGGCATGGAAGCACGGAAGCCCCTAATGCGGCGCGGCAATCCGTGACGCCTGCCCGGCCGGGAAGGCAGCTGAAGCCCAGGCCCTCCTTCCGCGCTCTCCCCTCGAGCCGATGCAAGCCCTCCAGCCCCAGGCCCTCCTTCCGCGCTCTCCCCTCGAGCCGATGCAAGCCCTCCAGCCCCAGGCCCTCCTTCCGCGCTCTCCCCTCGAGCCGATGCAAGCC
>JAISFP010000114.1 GCA_031263525.1 Deltaproteobacteria bacterium | reverse complement strand
CTGCCTGACACGGGCCGGATCCGTCAGCAGACCCGCGAGGGGCGCCGGCGCACTCGCGAGGCGGCGGACGGGATGCCGGAAGTGCCCGAGGCGGGGGCTCGCTCAACCCCGGCCGTTCCCCAGGATTCTGTTGACCTCGGACAAGTCGAGCTTCATCGTCTCGCTTATCTCCCCGCTCTCTCGCCGGCGTCGCGAAAGCCCTGGACGGCGGCGACCAAGGTTCTCCTCACGACCGCGAGCTCCTCAGCCTGGGACTTGCGCGTCCCCGCCTGGGACTCGATCGTCCCCATGAGGGCCGTAACCTCCCCCCGGACACGCCGTCCAGGAGTTCTAAGATCTCAGTGGTGTTGAAGCCCATTGTCGTAAGCCTCCCCACACCCTCTTGCGGCTCGGCGGCACCCCTGCCCATGAAAGCCGCGTCATGCACAACACGGCAACATGTTGCCGCATCCGGTGCACCGGGGCCCCGGAAAACTCATTGATGACAAGAGGCCCGGCCCGCCAGAGAGAGGAGGCGGGCCGGGCCTGGCAAAATGACGCCCCCTGATGGCCGAAGGGCACCTGAAACGGCCCGGCCCGCCAGAGAGAGGAGGCTGGCCGGGCCGGACAAAATGACGCCCCCTGATGGCCGAATGGCACCTGAAACGGCCCGGCCCGCCTGAGAGAGGAGGCGGGCCGGCCCTGGCAAAATGACGCCACCGGATGTTCGAGGGTGCCTGAGGAAGCCCGGCCAGCCAGAGAGAGAAGGCGAGCCGGGCCTACCCAGGCAAACTGACGCCCCCCCTGATGGCCGAAGGGTGCCTGACGTGGCCCGGCCCGCCAGAGAGAGAAGGCGAGCCGGGCCAACCCAGGCAGACTGACGCCCCCCTGATGGCCGAAGGGTGCCTGACGTGGCCCGGCCCGCCTGGGAGAGGAGGCGGCCCGGTCCTGGCAAAATGACGCCCCCGGATGGCAGAGGGTGCCTGACGTGGCCCGGCCCGCCAGAGAGAGGAGGCGAGCCGGTCCTGGCAAAATGACGCCCCCGGATGGCCGAGGGTGCCTGAGGTGGCCCGGCCCGCCAGAGACAGGAGGCGGGCCGGGCCTGGCAGAATGACGCCCCCGGATGTCCGAGGGTGCCTGAGGCGGCCGGCCCGCCAGAGAGAGGAGGCGGAACGGGCCTGCCCGGGCAAACTGACTCTCCCCCTGATGGCCGAAGGGAGCCTGAAACGGCCAGGCACGCCAGAGAGAGGAGGCGGGCCGGGCCTGGCAGAATGACGCCCCCGGATGGCCGAAGGGTGTCTGAAGTGGCCCGGCCCGCCAGAGAGAGGAGGCGGACCGGGCCGTGCAAGAGGCGGCGGGAGAGAACTAGAAGCTGTAGGTGAAGCGGAAGCCGCCGGAGACGCCCCTGCGGGTGCCGACATATCCCTGGAGTCCGAGATCGAGGTTCAGTCGGTCGGAGGCCGTGATGGTGAGTCCCAGCTCGCCGATGCCCGTCCCCCCCTTGAGTTCGGGGGTGTCCACGGGGAACCCGGCAACCGTCGCCCTGGCCTTGCCGTCCAGCTCGTGCTCGTAGGCGACGCCGAAGAAGGGCTTCACCATGTCCGTGATCTCGGTGGTGAGCCTGAGTCCCGCGCGGAGGCGGTGGGAGCTCACGTCGTCGAAGTGGACATGCCGGCCGCTCACGATCACGTCGCTGTCGCCCTGGCGCGTGAAGAGCCACTTGCCGTAGAGATCGAGGCTGGAGGATCCGAAGTAGAACTCGCGGCCCAGGCCCATGTGGAAGCCGTAGTAGGTCGAGTCGAGATCGTAGCGGTGGGTCGAGGGCAGATTGTCGCTCATGAAGTCGACGGAGACCCGGCCGGCCCGCCCGGAGGCCTCCACGTAGGTCGTGCCGCTTTCGGACTTCGCGAAGTCGGCACGGGCCAGGATGCCGCCGCCCACGTACTCGGTGTCGCCGGCGCCCCTGACCCTTCCGTATCCGGCGAAGTCGTTGTAGGTGTCGTAGGTGCCGTCCCCGAACTCGAAGAAGGCGCCGAAGGTGAAGCGTCCGAAAGATACGTCGGCGCCGTAGGCGCCTCCCAGGATAAGAGAGAGGCCCTTGACGTCAACGTGCGAGCCGGTGTCGTAACGGGAGTCGCCGTACGCGAGCGAGGTGAAGAAAGAGAACCCGGCGTCCGCCGTGGCGAAGACCGCGGAGGAGACTCCCTCGCCGGCCGCCAGGTCGGAACCCCTGTTGAGGAAGGCGTGGGAGGCCACGACCCCCTCGGAGAGAGCCTTCATGACCGGGCTGGCTCTCTTCCTGAGACTCTTGATCTCTATTCCGTCCTTTGTCGAACTCGTGTCAATGGCGTACTGGATAGTGAGCGAGGCGTAGGGATCGACGTGGACGTTGGGCTTGTCTGCGAAAGTGCCTGACTGCACGTTCAGGAAGACCACGTCCTTGCCGGTCTTGATGCCGCTCAGATCGCCCGAGATTGTGACGTCGGCACCTTTCAGGGAAGCCGTTTCAACTTTCAGGAAGGTGTCGCTGTCGCCGAAGCCGTCCGGCACGACGAACGTGACGTCGGCATTGTCGCCGTCAAGATGTTTGACGATCAGGTTGCCGGAGTTCTCGACATAGAGCTGTCCGCTCTTGCCGTTGAAACTGAGGCTGTCGACCCTCACCGCGCCCTTGTCGTTGCGGAAGCTCAGTCGCCTGTCGTTGTCGAAAGACGCAGTCTGTATGTAGACTCCGCTTCCGGCCTGTCCGCCGGGCAAAACGTTGACGGCAAGGGCGGACGCTTTGGTTCCGACGGAGGTTATGTCGACGTCATGGGTACCGTCCACCTTGAGCGTTCCCACGTAGAAGTCGAGATTTCCCGTGGTGGCCGATCTGTTTTCAAGAGAGATTGATGCCGTGTCAAGAGACTTCGCGGCCGCGAACATGATGTCGCCACCGTCGTGGGAGGCGGAGTCCGTACCGGTCCTGGCGGAGATCTGGCCGGCCTCGACAATGTCGAAGACCGCGCTCACGTCGCCGCCGCCGTGCGCCGAGCCGCCGCTCCCGCTCTGGAGACTTATCTTCCCGCCAACGCCGAGACGTCTCGTTCCATTCGTCTGTCCCGTTCCGGAAGTCGCGTCCAGGCTGGCCCGGCCCAGATTGCTGGAGGAATCGTGGCCGTTGTCGGCTCCTGTCATGGAAAGATTGCCGGAAAGCTTGACAATCGCGTCTCCTCCGGTCGCCGTGCCGACACCTTTTCCGGCCGAGAGCTCCACGTTGGCGTTGCCGGTCTTTTCAGCGGTGATCGTGAGATCGTGCGCGCTGATTTCGGCGTTCTGGCCGGCCTTGGCGGCGGAACTTCCGTTGTCGTCTGATGCCTTAACGACAATTTTTGCGCCGCCGACATCAGTGGAAAGTACGCTGATGTTTCCATTTTTCGCAAGCGTGTCCAGGACAGCCGAGGCGCCCTGCCCGTCACCCTGAGCGGCGACCGTGTCGCCTGCCCTGATATTGAAGAGGGCGTCGGCCTGCGCGCTGGTGACGCTGACTCCGGCGGCGGAAACGGCGGCTCTGCCCGACACGTTCGCGGCCTTGCCGCCCCTTTCTCCGCCTTCGACGTCAAATCTGGCAATTCCGTTAGCCGAGGCGATGTCGATAGCTCCGGCCGTGACCTCGGCAATGCCTCCGTCTCCGTCCTCGCTGCCGGTCGCAAGCATGCTTCCGGCCAGAACGGAGACCGACGCCGTGCCATTGGAAGCCCCAAGGGTACGTATCCGGATGTCCGCGGCTGTCAATTTGGCGTTCGCGCCGGCGGTTCCGTCGTACGTTCCCGCGCCGTCCACCTTCAGGTCAGCGGCAGTTCCGGCCGCCTGGACCTCGACCAGCACGTTTCCGGAACTGACGGCAGCGGCTCCTCCTGCTCCCTTCGCGGCCGCGCCGCCTCCGCCGAGCGCCTCGACCGAGGCCTTTCCGGAACCGGCGCTCACGACGGAAATAGAGCCGGCACTGATGTCCGCCTTTCCGCCCGTGGAACCTGTCGTGCCGTGAGCGCCGCCTGCCGCGACTGCCGAGGCGTCTACCAGCCCTGACGTGACGGACAAGGCTCCGCTCGCGTCCATCCTGGCATTTCCTCCGGCACCCGTTCCTGACTTGTCCGCGCTGCCGCCGGCAGCCTTTGCCGAGGCGCTGTAAGTTCCGCTGGCTCCAGCACCGGTCGACACGGTTATGTCGCCGTCCTTGCCCTGAGCCGTGACGACGGCATCTCCGCCGTCGCCGTTCCCAGTCGCGTCCGCGCCTGTCGCCTCAAGCGTGGTGGCGTGGGAGGATCCGGCAAGGGCGAGAACGTCGATTGCCCCGACCGAAGCGATCGTGGCTTTGCCGCCCGAGAGGTTTCCGCCCGAAGGCTTGCCTCCCAGCGCGCTGACTGACACTGTTCCTGTCCCGTTGCCCGAACTGGCCACGCGGATCCCGCTGGCGGAGATTTCAGCGACTCCGCCGGACCCTTTGGTAGAATCCCCGCCCTGGGCCGTCACGGCAATGGCGCCTGAGCCGACCGTCGCGACGGACTCGACGTTCAGACTGCCCGCGAGAGCGTCGACAGATGCCTTTCCGCCGTCAATGCCGGTCCCGGCCGAGCCTCCGGCGCCGCCCTGGGCCAGGAACGTTACGGTTCCGACATCTCCCGTTCCTGCCGTGACACTTATGCCGGTTCCCTTTATCGTGCCGGTTCCGCCGAGGCTTTCGCCGGAACCGCCCGCTCCGCCCTTCGCGGCGATCTCCATTCCCTCGTTACCGAGAGACGCGACTGACAACTTCCCGCCGTTGGCGTCAATCGTGCCGGCGCCGCCATTGTTTTTGTCGCCGGCGGCGGTGCCGCCCTGGGCAGTGAACTCTACCTTCGTTGAGGACAGGCCAGGATTCGCGGCGTCTGTCGCGACCTTAATGCCGACCGCCGATATCTTGCCTTCTCCTCCGCCTCCTCCGGCGGTCACCCCGTCGGAGCCCTTGACGGTCAATTTCGCCTTCCCGTCATACACGTCAAGAGAAAGCGATCCGTCCTCGGCAGTGAAATATGCGTCTTCCCCGGTATCCTTGCCCCTCGCGATGGTTATCAGCACGTCGCCAGCGGCACCCGGCGTGTTAGTCACTGACGTGTTGTGCTTCCCGGCCTTTCCGCTGTCAATCCTTATGTTTCCGGTTTTCGAGCTCATTCCGCCGGAAAAAATGGTGACGCTGCCGCCGCTGCCGCCGTTTCCGTTTGTCGAGTTGTTGGCGTCGTTGCCGCTGTCGCCGCCGCTCCCTGCAAGAATTGTCATTCCGCCGGAGTTTTTCCCTACGAGATCTATGGTGTAGACAGTGGACGCGGTACCGAGAGTCACCGATCCGCCGTGACCGGCATGGCCTCCGATCACGCCCGGGATGGAATCTCCCCCGGTGCCGCCGGCTCCGCCTGTCAGCACGAGAGTTCCGTCCGAGGTCACGTTCTTGGACCAGGGCATGCCCTGGCCATGCGGATCCAGGCTGACGCCGTCTCCGCCGCCGCCGCCCGCCTTCGAGCCTGCGCCGGACCCGCCGTCGCCCCCTTTTCCGCCCGTTATACGTATGTATTCATAATCATTTTCCATGTTTCCTGACAGGACCGGCGTCCCGGCTGCAAACGGGCCGGCGGCGCCACCGGCATTTGCGCCGGTACCGCCTTTGACGGTCCCCGTTCCCGTGCCGAGTCCGCCTTCGGTCCCGTCGCCGGGATTCCCGCCCGAAATGCTGACACCGTCAGTACCTCCGAAACCGCCCGCACCGCCTTCCAGCTCCAGGGGCGTGGCAGAGGCGGTCCCGCCGGAAATGGCCAGGACGGCCATCGCTCCCGTCAGCGCAATCGCCAGGGAGGCGATCTTCGGCGACAGAAGCGACATAATTGATTTCAAGGCTCTCATACACTTCCTCCAAATTTCATGGTCACGGCAATGTTGCCGCATCAATCAAAATGCTAAACGTTCAAAATAATTAACTCTTGCGTATATAAACCGTTCTTGCCCAATAAGGATACGGATACGCATGAAACCTTTATCATATAACTGAAATTAAATTCACCGTGAAACTTAATTCCGATCGACACATAATGCTGGTCGATACTTAATACCGGTTGAAACTTGATGCTGGGCGATACCTAATACTGATTAAAACTTGATGCTGGGCGATACTTAATACCGGTTGAAACTTGATGCTGGGCGATACTTAATACCGGTTGAAACTTGATGCTGGGCGATACTTAATACCGGTTGAAACTTGATGCTGGGCGATACTTAGCACTGCTTGATACTTCAAACTTCTTAAAATTTAATGATTTGCTAATCATGTTCGACTATTTCTGAACGCTTATAACGTTAAATCTTAAATATAATAATGATATAAACATATCAATTTTAATAAATATAAAAATCATAATTATTAAAATCAAAATTTAATTTAAACAAATAATTTTATAAATTATTTAATTGTTTTTACATGATTAGTCGGTTTTCGAGAAAACCAAGATGGTGGATTCTAAATTACAGCAAAAAAATTGTAAATATTAATTATTAAAATTATTCTTGCTTTCCTAAAAAAATTTTGCCGAATAAACTCTCACATGGGTCAAAATTACTATAAAGATGCTGAAGCTTCTTCAATTATCTAAATCGAATCATTTCTTATAACTTTTTCAAACATTTTTTTAGGATATCAAAACAATCAAATAACAATATCAAAATTGTTCATAAGGAATTTTCATTAGCTCATGAAATATAAAATAATTTAATGAAATATAACATATAATGATTAATTTAAAATTTTTATAATTTAAATTATAAAACCAACTTAATCAAAACAATACGACATCAAACTCTATCTCACGTAACCTATACCAGATATCGCTATGTTAGAATATTTCAAAATTGATTGTTTCCCATTCCATTCACGAATAATCGAAAAGACATGGAGATCTCAAAACCAGCCATGAACGGTTCTGATTCATCATGCTCCTTGTTTAGCACGACAGAACTCTGATCGAGACATCCAGATGCTATTGTATGAAATAAATTAAAATTTTCGTAATCTGTGAATTAATATTAATTTCTACTACAGAAAGAGACATCGTTTGTTCAATCAAATATAAAGCTGATACCAGGTGTTCAAATTCATCCATATATTTTTGAATGATCTCAGAATAAGATCTACGCGCTGAATATCTTAAAATTTCTTACCCGTTCTGCGTATCGTGACTTCTAACCCGACTTTCGTATCTTCGCATGATAACACCATTGTAATCAGTCAACTTTTGATTCATAGTTTAGTTAACTATTGTTTAAGTCATTCCAAATTAATAGTTAAATACTATTTATGTGATTTTAAACAAATTCAATATTGACTGATTGAAATTAAAATTTTTATGTTCCTTAAATTTCAAATATTGGATTCGATTGTTACCGGGTTTTCCAAAATATCGCAAACTTAAATGGGGTCCACTCTGTTTTTCAATTTTTCAGATATGAGTGAGAACACCCTCAAAATCTGGCTTCCAGGCAACCCCCGGCATCCTTCCACACAGGCTCGCCCGCCTCCTGACCCTGTCGTCACAAGGCTGCCCCCGCCTCCCGACATCTCTGGAGCGCCGGGCAACCTGCACAGCTGGCCCCTGTCACAGCACAGCTGGCCCTGTCAAAGCACCGCTGGACCCTTTAACCGGAATACAGACTCACGCCCGTCTACCGCAAAGACCGTGCTGACACGGAAGCATCCAGACTGCCGCCGACCTGTTGACAGCGATCCTTGCGCTACGCGGGGGCATTGCCGGGCGCTGCGACCCGGACCCGCGCCGTTTTCCGAAGCGGCATCCGCCGATCCATTCCGCCGGAAGAGATCTCGCCCCCCCGACAGGAGACGCTACCGTTACGGAATCCTCGAAAGTGTCCTGCCGCCGAAAGACCGCAGCCGACAACCCGCTTGCACTCACATCTCTGCATATTGAGGAGCAGCTCCGCAACCACTCAAGCTCCGGGCGGCTCCGCCTGGGACTGACCTCCCCGGCAACCGTCTCCGAGGTCAAACACCAGACGGAGCCATCGTGTCGCGACCTTTTCGGGGAATCCGTCCCACCTCCCCGCCTTTCCCGATTGCACGTGCCACACACGGCTCCCCGATGCGGAACTTGCCATCAGCCCCTGAACCTAACAGGGACACTCCCGTGAAGGACATCTGCCGACATTCCCCGTTTGCCCAGGCACCCTTCGCGACGGACCAGCCCTCGACCAGGCGGAAGCCACCCAGGACCGTCGCTTCCCGAAAACGCGGCAGTCCGGATCGCGCCCGTCACGCCGGCCTCCCGGGCCCACAGACGACCGGCACACCTGGTTTCTCTGACTTCTCGGAGAATCCGCCCCCCTCCACCTGTCCTGGCCCAAAACCTCGGGCAACATGGTCCCCACATTAGCCACCTCCCGTATCCGTTCACGGAGGGCGACTTAGAGGCTGGAGGCACTTTGGGACTGGAGAACCGTTACCCTGGAGACCTGGCGGGACTCCAAAGCGCGGAGGGCTGAGGTGCTTGAGGATGAGAGCGCTTTTTGTTTGTACAGAGGGTAGGGCCGGCTGAACAACCTTGCCCCCCG
The DNA here is from genome assembly GCA_031263525.1 of Deltaproteobacteria bacterium. Classification (GTDB taxonomy): domain Bacteria; phylum Desulfobacterota; class Desulfarculia; order Adiutricales; family Adiutricaceae; genus JAIRZX01. The sequence continues at coordinate 22,425 of JAISFP010000114.1, read as the reverse complement.
TGAACAGATACCACCTCCCTCCCCGGCCTGCCTTTCCTCGGCCCCGGAGCCACCCGGAACACTTCATGCGGCTCCTGTATCCGACATAGGTCTCCCGGAACACCAGCCCCGACACGGACTGGACCCCGGGCCCAGAGATCTCTGACCCGCCACACGGGCACCCGAAACTCCCGAGAGCCCCAGGCCGCCGCCTGCACACCCCCCGCAAGCTTTACACGAAGGCGGCTTTCGTCTATAAAATAACGGGAGGCTTCCCCTCCCGCCGCCCGGGGCCTACCCCCGGGCCTTTTCTTTCCGACCGGGAAGCGCCTCCTGCCGGCTATTTCTTTCCGGACGGAGAGGGCCGCCCGCCGGCCTCTCCGTTCCAGCCGCCGGGAGCCGGCCGAAGCCCCCCCCCGGCCCGGGCCGCCACCCTCCCCCGCCTTTCCAGAACTTCGCTCGACCTTCCGCACCCGCTATCTTCTGCCTGCACCCCTCTTCAGCCGGCCCTCGCGGCCCGCGCCAGAAAGGACTCCCCCTTGGCACCGGTCTGGAACGTGGACCCGATCCTGTTCACCGTGCCCGGCATCGACTGGCCGGTGCGCTGGTACGGGCTCTTCTTCGCCTGCGCGTTCCTGACGGGATTCTCGCTCTTCCGCTGGCAGATGGAGCGCGGGGGCAGGGGGTCCGACTCGGCGGCGTCCTTCATCATCCCGGGCTTCATAGGCACGGTGGTGGGAGCACGGGCCGGGCACATCTTCTTCTACAACCTGGACTATTTTCTGAAGGACCCCCTGTGGTTCTTCAGGATCTGGGAAGGGGGCCTGGCCAGTCACGGGGCGGCGCTGGGCCTGCTGGCCGCTCTCGCCTGGCAGTCGCGGTCCGCCAGGGTGCCCTTCTGGGAACTGTGCGACCGCTTCTCGTTTTCCGCGGCGGCCGGGGCCGCCCTCATACGCGTGGGCAACCTCTTCAACTCCGAGATCGTGGGCAAGGTCGCCCCGCCGGGCTCCCCCTTCGGGATAAGGTTCCCGCGCCACGACGTCTGGTCGGCCCCGGACCTCGTGCCCGCCCGCTATCCCACGCAGGTGCTGGAGTTCCTGCTGGGCGCCCTGGTCCTGGGGGCGCTTCTCGTTGCGGACAGGGCCATGGGAAGGGAGAGGAGGCCGCGTGCCGTCCTCGCCGCCCTCTTCCTCATCCTCTACTTCGCGGGACGCTTCCTGGTGGAGTTCCTGAAGGAGCGCCAGAACGCGGCTGACATCCTGGTCCTCTCCCGAGGCCAGATCCTCTCGGTGCTGCCCCTCCTCTTCGGGACAGGCCTCCTCGTCTGGGCGCTCAGGCGCCACGCGCCCTCCTCCGGCATCCTCCCTCCGTCCGCCGGCAAGAGCAAGGGGTCAAAGTCCCGCAGGCAGGCGACCCGCTCCGGAAAGAAGACCGCGCCTGCCGCCGGCCTGCCGGGCTCCGGCAAGGTCACGGCACCGGCCTCCTCCCCCGGTGCCGCGGCGGCCGCCTCCGCCGCATCCCCGGCTTCCCCCGCCTCGGGAGCCTCCCCCGCCCCCGGCACCCCCGGGACCGACAGGTCCGGAGGCGCCGGCCCGGCGAAGGGCAGGGGTGCCGGGAAGGGCCGCCGGAAGGGCGGGAGATGATCTCCCTCTACCCAGTGAGGACCGCGCAGTCCTTCTACCGGGCCTTCCTGAAGGACGCGGTGCGGCTCCTGCGCGCAGTGCCCAGGGGCCTGAAGCTCCGCTGGTGGTCCGTCCTGGCCGTCCAGCTGGGGACGGGGTTTCTGGAGACGCTGTCCCTGGTGTGCATATCGGTGTTCGCCCTGAGCATCGCCACCCCGGAGGCGGTGCCGGACAACTTCCTGCTTAAGCCCCTCCTGTGGCTCTTCCCTTCGCTCAAGAGCGAGATCCTCGGCTCCCCCAGGCGGATCGTGGCGCTCGCGAGCCTCATGATGGTGGTCTCCATCGCCATGAAATGCACGGCGGCCGTCATCGCCTCCCGGGCATGCTCGGCGTTCGCCGAGCGGGCGGTCATGTACATCTCCACGGAGACCATCCGCCGCTACATGGCCCGCGACTACCTCTGGCACATGACCCCCGACAGCCAGGAGGCGGTGCTGAAGGTCATAAACCGCCACGTTCTGGCGGACTACACGTCAAGCCTCCTCCTCTTCTACTCGAACGCCCTCATCTGCCTCACCCTCTTCGTGTCCCTCTCGTGCCTGGAGCCGAAACTCACCTTCACGGCCTTCGCGGTCTTCGGGACCGCGGCGCTCCTCCTCTACGCCTTCTTCCGGAAGCGCCTCGACCGGGAGGGGGCCAACGTCCTGAAGGCGGTGACCGACGAGAACCGCATCCTCATGGCTGCCTCCCGCGGCATCCGCGAGATAATAATCCACCGCGCCCAGGCGCTGGCGGTCCAGAACTTCGCCCAGACCCTGGCAAGGGGGCTCAAGCCCCGCGTGGTCATAAGCTACCTGGGGCTCATGCCCCAGCAGATCCTGGAGACCCTCGGCTTCGCGACCATGGGGGCCATGGTCGTGGGCATGCTCGCCATGAACCTGCCCATGGAGGAGATAGTCCAGACGGCCTCCCTGCTCATGCTCACCGCCTGGAGGATACTCCCCGCCGTGAACCGCTGCCTTGTTTACTCGGTGAGGCTCAGGAGCAACCGTCCCACGGCCATAGCCTACTTCGAGCTCTGGGACCGCTTCCAGGAGGAGGGCGGCCCGCCGCCCCCCGAGCCCGACCCGGACTTCCGCTTCGACGGCGAGCTGAGCCTCAGGGCAGCCTCCTTCCGGTACCCCGGCGCCGCCTCGGACGCGCTCCGGGACGTGAGCCTGACGATCCCCAAAGGCGCCAGGGTGGGCCTCGTCGGGCCCTCCGGGTCCGGCAAGTCCACCCTGGCGCTCATCCTCTCCGGCCTCGCCCCTCCGTCCGGCGGCGAGTTCCTGGTTGACGGGAAGCCGCTCTCCCCTGCCAGACGGGAGGCCTACTTCAAGATCCTGGGCTACGTGCCCCAGAACCCGCTGGTGATGGACGGGACCCTGGCCGAGAACGTCGCCTTCGCCGACTGGGGCGGGGCCAGGGACGAGGCCAGGGTCAGGCGGGCCCTCGCCCGGGCGGCGGCGGACTTCGCCGAGACCGACCCCAGGGGCCTGGACATGCCCCTCTCCAGCTCCTCGCAGAGCCTCTCGGGCGGGCAGATCCAGCGCGTGGCCATAGCCAGGGCCCTGTACTCCGACCCGCAGGTGCTACTCTTCGACGAGGCCACGAGCGCCCTGGACCAGGCCAGCGAGAACCTCATCCGCCGCACCCTCCACGAGGCCGGCGAGGGGGTGACCACCGTGGTCATCGCCCACCGCCTCACCACGGTGGAACTCTGCGACGTCCTGTACTGGCTGGAAGGCGGCAGGATCGCGAAGTCAGGCCCCCCCTCGGAGATCATCCCCCTCTACCTGAGGGACGCGGAGCGCAAGGAGGCCGAGAGGGCCAGGGAGGGCGCCCTGGCACCGGACGCCCCGGAGGGGGGCGACGCCGGGAACGGCATTCCGGACCAGGAGGCACGGGCGGAGAGGGCAGCCGCTGAGACCGTGGAGTCCCTGGCCGCACGGGAGGCCCGGACAACCCTGAAAGGCCTGAATGGCCTCGAGGGCCAGCCTGGCCCGGACGGCCCGGACGGCCCGCAGGGGGCGGGCCCTGGGACATGACGCCCGCGCCTGACGAGATCGCGGGCGATACCGGGACCGGCAAGGCAGGCCCGGAGACGCCTTTCAGCGGCAAGGGTCCCCTGCCCCCGGAACCGCCTCCCCCGGACGGGTCCTAGGGCCCCTGACGTGACGCCCCCGTCCCCGGCCGGGTGCCCGGACACGTCACTGCCCCGGCCACCCGGCGACACATCCCGAACCGGAAATGGCCCGTCCGGGCCGATGCCACTGGCGATCCAGGACACATGACACGCCTGGGCCCGGGCCCCGCCTACCTCATCCCAGGAATAATGAAAATGGAAAAGGACAAGGAAAAAGTTAAGGTCAAACGGCTATGTGCCAGCTATAGGCCCTTTGCGGAAATAATTCAGCGTAATTATCTTTACGTTGACAAGAACAAATTCATATACGACATTCTCAATGGTCACGGATACAAGGCTTGTTTCCTTTCCAGGACAAGGCGCTTCGGCAAGACCCTCCTGCTTGACACCATAAGCGAGTTGTTTCAGGGCGACCGTGACCTTTTCAAGGGGCTGTGGATCGGTCAGAGCGATTATCAGTTCGAAAATCACCCAGTTATGTTCTTGGACATGTCCTATGGCGACATAGCGACCAGTGAAAATCCTAAGCGCACTATCAAGAAAGATCTTCTAGAATTTACTGTCGAACAAGAAATAGAATTGACTGATGATTCATTGGACAGCATGATGAAACAACTGCTTATTACGAGTTCGGTTAAATGTTAGAATTTTGGCTATCGTGCCAGGGGTGAGAAATCAGTGCAAGACCCCAGATCTGGCATCTCTTTGCCATGACTCGCCCCTATAATGTGGGGAAAGATTTCAACATATTCTAATATTTATCCGGAAGCGTAATAAGACATTGCATACAAAAAATAAAGGAGATACTGTCATTCTGGTTGACGAGTACGATTCTCCCGTAACCAGACATATTACGAGTTCGGTTAAATGTTAGAATTTTGGCTATCGTGCCAGGGGTGAGAAATCAGTGCAAGACCCCAGATCTGGCATCTCTTTGCCACCTCTCTCCCCCATAATGTGGGGAAAGATTTCAACATTTTCTAATATTTATCCGGAAGCGTAATATATCAAACATGGACCTTGCCTTAGAAAATCGACAAGTTCTGCATGATTTCTACCAGTCCATTAAAAGAAACATCCGTTATGTTCATTTCGCGTTTGTGACCGGTATCTCCAGGTTCGGCATGATTTCCCTAGACTCCGGAGCCAACAACTTTAAGGACATATCGTGAATGTCTACATTTGCAGCAATCTGCGCCTTCACCTCAGACGAGTTAATTTCATTTTTCGGCAACAGATTTCCAGATACTCTTAAGGATCTGAAATCCAGCAAGAGTATCGCGTGGAATGCTGGACCCAAAGCTCTGATGGCGAAAATTCATAAATGGTACGACGGCTATAACTGGCTCGGCACAGATCATATTTACAATCCATTCTCGATAATCAATTTTTTCGACGAAAACAGATTTGGCACGTTTTGGCCATTGTCAGGACAACCTTCCCATTTGTCTGCTCTTGTGAGGGCAAATCCGCAGGGTTATTTTAACTCAACACTGGACAGTTATCTTGTCGCAGGCCTCATGAAAGTCGACCTTGAGGCAATAAAGCCAGTCCCCATGCTGTTCCACAGCGGATATTTAACAATTGATAAAAAAACCAAGAAAAAAGTTTTTCCTAACGGTGAATGGACCATGGCTGATGCGTTCACTTTCAGGCAGCCAAATTTGGAAATCTCCCAGAATTTTACAACTTCCTTATTTATAAAAGATTTTTCATTGAATAATGAAGAATATTTAAATGATATAACTAAAAATTTTTCTCTTGCTATTTTAAATAAGAACACAGATAAATTGGTCACTCTTTTGCATAACCTTCTTTCCTCTCTTGCACCAGAGCACCACGTTCCATCTGAAAACCATTATCATGCCGTGCTTCATGCGGCTTTTGTCGCTTCAGGCATTGAGGTCCTTGACCAGACATCTAGTGCTCTTTGCAGGTCCGACATGACATTGTTTCTCAATAGTAAGGTACGTGTGGTATTCGAATTGAAATACTGCAATATTGACAAAAATGCCAGCAGGAGCAAGAGTGCCGCGGGAATCAGACGCACCGAGAAGGACAAAAACGCCGAGACGGAGCTGCCAGGAAGCAACTTTCCGCGGCATTAAACAGAGGAGAGAAAGCGATAATGAATAACGACTATGCTGCTCCTTACAGGGCTGCCCGTAAAACCGTAATAGCATTGGCCGTTGCAATCCGTGGACGTGATGAGGTGGCTGTCCGTTTCATTGATATTTAATGCTCTCCAACGATTTCTTCCATGAAACAGATGCATGACCCGTGCATTTCTTTTCAACATGCTACAGACTTGATTAGAATCAAATATGACGGTCCTGCTACTATTATTACCCGTTTAATGAAATGTCGGAATCTTCTTCCATAATTTAGTAGCGAATCATAGCGAATAGATACCATGACTGGATGTTTGTCCGACATTTCCCCCCTGGACTGATTGCCTAATTCCGACATTTGGTTAAACGGGTAATACCCGTTTAATTAAATGTCGGAATCTTCTTCCATGTTTTGAGCGAACCATGACGAGGAGATAGCAGGGCTGGGCAGTTTCCCAGTCTTTCCGCCCATAGGCCGACAGCCATAATTCCGACATTCAATTAATCGGGTAATAACCAAGGAGGTGGGGCCAATTATCAATCGACTTAGTTCGTGATGCAACGGTATATTGGAAAGAAATATTGTTGCATGCAATGAGGTGTCGGAAAGTTTAACCGTTTGAAAGGCGGCGGAGAAAACATTCAAGGAACTGGCTTTGCCCCAACGATCTTCTGGTGGAGTCTCATGAGACGAGCCACTATGGCCTCGTCGCTCTCGCCGGCAAGGGACCAGTAGAGCCTCGCCACTGTACGGTCAAGAGCATGGTGAGCCTTCAGCAGCTGCTGAGGCATGGTGAGCGGGTCATACAGATCCGCCAGCGACGAATCGGGGAAAGCCGCCCTTGCCTCCAAAACGGCACAGGCACACTCATCCACCTTTTTCCTCTCGCTTTCCGTCGGGTTCGGCCAGGGAAAGTTGTTGTAGACAATTCCGACGCTGTATCCATAATCGGACTTCATACGCCCGCTGACCGTGGCGGTCCATGCCATGTGCATCGAAGACGTGAGAATTCCGAAATGATATAAATCAGCGCCGGGGACTACCAGAAGATGATTGGACGGCACTACGTCTGATTTGACAAATCCAATGGGTATATACTTCCTCCTGGACGAGGATACCGACGGGAAGGCAAGCGAGTCGGACCTGGTAATATTTTCAATGCTCAGGCGGGTCGGCGTTTCAGCCAGTTTCCTTGTGCCTGGCCGTTTGCTGGCAAGTCTGAAATCATGGACAGCCTTGACTAGCTTCATGACTTCCGGCATTTTCTTGAGCTCGCCCGGATCTGCATCCACGAGCCACATAAACCATTTGTCGCCCCCCCTGATGAAATCTTCAGCCCCAGCCATTCGTTTGAAATATTTTTTTGCTCCAGGCTCCTTATGAAGAAATTCAACTTTTTCGGCGTTTGTGAATATATAGTTGTTGTTGTCGATAGGCTGGTTACCGAACAGCATGACCGGCACGTCGCAGATTGGGGTCCTCCTGTTTACAATAAAGGCAGCCGGCCCTTTCAGCAGATAGTGGTTGAGATCGCCCGGGGTCTCGGAGAAACTGAAACCTTCAATTACGCAGTGGACAGCGGCCTTGCCTTTCCCTTCGTTGGACCACACGAAAGATCTGCTGCCAAAATTTATGCGGACGCCGCGTTCCATCAGCGGCTTCCAAAGGACAGCGGGCTGCAGGCCCTGGACTATGCTGTTGGTGGCAACGAAGGCGCACTTCGTGTCCGAGTCTTCGGCGTAGTCAGCGGCCTTGCGGAACCAGGCTGTCACGTAGTCAAGATTGGACGCGCCTTTGAGATTTCCGAAGACACTGAGCAGACCGTCCTTCTGAATTTTTGTCATCATGCGGGCGCCGGCGTAGGGCGGGTTGCCCAGCACGTAAGTCTTTGTTCCCTTCGGAGAAACCTCGTCCCAGTCGAGACGAAGAGCGTCTCCGTTTATAATGTTCGCGCCTTCTCCCAGGGGGATACGGACGATGTGCTTCCCGAGCCTCTCGCTCGCCTCCCTGTTCATCTGGTGGTCGGCCAGCCACATGCCTACGCGGGCGACCTGGCATGGGAAATCTTCTATCTCGATGCCTGAGAACTGTTCGACGGACACACGGAGGAACGTGTTGAACAGCGGGAGGTCGTCCGGAAGTCCCTGCAACTCGACTGCCGCCAGTTCCAGCTTGCGGAGCTCGCGGTAGGCGACTATCAGGAAGTTGCCGCACCCGCAGGCCGGATCAAGGAACCGGAGGCTCTCAAGACTCTTTCGGAAATCATTGAGCCTCACGGGATCCCCTTTCGAGCTACGGAGTTCAGTCTGCAGATCGTCCAGGAACAGCGGGCCTATCAGCTTAAGGATATTCTCTTCGCTGGTGTAGTGGGCTCCGATTTCCCTCCGTTTTTCCTTGCTCATGACGCCCTGGAACATTGAGCCGAACACGGCAGGGCTTATGGCGTTCCAGTCGAAGGAAGTGCAGTCGAGAAGCGCCTTGCGCATCCCCCTGTCGAACTCTGCCTGCGGGATCGGCTCCTGGAACAGGCCGCCGTCGACGTAGCGGAAACACGTCAACTCGGCAGGGAGAAGCTCCCGCCTGGCCCGATCCTCGTCGGAGGTGTTCAGGTGCTCGAAGAGTTTCCCCAGGCGCCCCGCGAGGTCGCTCCCGTCCGGACGGGACGCCTCGACGTACTCTCTGAATACGTTTTCAGGGAAGATGCCGGTGTCCTCGGCGAACATGCAGAACAGGAGCCTGACGAGCCACACCTCAAGGTGATGGCCCTCGTAACCGTGCCTTTTCATGGAATCATGGAGCCGGGCCATCTGCTCTGCCGCCCTGGAGTCCGCAAGCGCCTGCTCGCCGAGAGGGGGCGGAGTCCCCAGACCCGCCAGCGGGGAGAACAGCCGCAGGTGCCGGGCAAGTTCCCGCGTGTCAAAGGTCCTGCTGTCGCCGGCAATACGATTCTTGAGGAACATGCTCTCGAAGTTGCAGGCGAGCAGGAGCTCCGGGGCCACGTCCGGCTCGAGGTGGGCGACGTACTTCTCCAGCTGTTCCATCGCCTTTTCGAGCTTGATGCCCTTCGTCTTCATCTCGACGCCGAGCACGCCTTTCCAAAGGTAGTCGATCCGCAGGACGGCCCTTTTTTTGAAGATCCTGTACTCGAACTCCCCGACATCCCGGGGGTTCTGAACGCCGAAGACTTGGAGCAGGGATGTCACGAAGGCCTGGGAGAGGCTGTTTTCACGGGAGGCGGACTCAAATTCCTTCTGAAATTCAGTCGCCCGCTTGGCCATCTCGTCCCAGGTCAGCAGTTCTCTTGGCATGTCATGTTAACTTTCTGTCGACAGGGCCGGACGAGCTCTCATATGTCCATGACGGGGGATCGGGACGGAAACAGTGGAAGAGAAGCATTAGGCGGTATTCTGCACCAGAGAAGCTGAGGGGCTTTCCGTGGAGATGCGGGACCTTTCCCGCCTAGAGCTTGACTGGCAAGAAAATTCTAGCTTCCTGTCCTGCCTTTATCAGGTTGACACCTTCTTTTGTCAGAAATTACCACTTCTTTGAAAGTTATGCAATAGTTTGCCAATCCGCCCTGTACCACTCAGATTTTCAGCTACACGGGAGCCCTTCTGGAAGCTCCACGTCCTTGTGGCAGGCTGACTCTACGGAAATCATGTTTCAGGGTATCCGTTCACGGGTAGGTTGCCCTGGCCACGGAGGTAGCCTGTCCTGGAGCTGGAGGAAGTTCGTTCTGGACTCGGGGGAAGGCCGCTCTGGACCTGGTGGAAGGCCGCACTGGACCTGGGGGAAGACCGCTCTGGAGCTGGAGGAAGTCCGTTCTGGACTCGGGGGAAGGCCGCTCTGGACCTGGAGGAAAGCCGCTCAGGACCTGGAGGAAAGCCGCTCAGGACCTGGGGGAAGGCCGCTCTGGACCTGGAGGAAGGCCGCTCTGGACCTGGAGGAAGGCCGCTCTGGACCTGGGGAAGGCCGCTCTGGACCCAGAGGAAAGCCGTCCTGCACCAGGAATTGAGGATGTCTGGCCTGCTGTCGTATATTCCTCTGCTTTCGTCTGTGAACAGATACGTTTCAGGATACAGGGCTGATATCGAGTCTATTTGCCACATCAGTCCGCTGACGATAACTTTGCAGACACTATCGGAGACAATCATATTCTATTCTCGGACTACAATGATTTTTGTCCAACAACAGCCCGTTTTATCTTCATCCATAGAAATATCTTTTGTATGAATTTTCTCTTCTATACAGATACAAATGCAAATTATTTATATTAATTTTTTTATCATATTAACAATTTTTCAGTTTAATTACCTATTATTCATCATGACATTTTGCTAGTTCATTCAAAATATGAAGAATATTTTTGTCTATTTTAATTTTTATCACTTATTTATTATCTATACTTACCTTTCTTTAACAAGGAATAGAGAAAAAAATAATATTACTATCAGATATATTTATTATAATTTATTACACAACTGGCCATATATCGTTAAACTATTACCACATTGAGATGTAAAATTTTATAATGCAGATTTTTAAGTGTGAATATTTCATCATTAATTTTCAATTTAATCAATAATTAATTCCATTATTATTAAATTAATAACTCAATGATAATTAAAGCAATACTTATCTCATCTCAAAATATTATTTTTTTAATTTATAATTATTTAAAACTGCTTTTTCATATTTCAATTGATATTTTCTTAATTCACCGTTTTTATTCACTCTCTTGTTCTGAAATTACCTGTGTTTTAATTCATTAATTATTTGTAACTATTCAGGTGCCCCTCTATTGAGGTCCTTTTCGGAGGAAGAGAGCCTTAATGACGAACCCTAGAAGTTGAATAGTCAATGATTGATACTTCATGTGAGGGTGAAGAGTTTCTGTAGATGGCATTTCAGCAGGGAAAATCCCACTGTTGAGTCCCCATTGGTGGGGGCACCTGAACAGTTACAATTATTTTAAATAATTTCAAATTTAATTGTATGCTGAACCAAGCTTGCTGTTAAGGGAACATCCTTGTATTCCAGGACCCTCACCCTGCCTGCAAGCCTTCACCCGGCAGTTGATCACCCGCCCGTACCGGCCAGTCCCAAGCCAAAAATCGAAACAGGTCTGGCGTTTCCTATTCCGACCGGTCTCTCCAGGACCCTCACCCAGCCTGCAAGCCTTCACCCGGCAGTTGCTCACCCGCCCGTACCGGCCAGTCCCAAGCCAAAATGCGAAACAGGTCTGGCGGTTCCGATTCCGGCCGGTCTCTCCAGGACCCTCACCCTGCCTGCCCCTTCTCCGGAAGGCGGCCGCCTGACTGGGCTTGCCCGCCTGAAGCATGAACAGGAACTGACTCAAACGAGCAGAAGCCGACCTGAAACGCCAGAGCCCAGGCCCGCCTGCACTGCTCCCAGAAGCCGGCCTCAGGAAGCCGGCCCTGCCGGACACGACCGGACGAAAATTGAACCTGAACCGACAAAAACAAAACGATCACGCTTGGAACCCCCAGAGGCCAGCCACCGTCCGTCCCTCTCCCGTAAGCAGGCCCCCCGACCGGAGACTTCAGGTGCCAGCCCACGCCAGCCCCTCGCCCGAAAGCCGACTCTTCCAGCCCGAAAGCCCGCCAGCCGCCGCTCCATGACCGGTCGGGGGCCCTTGGGCGGCACGCCTGCCGGGCTCTCGCTCGTTCGGCCGCTTCTCCCGCTTCTGCCGCTTCTCCAGCTCCTTCCGGGACTTTGCCATGATTCCCCAGATGTGGGATAATGGCGGACCCGCCAGGACCGCCCGTCCAGCCTTCCCCGCCTTAAAGGCCTGCCCGCGTCCCCGGCTCCCGCCTTCCTGACCCGCACGAGGTAGCATGCCCCACGAGCACCCAGTCCCCAGCCCCATCCCGCCCCGGGGACCAGCCTCCCGCGCGGGTGCCGGACCCTCGCGCCTTTCCGGGAAGGGGCGGAGGCCCGCTGCAGCCGGGTTCCTAGCGTACCTGCTGACACTAGGGGCAGTCACGCTGTTGATCTGCGGGTTTTTCGGTAGCATTTACGAATTCCAGGGAACCGGCTTGCCGTTCGGCGCCGGAGCCTCCGGCGTATTCCCCCATGGCGCAGGCGGCACGGCCCTCGCGGCGGTGGCACCCACCCCCGACGGCCCGGACGGCTCGCCCAACAGACTGGACGGAGGGCAGGCCGAACTCGAGCGGCATCTCCGCAAGACCGTGAAGGAAAAGGGCATCCAGACCGAGCTGCCCATGTACAGGCCGGAGGAGAGCCCCAAGCTCCCGGACATCCCCAAGCCGCCCATCTCGCTGGCCAGGGCGGCGACCGCCCTGGCCATCGGCGGATGCGTGGTGCTGGCCTTCATCCTGGTGGCCCATGTCAGAAAGAGCAGGAGGAACAGGACGGAGGCCCCTGAAAAGGCCGCCCCCGCCGCCGCCCGCCCCAGGAGCGAACTCGACGCCGCCCTGAAGGGCATCCGCGACGACGCTGACGCCCTGGCGGGGAAGGGACTGTTCAGCGAGGCCGTGCATGCTCTCCTCCTGAAAGGCCTCGACGCCTTCAGGCGGCGCGACCGCCTGAAGGTCCCCCCGCACATGACCTCCCGCGAGCTTCTCCCCGCGCTGCCCCTGAACCACACCGAGGACGAGTCCCTGCGGGAGCTGGTCTTCATGACCGAGGGTGCCTGGTTCGGGGGATACCCACTGGGCAAGGATCACTACGAATCCGCCCGTGAGAGCTTCGGACGGCTCCTGGGATCCGTCTCCCCGGCTGCGGCCGCCGCCCTGGACCGCGCAAGACCGCGTCCGGACCACGCGTCCGGAGGCGCTCCCGCCCTCCAGCCTGAGGCCTCCCCCTCCCCTGACTACGCCCCCCAGCCGGTGTCCGCCTCCCCCTCGAACTCCGCCCCCCTGGCGGGGACCGCCCACTCCCCTGACTCCGCCCCCCACCCTGGGGCCGACCCCTCCCTTGACTCCGGCACCCGGGCGGGGACCAACGCCTCCCTATATTCCGCCCCCCAGCCGGGGACCTCCCCCTCCGCAGACTCCGCCTTCCAGGCGGAGACCGCCCTTTCCTCATACTCCGCTCCCCTGACGGAGGCCGGCCCCCGTGCCTGGCCCCAATCCGGAGCCTCCGCCGCGCCTGATAGTTCCGGACCCGCGGCTCCCGGTCACGGGCACTCTGCCCCCCATGCCGCTCCGGCTCCACCACAGCTCCCGTCAGCCGGCCCCTCCGGCCAGGCGGACGTTCCGTGAGCGGCGGCAGCAGGATCCCGTTCCCTGCCCTGGTCGCCGCCCTGGCTCTCCTGGCAGCCCTCATAGCGGTCGTCGTCATCTCGAAGGGCAGGGCCCCCGAGGGCGGAGGGGCCCGGCCCGCTCCGCAGCGCTCGCCGGTGGTCAGGGACAGCTCCTACGGGTCCTACTCTTCGTCCGCGCTGGGCCACGAGGCATTCTACGAGGTCCTGCGGGAGCACCGGCCCCAGGTGGAGCGGAGGCTCGTCGACGCCCCCCTCCCGTCCGGGCCGCTCGCGGGGCTCGTCCTGGCCGACACCGAGGCCTTCCTGGGGTCGGGCAAGAACGCCTCCGAGCTCGGCGAGTTCAGGGGCAGGGTCCTCGCCGTGCTCCCGAAGTGGGTGGTACGGAGGGACCAGTTCAAGAGCGGCTGGGTCAAGGAGGCGCGGCTCCCCTACACCACCCACGACTACGTCCTCAGGACCCTCCTGGAAGCTGCCGGCGGGGACGGCAAGGAGTCCAGCCCCGGACCGGACGGGCCCGGCGGGCCGCGTCTCGTGACGGCGAATCCCCAGCAGTCGTTCGGCATAAACGATCTGGGCGTCGTCCCGGACTTCGGGGGCAACCCCGTGCAGCTCCTCTCCCCCGAGGGCCTGAGGCCCGTGGTCGCCTCCCGCGACGGGGTGCTGGTGGGCGAGCTGCTCAGGACCGACGGCCCCAGGATCTGGCTGGTCTCGGACCCCGACATCACCTCCAACCACGGGATAGTGAGAGGGCAGAACCTCCTGTTCGCGATAAGGCTGGCCGACCTGTGGAGCCTGGACCTTCCCAGGACGGCCACCATCACCTTCGACGAGTCGCACCTCCCGCGCCGGGGCTCGGGCGGCGGGCGCGGCGGCTTTTTGCCCCGGCTCCTCCTTAACCTCACGTCCCCGGAGACCGGCCCGATACTCCTGGCGTTCCTGGCGGCGCTCCTGCTGCTCCTGTTCGGCATGAAGCGCATGTGGCCGGAGGAGCGCCAGCCTGAGATGAGCTTCGGGAAGGCCGGGCTCATCGCGAACACCGCGCTCATCCTGGAGCGCGGGCCCATGCGGAAGGATCTGTTCCGGCGCTACATGGACTCGGTCGTGAACTCGGCCGCGCGGGGGCTGAAGGCCCCGCCAGCCGCCAGAAGGGACCGCCAGGCGCTCGTCGCGTGGCTGGACGCCAGGTCCCCCTCTAGGGGGCCCTGGAGTCTCGTGAAACTGGCCGCCGAGGCGGAAAGGGAGCTCTCGCTCCCCGCCCCCTCGGCATCGCGTCTCCTCTTCTTCGCGGGGAGGCTCCACCTCTGGAAGGAGGAGGCGGAAATTGGACCTGGAACTGGTGGCAAGAATAACGGGCGCGGTGCGCGCCGAGGTCGGTAAGGTCATCGTCGGCATGGAGGGGGCCCTGGAGCTCCTCCTCTGCTCGCTCATGTGCGGCGGCCACGTTCTCCTGGAGGGCGTGCCGGGCACCGGCAAGACGCTCCTGGTGCAGTCCTTCGCCATGAGCCTGGGACTGCAGTTCGGGAGGATCCAGTTCACCCCGGACATGATGCCGGGCGACATAATCGGCACGAACCTCTTCAACTTCCAGACGAACGAGTTCACTCTGACGCCGGGGCCGGTGTTCACGGAGATACTCCTGGCGGACGAGATAAACCGCACCCCGCCGAAGACCCAGGCGGCTCTGCTGCAGGCCATGAGCGAGAGGGCCGTGACCATAGACCGCCGCACCCTGGACCTGGGGGACGACTTCCTGGTCGCCGCCACCCAGAACCCCATCGAGCAGCAGGGCACCTACCCCCTCCCCGAGGCCCAGCTGGACCGCTTCCTCTTCAAGGTCCTCCTGGACTACCCCACCCGGGACGAGGAGATCGAGATAGTCCGCCGCCACGGCTCGAAGCCCTCCATGCCCAAGCCCTCGAGCCTGGGCGTCGCCGCCGTGGCCACCAAGGAGCACGTGGCCTACGCCCGCGCGGCCGCGGCCTTGGTGAAGCTCGCCGACCCGCTCGCCGCCTACGTGGTGGACGTGGTCCGCGCCACCCGGGCCCACCCCGCCGTGGAGACCGGGGCCTCGCCGCGCTCTGCCGCCATGCTCTCGGCCGCGTCCCGGGCCTACGCGGCCCTTCACGGCAGGGACTTCGCCATTCCAGACGACGTGAAGATCCTGGCCGCCCCACTGCTCCGCCACCGCCTGGTCATGACCCCTTCCTCGGACATCGAGGGCTTCACGCCGGACCGGGCGGTCTACGAGATCTTAAACCAGATCCCCGCGCCCAGGTAGGCCGTCCCTCCCGCCCGGCTCCTGGAGGCCCGAGGCCCTCCGCCCCGCGCCGAACCCTGACCGCCGTCAATTCCCCGCCTTCGCCCCCTTCAGGCCGCAGGCGCCCCGTTCATCCGGCTCCCGGAGCCCCCCCTGCCGGCCAGTCGCACTGGATGCCGGGCCCCGTCCCCCCCGAGCCCCCCTGCCGGCCCGTCACCCTGGATGCCGGGCTCTAACGCCCCCCGAGAAACCCGTCCGACCCGTCGCCCTGGATGCCGGGCTCCGCCCCCCCCTGCCGACCCGTCGCCCTGGGTGCCGGGCCCCGACCCCCCCGAGTCCCCCCCAGCCGACCCGTCGTCCTGAATACCGGGCCCAGGCCCCCCCGGAGCCCCCCCAGCCGACCCGTCGTCCTGGATGCCGGGCCCAGGCCCCCCCGAGAACCCCCCGACCGACCCGTAACCCTGGCTGCCTGGCCCCGACGCCCCCGCTGAACCCCCGGCCCCGAGAAGGAACAAGACCCCTCACCCATGATCCTCCCCACGCCCAGATGCGCCGTGACGCTGGCCTGCTCCGTCCCGATAGCCGCGGTCGTGCTCACCGCCATGCCGGGCAGCGTCATGGCCGCGCTCTACATCCCGGCCCTGGCGCTGGCGCTGTTCCTCTACGACGTTTACAAGAGCCCCCCCGCCGCCTCGCTCGAGACGGACTTCGTCCCGCCGAAACTCCTGTTCGCCGGGGCGGCGGAGGCCTTTCGGATACCGGTGAGGCTCCCCGGCGTCAAGGGCGATCTCCAGGTGAGGGTTCTCATGGAGATCCTTGGCCCCGTGAAGGACCACCCCTCCGTCCTGTGCGGGACGAACGGAGGCGAGGGCGAGGCAGAGCTCGAGGTGGTGCCCGTGCGCCGGGGGGGAGTGCGCTTCAAGGCCCTGTGGATGAGCTGGCGGGGGCCCCTGGGTTTCGCCGAGACGAGGACGTCCAGGACCCTCCTCCAAGACTGCGAGATCGTCCAGGACGTGAGGAGGGTGCATGCCGAGGCTCTCGCCTTCTTCACGCGCGAGGGGGCCACTGGGTCGCTCACCCTCCCCCATAAGGGGGAGGGGTCGGAGTTCGAGAACCTTTCCGAGTACCGCAAGGGCATGGACAACCGCTTCATCGACTGGAAGCGCTCCGCGAGGCACAGGAGGCTCCTGGCCAAGGAGTTCCGGATGGAGCGCAACAGCCGGGTGGTACTGGGCTTCGACACGGGAAGGCTCATGAGCGAGCCCGTGGGCGGGCTCCCCCGCCTCGACCACTTCGTGAGGGCCGGGCTCCTCCTGGGCTGGCTGTCCCTGAAGAGCGGGGACCTGGTGGGCTCCTGCGGCTTCGACTCGACCTTCAGGAGCTTCCTCTCCCCCGGCAGGACCCCCTCCTTCTTCCTGAAGCTCCAGCGCTTCACGTCCAGGCTCGACTACCGCACCGAGGAGACCAACTTCACCCTGTGCCTGACCGAGCTCGCCTCGCGGCTCCGGCACAGGACGCTGGTCGTCCTTTTCACCGAGTTCGGCGACTCGGCCGGGGCGTCCCTTCTCATGGACTGCCTGGAGCTCCTGAGCCGGAGACACCTGGTCATCTTCGTGTCCACCCCGGACCCGCAGACCGCCCGGCTCGCCGCGAGGGCGCCCGGCGACTACCGCTCCATGGCCGAGAGCGTGATAGCCGAGAGCCTCATGCGCGACCGCGCGGTGGCGCTCGAGCGCGTGAGCCGCATGGGCGTCTGGTCGCTGGATCTGCCCCCCACCGAGGCGGGCCCGGCCCTCCTTAACCGCTACCTCATGATAAAGCAGCGGGGCATGCTGTGATGGACGGCCAGCCCCCCCGGGACGGGAGCTATCCGGGCCAGTCTCCCCAGGCAGTGCTCTATCCGGGCCAGTCTCCCCAGGCAGTGCCCTATCCGGGCCAGTCTCCCCAGGACGGGACCTATCCTGGACAGCCTCCCCAGGCCGGAGACCATCCGGGCCAGGCTCCCCAGGACGGGACCTATCCGGGCCAGCCTCAACAGGCCGGGGCCTATCCGGGCCAGGCTCCCCAGGACGGGACCTATCCTGGACAGCCTCAACAGGCCGGGGCCTATCCGGGCCAGGCTCCCCAGCCAGGGTCATATCCGGACCAGGCTCCCCAGAACGGGACCTATTCGGGCCAGGCTCCCCAGCCAGGGACCTATCCGGGCCAGGCTCCCCAGCCAGGGACCTATCCGGGCCAGGCTCCCCAGCCAGGGACCCTTCCTGAAGAGCCCTACACGGGACTGTACCCGAGGGATCAGGGCTGGACGATTCCGGCAGGGATGCAGCCCGGCGCACAGCCGCAGGGCTACCAGGAACAGGCACCTCCATACCAGGGCCACCCCCACCCAGGAGCGCCTTTCGGCATGCACCCGGCGGGAGGCCAGGGTTTCGGGGCGCCCTCCCCCTTCGGGGACACGGGCCCCGGCCAGGACCCGCCTCCCATGTCCAAGGCGGAGCAGGGCCTGCGGAGCGCCAGGTTCCGGAAGGGCCGCGAGGAGAGCTGGACCCGTCTCGAGACCCTGCTGGGCAAGATGGACAAGAAGGGGGCCAGGTCGCTCTCGGCGCCCGAGGCCCTGGAACTTCCCGGCCTCTACCAGGTGGCGGTGTCGTCCCTCTCGCTCGCGCGGAACCTCATACTCGACAGGAGGCTTCTCGTCTATCTCGAGAACCTCTCCTTCCGGGCCTACATAGCGGTCTACGGGCCACGCGAGACCCTCTGGGAGGTCTTCCGCCGCTTCGTCTCCCGCGACTTCCCCGCGGCAGTGCGGGGGATCCGGATCCACGTCCTCTCGAGCTTCGTCCTGATGCTCGCGGGCTTCCTGTCCGGCTACCTCCTGGTCAACGCGGACATGAACAACTATCACGACATCATCCCCGCGAGCCAGGCGCCGGTCTCCCCCTCAGACAGCGCCCAGGAGATCCTGGAAAACGAGATCTTCGCCGAGTGGCCGGGCTTCGAGGACACCTTCCTCCACTTCGCGAACTTCCTCTTCCGCCACAACAGCAAGGTGGCCCTCCTCTGCTTCACGCTGTCCTTCGCCCTGGGGGTCCCGACCGCCGCCCTCCTCTTCAAAAACGGGCAGGTGCTGGGGGCGGTCATCTCCCTCCATGCCCAGAAGGGCCTGGCCATTCCCTACCTGGCCTGGCTTTTCATCCACGGGGTGACCGAGCTCCTGGCCATATTCCTGGCCGCGGGGGCCGGTCTCTCGATAGCCCAGGCCATCCTCCTCCCCGGCGCCCTGCCCCGCAAGCAGGCCCTGTCCCGTGCCGGATCGCGGGCCGGGATCGTCGTCCTCGGATCAATCATGATGCTCTTCGCAGCCTCCATCCTGGAAGGCGGATTCAGACAGCTCATAACTTTCACGGCGGGCCGGGCCTTCTTCGCCCTCTTCACGGCCCTGTTCTGGTTCTGGTACTTCGGCTACCGGGGGAGGGAGGAGTCGTGAGCCAGCCCGTTCATCAGGGCCCTCAGGGCCCCGGGACGCCGGGAGGGGAGCACCCCCCGGGCACGGCATCGCAGGGGCAGTTCCAGCAGGGCCTGCAACCATTGGGGCAGTCCCCCCAGGGCCAGCAGGCCTTGCCGCCCGAGGGCCAGTTCCAGCGCCGGCAGGGCTTGCCGTCCCAGGGCCAGTTCCAGGAACGGCAGGACATGCCGCCCGAGGGCCAGTTCCGGGACCAGGAGGCCATGCCTCAGCTGGGCCAGTTCCGGGGCCAGGAGCCCATGCCCCAGCAGGGCCAGTTCCGGGGCCAGGAGCCCATGCCTCAGCAGGGCCAGTTCCGGGGCCAGCAGGGCTTGCCGCAGCAGGCTCAGTTCCAGGGCCAGCAGGCCATGCCGCAGCAGGGCCAGTTCCAGGGCCAGCAGGGCATGCCCCAGCAGGGCCAGTTCCAGCAGGGCATGCCCCAGCAGGGCCAGTTCCAGCATGGCATGCCCCAGGCGGCCCCACGGGGAGGCGGCCAGAGCTGGCTGTTCTCCCAGCCGCCGCCCGCCTGGGGCGGCTACCCAACCGCCCTGCGGAAGCCTTCCGCCTTCTGGCGCTTCAAGGAGTTCAACGCAGTCCAGGACGGCTCCGAGAGGATGCTCCTGTCCCCGGAAGGCGCGATGCTCTCGCTGAAGCTGGCCTCCCGCCTGGAACGGCTGATGGCCTTCATGTACGACGCGTTCCTCATAATAGGCCTGAACGTTCTCATCTTCGTGGTGCCGTTCAGGCTCCTGGGCGAGGGGTCTCATCTCCTGTTCACGATCACCGCCTTCATGAGCTTCATCGTGAACAACGTCTACTTCATCTACTTCGAGCTCGCCTGGCAGGGGTCCACGCCCGGCAAGCGGGCCATGCGGATCAAGGTCATAAGCCGCAAGGGAGGGGCCCTGTCCCCTTACGCCGTGGTCATGCGCAACGTGACCAGGCAGTTCGAGATCTTCCTGCCGCTCATCTCGCTCGTGGTGGAGGACGGACTGGGCATAGGCGGCCCCGTCTTCGCCGTCATCTGGCTCCTCGCGATCACCCTCCTCCCGGTCTGGAACCGCGACCGCATGAGGGCCGGCGACATGCTGGCCGACACCCTGGTGATAGCCGCGCCCGCCCCGACCCTGGCCCCGGACCTGGCCGCCCCGGAGCCGGACCAGTCCAAGAGGCGCTGGAGCTTCACCAAGGGCCAGCTCTCCATCTACGGGGACTACGAGCTCATGGTTCTGGAGGAGATCCTCCGCAAGCCCCTCCGCCCGGGCCACGAGGGTCCCCTCTTCAAGGTGGCAGGGAAGATCGCCGCGAAGATCGGCGTGACCCTCCCCCCGGACATGTCCCCCCAGGAGTGCCGGGACTTCCTAACCGACTTCTACGCGGCCGAGCGGGCCGCCCTGGAGGAGGGGAGGCTCTACGGTGTCCACAAGACCGACCAGCTCACCCCCGCGGCCCGCGGCGGGCCCCAGCCCCCCAGGGCGGTCCAGTCCTCCACCCCCGGCGAGAGGTTCAGGCAGGGTAACTGGTAGTGCCAGTTGTACTGAAGAAGGCCGGGCGGGCAGGCGTAATGAGATGCCGGGCGGGCAGGCGTAGTGAGATGCCGCCCGTGACCATCGGAAGAGAACCTGACAGGGCCGGAGGCCGTGGAAGTCGGCCTGGACCCTCGGAACAGAACCTGGCGGAGCCGTCGGACGGGGAAGGCGGAATGCCAGTAAAGCTGGCAGGCTCTTAGGCGAATGAAGACAGCCGGGCCTAAGGCCAGGAGAACCCGGTCGGCCTTCACGCTCTAAGGCAGGACGCTTGGAACAGTGACACGCATCATTGTCACCGCAATTTCTGCGCCATCTCTATCCTGGCCAGAGCCCCCCCTCGACACATAGACATGGGGGGGGCCCCCCCAAGAGGAGCTCAACAGGAGGGTTTTCCCAGCTAAAAGGGTCTCTAGATAACTTTTTCCACCACATGAAGTGTCCATTGTTGATAATTTAACTTCTTGGGTTACTCATTAGGGCTCTCTTTCTACGAAAAGGCCCTCAATAGAGGGGCACCTGAACAGCTACTGAAAATCTTTGTCATTGAACACCTTTTCATGGTAAGATGCCTTTATCAAGGAGGGTTAACGGCCATGCCAACCCCGAACCCCGGCACCTCTGAGGGCCTGCAAAATATCACGGACGACAGCCAGAAACCGAGCGCTTTATTTATTTTGCGAAATCTCCTGGACAAGTCAGCGTCGAAAGAAGAGGCTGACTTTGCCCGCAAGTCTTTTCTGGATGCTTTGAGGGATCCGGAAACCGGAGACCTGGCATTCTTTAACCTGACTCCTGAAAACGCTCTAACTTTAAAGTCGCTTTCAACCCAGGTGGAGTCGAATTCCGCCCTGATTGAGACGATTGCCACCAAGGTGGAGTCGAATACTGCCCAGATTGAGGCTATTTCCACCACGGTAGAGTCGAATTCCACCCAGTTTAAGTGGATTTCCGAGCAGTTTGGGTCGATTTCCACCCAGCTTGAGTCGCTTTCCACCAAGATTGAGGAGAATTCCACCCAGTTTTCCAGCCAGTTTCAGTCGCTTTCTACCAAGGTTAAGAAGCTTTCCACCACGGGTAAGTCGCTTTCCGCCGAGGTTAAGGCGAATTCCGCCGAGGTTAAGTTGCTTTCCAAAGATGTTGAGAAGATTGCATCTGAGCTCAAATCGTTTAGGGCAACCATCGGCTTAATCGCTGTTATTTCTACAGCGTTTATAGCTCTCCTTTTTACCTTGATATTCAACTTGGTGAATGAGAGCTCAAGCAAGCTCGAAAAATGGATGCCTATCCAGGAAGCCCAAATGAAGGTATTGTCCGATAGCATATGGCAGCTCAAGTTAGATTTAAAGAGTAGTCCGTCTGCTTCCACTACCGGGCAGCGAGCACCAGACACGAACAACGGGCAACAGCCGGCTCCGGGTGATCCGGCTCTCACTGAAAGCCCCGCGCAGAGTCCCCCGGCGACAGATTCAGGCGGGATCCGCGCTCCCCAGTGACCTGATATGTCGGGCCCCGTCATCGGCCCGCAATCATCAGGCGGAAAGTTGCCTTATTCCCGGAACGTCTCGAATATCGTGTCCAGAAAGCTGGACTTCCTACACCGATTTGTCGTCTAGCAAGTGTAGTTTCAGCTCTCCCTACCTGGAAAACAGCACAGGGATGGAAATAGGAAGTCAAAATTTTGTAACTGTTCAGATGCCTCCCCAAGAGGAGCTCAACAGGGGGGCCTTTCCAACCAAATGCCCTCTACTAAAACTTTTCCACTTTAAATGAAGTATCCATTGTTGACTCTTAAACTTAAAGGGGTCCTCATCTGGGCTCTCTTTCTTCATAAATCCCCTCAATAGAGGGTCACCTGAACAGTTACAAAAATTGTATCTGTTCACAGACAAAGCGGGGGAACCTACAGCAGGACCAAGAGCTTCATCATTGCTGGTGCAGGACGGCTTTCCTCCAGGGCCTGGAAGGCCTACCTC
The DNA here is from genome assembly GCA_031263525.1 of Deltaproteobacteria bacterium. Classification (GTDB taxonomy): domain Bacteria; phylum Desulfobacterota; class Desulfarculia; order Adiutricales; family Adiutricaceae; genus JAIRZX01. Next base: position 17 of record JAISFP010000114.1, on the reverse strand, counting down.
CGGGGACTGGACGGCTT
>JAISFP010000175.1 GCA_031263525.1 Deltaproteobacteria bacterium | reverse complement strand
GGTCCCGGCCTTGGAGGAGGCCGCGGGGGTCACGGCCTTGCCTGTCCCGGCCCTGGTCCCGGCCTTGGAGGAGGTTGCGGGGGTCACGGCCTTGCCGGCGTCGACCCCGGGCTCGGTCGTATCAGAGGATGGCACCTTTTTGGGGGGCCTGCCTCGGCGGCGCTTGGGCTTGTCCGGGCCCGAGGTGGCGGAGGTCCCGGCCTGATCAGGTTCGGCAGGCTTTGCTCCGGCTGTTTTGGCGGAGGCATAGGCATTGATCAAGGAGCAGACACCATCTTCGAGAAGGCGGGGGCCGGCGCCTGCAGTCTCGAGGGAAGCATCGGCCTCCTTCAGATGTCTAACAAGGCACCCTACGATGCCTCGGACAAAGGTCAGTGTCACGGCGCGAGAAGCCTTCTGGACCTCGTCCCGGTCTCCTGCCTCGCCGGAAACCGGGACTTTCGCCCAGTAAGCCTCAGCGGCTTCCGCCATGGCTTGAATGTCGGCCTGAAACTTGGCCACGATGGCGGCTCCGGCACCTGTCTCTTCGCCAGACCCGGGTTCAACGGAGTTATCGGGGCCTGCCTTCGCGCGGAAAGTCTCCTCGGACAGCCTGGAAACTTCGGCGTTAAACTTGTCCCTGGCGTTGCGAACGTCTTCGCCGGCGGCCTTGACGTGGGCGTCTGCTTCGGACTTTTCTCTGAATGCTTCTTCGGCCATGGCGTTGGCATCGACAGTGTTTGCAGTCCTGACCTTTTCACGCGCGTCGCCTTCCGCCTTGGCCTTGATGCTGAAAACGATTTCGGCAACTATCTTCCTGTCAACTGCTTCATTAAAAGCTTGGAGAAGACTCCACAGGGAGTTTTGGTCGTTTCTGTCATGACTCTTGTCGATCTGGCTAATGAAAGGAACGCCATAAGCCTGACAACGCTCGAATGTGTAACGGACATCCTCATAGGCCTTTAAAAAATATTTTGTCTCCTTCTTCGCAAAAAATTTTGCGATCAGCGGCTGATTACGAGACAAATCGAATAATTTTTTAAAAATAGTGTTATGGAATTCCTCTTTTGAACGAGCATGAGGGATTTTGCCTAATTCCTTCTTTACGTGATTGTGACCGTATTCAGATGGATTGCCCTGGGGAAAGTAGGCCGGAAGGTAGATCAACACGATCTGGTCCCGGTGCTCGGAAACAAAAGCCTGCACAGCTTTGCTATGATGCACTCTGAGATTGTCAACGAACATAAAGATCTTTTTTCCGCCGCTTGAACGTATCATATCCCTCATATATTTAATAAATACTTCACGGGTCATCGTTGTATCATATATCATATAGCGCATTGGACTATCAATTGATATAGAGCAGACAGCATTTGTGTGAAATCTTGTTCCAGATGTCAATACAGTTGCAGTAATGTTTTTCGGAGCATACGTCATCACGTTAACGGGATCAGAGTCAAATCCAACTTCATCACAAGTATATAGATGACCTCCTTCAATGAAAGATTCTTCGATATGCCACTTCGTCAAAAATGTTGTGAAATTACGAATAGCTATAGGATCTTGTCTGCACGACAGTTGTCCTGCCTTCCTAGAAGTACAGTCATTTCTGTGCATGTAATTTGAGACAGTTCCCCGTGATATATCTATTGCATTTAATTCAAAAGTTAATTCTTTAACAGCGTTGCCGCTCCAGCTAATGTGAGGCAAATTGAAATTGCACGGATAAGAGGAAGATATAACAGATTTAATTATTGAGAATTCATAATCGCTTAATTTTCTCCGTTCACCCTCTTTGCAACCTCTCTTATTCAGTTCAGGAATATATCCTTTGACAAAAAAATCCTTACGGCGTACGTATACGGTTGATTGTGACAATCCTGTTTTTTTCATAAGAAGGCTGATGGGAGCATTATTGTTCAATCGCAATTCAGTTTCAAGGCTATGTAACGCTTCTTGAAGACGTCCAGGATTACGGACATAGTCAATACGTTCAGGGAAATACCCATGAATCATTTGTTCTGATATATCAGGATTCAAATCATTTACCGATTTATATGCTTTAGGAGTTTGTGGTAAATACAAGTAATTCGCAACAAAAATCATTAAATATCCTTCATCCGTCAGGAATTGGTAAGTTTGACAATATAATTTATTATATAGAATAATTATTTTAATTAATATTTGTTTAATTTTGTTAAACATATCCCATTTTATATAAATTATTTTACATTTTTGCAAATAAATTTCATTATTGATTTTGCTTTCATTTTTGTGCAATATGTTTTGTTGAAATTCGATCGTATTGATTATAATTCGATAATTAATCAAATCAGAATTGAATATTAGATGGGAGAAATAACCATATTTTTGTTCTGCTATTTGGAACTCAGCACTATAATATCTGCAAAATGGTAAATTATTAAGGAAATTTTGTTTAACATAATAATCTGCGTCAGATTGATAACGCTTAAGATCCTTGATTTGATTATTCCTTAAAATTATATTGAGCAATAAATATAACCCGCTATAATTCTTTGTTTCTACAATATTGCATATAAAATATTCTTGAAGTTGAATATCAATTAAATAGTCTCTTGCAATTGAAAAATCCTCAAATGCAAACACGTCGTGGCTCGAAATCGTCATTTCGTCCTGGCAAGCGGCGTAGCCCAGCTGGCACCTCTGGCACCAGATGAACAATAAACTTATTACCGCGATCAACATCGTAATCAGGTTAATCCTGCAGACTATCGAACTTCCCTTCATTTGATTCCCTCCTCGGCAACAGCATTCCCATACGGCAGAACCCTGAGAACATCCCCGACGCGAGTCACATGACCATGGGGAGCAAGGGCCAGCAAGTACCCGGAACCGTCCAGCTAAAGTCAGAAGGACCGAGCACGAAATCGGAAAAAATGAAGGATGCAACTCCTTCTTTTCTCCGACAATGAGGTGATGATAAGGAAGAGGAAGCTAATTGTCAATTCTTTTATCATCGACTCCATAAATATAAATAACGAAATCAATAATATTTGTACTGTTTAGCTCTCTAGTCTTTGCAATATTAATAATTCATCATTTCCCTGCACACGTTACACGTAGAACACGACATGATGCCAAGATACCGCAGGCTATGTGGCGAACTGGACTGAAAGTCACGCGATATAATGTGGTTGCCTTGTTTCTAGGAGTGGATGGTTGTTGTAAAAGAGATTTCCGGGGCACAGATGGCGAGCACTCCGCAACATGTTGCCGTGTTGGACGGCGCGACTTTCATGGGCCACGGCACCGCCGGACCGTATGAGGGTGTAGGGACTCTGACGGAGGGTTAGCAGGGAAGTTCATGAGTTGTCGTCAACCGATAGCCAACCGATAAAGGATTGTTTCTCATCAGTGGATACTATTGTTCAATCGGCTAAGATCATGATTGTATATGGGAAATGACGCCATGGATCCCATGAAGGTCACTATGGAATACGATCACGAACTTAGTCGATTGAAAAATATCTCCATGCTGGACGATGAGTAGGGGTTCCAGGATTCGGGGGAGAAGATGCCTGGGCTGAGGAACAGGAGGTTCTCTGGCTGGAGAAGAGAGATTGCCCAGACAGGGGGAGGAGATGCCTGGACCGGGGAGGAGGAGATGCCTGGGATGGGGGGAGATATGCCTAGACCGGGGGGGAGGAGAAGCCTGGACTGGGAGAGATATGCCTAGGCCGGGGGGGGGGTAGGAGATGCCAGGGCCGGAGAGGAGGAGATACTTGGCTGGGGGGAGAGATGCTTAGGCTAGGGAAGAGGAGGTGGCGAGCTGGGGAAGGAGGAGATACCAGGGCTTGAGAGGAGGAGATGTTCGGGCTGAGAGGAGGAGATGCCTGGTCTCGGGATTGGCCTATCTTTTAGCTCCTGGACCGATAGCCAAAATTTCGACATTTGATTAAACGGGTAATATATTTGCCGACATCTCATGTAATGCAGTAATTTCACTACCGGCACGTTCGGGGCTGCGCCTGCCCTGTCCGCCATATTTTTCCGGCGGCTTCCGGTTGGCCCCGATGCCTCCCTCCGCGCCTGTCGGGGTCTAAAATTCCAGCTTCCGTCAGCCGCGAGAGGCCCTTGCGGGCGCGAGCGGCCCCCGTGTATAATTCGTGTGACGGATCCCGCGCCGCCTCGAGTTTTTTTGTCAATCCGGGACTGCCCAGGCGGGCAGGGCCCGGCGCCGCCCCATGTCTTCGGGCGAGCGGGGGGATGTAGCCGTGGAGGGGGATTCCCTTTGGAGGACAACCGCATTTTCGCCGTGGGGGACATCCACGGATGCCGGCAGAAGCTCGAGCGGCTTCTGGACAAGCTTGACTGGCAACCGGAAAATTCCGAGAAGCTGGTGTTCCTGGGCGACTACATCGACCGGGGGCCCGAAAGCTTCGAGGTGGTGGAGATCGTCCGGGAACTGAAGGAGCACTGGCCGGAGGAGGTGACCACGCTCAAGGGCAACCACGAGCAGATGTTCATAAACTTCATCACGGGCCAGGAGGACATCTCCCTCGAGCACAACGGCACGGCCTCCACCATGAGGAGCTACGACCGCAACTGCCCGTTCCCGGTCTCCCACTTCCGTTTCTTCCTGAACCTGAAGCTCTTCCACGAGACCGACAGCTACATATTCGTGCATGCCGGCCTGAGGCCGGGGGTGCCCCTGTCCATGCAGTCGGAGGAGGACTGCCTGTGGATCAGGAACGAGTTCCTGGAAAGCGAGTTCGACTTCGGGAAGACCGTGGTCTTCGGCCACACCCCCTTCAGGGAGCCCTTCATCCTGCCCGGCCGGGCCGGTCTTGACACGGGGGCGGTGTTCGGGGGCCAGCTCACCTGCATGGAGCTCCTCTCGGGGCGGCTCATCACGGTCTGAGGCCCGCTCCCGGAGGCTCCCTTCTCCGTCGTCCGGGCCCGGAACTCCGCCGGGCCCCAGGCCGGGACCCGTTCCGCCCTCCTCTCGATTTTCCGGAGGGACTCTTCAGGCAGGATGCCAGTCCCAGCGCCCGCCCGTTCCCGGACGGGCCGCCCGCTACGGCTTCCGGGGCCGGTGGCCTCAGGGGACGATGTCCTGACCTCCCGACCTTCCCCCCCTAGCTCTGCACAGCTCCGGCGGCCCCTATTCTGAAGGATCGGCTCTCGCGTCCGGGTGTCTTCGCCCCCGGCAGGGCTTTCCGGAGCTTTTCCGACCTCCCGAACGCCTCCCTCAGCCCGCACAGGTCCGGGACGCCCAGGATAGTCCACAGTCTCCGGCCTCCCTGACTTCCCGGTCCACTGCCCTCCCAGGTTTTTGGGTCTTCCGGCCTCCCTGACTTCCCGGTCCACTGGCCTACCTGTTTCCAGGCTTTCGGATCTCCCTGCTTTCCGGCCCTCCGCCCCCCAGGCTTCAGGGCCCTCCGGCCTCCCTGCTTCCCGGCCCACCGCCCTCCCTGCTTTCCGGCCTACCGGCCTCCCAGGTTTCTGGGCCTTCCGGTCTCCCTGTTTCCCGGACTCCCAGGTTTCTGGGCTCTCCGGCCTCCCTGCTTCCCGGTCCACCGGCTTCCCAGGTTTTTGGGCCTTCCGGTCTCCATGCTTCCCGGTCCACCGGCCACCCAAGTTTTTGGGCCTTCCGGTCTCCTGCTTCCCGTCCCACAGCCCTCCCTGGTTTCTGGCCTCTGCGGCCTCCCTGCTTCCCGCTCCGCCGGCCTCCCTGTTTCCAGGCCTTTGGATCTCCCTGCTTCCCGGCCACTGGCTTCCCAGGTTTCCGGTCCCTTCGGCCTCCCTGCTTGCCGGCCATCCTGACCTCCCGGCCTCCCGATCGACCCCGCCGCCTTCACGGACGCCCAGCATCCTGCACGGCCCGTGACCCGTGGGCCACCGCCCCCCGTGGCGCGGTCGCCCGGCGCCGTGCGCGAGGAGCCCCCCCCATGACATCTGCCGCAACACCCGCCCGCGCCCCGTTCCGGGGGTCCGCTGGCATCTCCGGTCGGGCCTCCGCAGTGTCCGGCCTGACGGTCGCGGCGCGCCTGGCTGCGGCTGTTCTTCTGGCGGGGGCGCTGTCCGCGGCACTTCCCGCCGGGGCCCTGGCCCAGGGGCAGGGCGTCAGGCCGGGCAGGCTCACGGGCCTGGAAAAGCAGCAGCTCCTGGCCATCGCGGCGGAGCCCGTGGCTGCCGTGCGCGAGGGCAGGGAGCCCAGGGTCCCGCAGGTTACCGGCACCCTGGCGGCGTCGCTCCCGCTCGCCGTGTCCCTCTACCTGGACGGGAAGCTCATAGCCCGCCACTGGGAGATCCAGAGGCCCGGGCCGCTGGCCTCGTCGGCCCTGATTCTCGCCGCCCAGGCGCTTTCCCAGCCGAGGTGGGGCGCCGCGCCCCGGTCCACCGACATCCCCAGGGTCAAGTGCGGCATCCTGGTCCTGCACGGGTTCGTGGAGATAAGGGACGACACCGAGCTTCCCGAGGGTTACGGGGCGGTGGTCATGAACGGCTTCAAGGAGGGCGTCGCGGGCCCCATGGACGCGGATCCGGGGGCGAAGGCCTCCGCCGTGCTCTCATTCGCCTCCGAGATGGCGGGCATGCGGCCCGGGGGCTGGCTGGTTCCCGAGAGCGCCCTATTCGCCTCCCCGGCCGACGAGGCGCGGGAGTAGACTCCCGCGTGGCAGACACGTGATACCGTCCGACATAGCGGCCAGGCTCTTCTTCGCGGACCTGCACATCCACTCGCGCTTCTCCAGGGCCACTGCCAGGACCCTCGCCCCGGAGACCCTGGCCGCGTCCGCAGCGGCCAAGGGCCTGGATCTCGTGGGCACGGGGGACCTGACGCACCCGGAGTGGCTCGCTGAGCTGGAGGCCAAGCTCGAGCCCGGGGACGGCGGCTTCTACCGCCTGAAACAATCCGTCCTGGACCTGGCCCTGTCGCGGACCGCGGGCCCGAAGGGGCCCTCCGGCCCGGTCTCCGACCCCGGCGGCCCGAAAGGCGGCGTGAGGGGGATACGGGGCCTGTGCGGGAGCGGGCGGGCCGGGTCGGCCCTGTTCACCCCCACCGGCGAGATAAGCTGCATCTACAAGCAGGGCGGCAGGACCCGCAAGATCCACCTGGTGGTGTGGTGCCCGACCCTGGAGGGGGCCGGGAAGGTGAGCCGCCGGCTGGACGAGCTCGGGAACGTGCGCTCCGACGGCAGGCCCATCCTGGGGCTCAGCGCCCGCGACGCGACCGAGGCGGTACTGGACTCGGATCCGGACGCCCGCGTGATACCCGCCCACGTCTGGACCCCGTGGTTCTCGCTGTTCGGCTCCATGAGCGGCTTCGACGACCCCGAGGAGTGCTTCGGCGATCTCTCGGGCGAGATAACCGCCCTGGAGACCGGGCTCTCGTCCGACCCCCACATGAACCGCCTGGTCTCGCGGCTTGACCGCTACGCCCTGGTGAGCTCGTCGGACGCCCACAGCCCTGACAAGCTGGGCCGGGAGGCGACCGTCATAGCCGGCCCGCCGGACGTGAGGGCCCTCAGGTCCGCCATCGCTGGCGGGCCGGAGCTCCTGGGCACCGTGGAGTTCTTCCCCGAGGAGGGCAAGTACCACCTGGACGGCCACTCATCCTGCGGCCCGGCCATGACACCCGCTGAGACACGGAAGCACGGCGGAATTTGCCCGGTCTGCGGGAAGCCGCTCACCGTGGGGGTCCTGAACCGCGTGATGGAGCTGGCCGACCGCCAGGCCCCGCCGGAGGGATCGCTCAAGCCCGACTGGCACATACTGCCGCTCAGGGAGATCCTCGGCCAGTGCGCGGGCAGAGGCCCGGACACCGTGGGCGTGCGGGACGCTGAGGCGAAGCTCGTGAACGCCTTCGGGAGCGAGTACCGGATCCTCCTGGAGGTGCCGGTCGCCGAGCTCGCGCTCGCCGCCGGCGAGATAGTGGGGCTGGCCGTCACACGCATGCGCGAGGGCAGGGTGACCGCCAGCGGCGGCTACGACGGCGTGTTCGGCACGGTGGAGGCCGTGAGCGAGGAGGACCGCCGCGAGCTCGGGGGCGCCGGGACGCTCTTCGGCGAGCGCAGGGGCCGCAGGCCTTCAAGGGTTCCTCCCGCCCCCGATCCTTCCGTACGGTCAGGACGCGTCCCGGACGGCCCCGACGGCCGGGCAGGAAGGGCAGGGGGCCCGGACGGCCCCGACAGCCAGGCCGGAAGGGCGGCTCATAAGGGCCGGGCAGGCCTGGAAGGCACGGCAGGCCCGGACGGTCGGGACGCTCGTGAAGGCCGCGAAGCTCCGGCAGTACAGGACGTCCCGGAAGCCGCTGGAAACCCTGCCGCTCCGGCGTCATCGGGCCAGGCCAGCGGTGCCGGAGGAGGGGCCGCGGCCCGGCCATCCTCCAGGAAGTCAGGGAAGGACGGCGGGCCCGTTCCGGACGGTAAGCCTGACGCGGGATGGTTCGCGGCAGGCGCTGGCCTGCGGGCGGAAGCTCCGGGACACGGTTCCTGTGCGCCCGTCATGGCGTCTTCCGGCGTGGGTGAGCAGGAAGAAGGGCCGTCTTGCGGGGGCGTCACTGAAGGAGGGCTGTTCGGTCTGGGGCTGGCCGGCGGAGGCGTTTCGGAAGGAGGGCCGTCAGGTCGGGGGCCGTCTGGCGGGGGTGTCGCTGAAGGAGGGCCGGCAGGCCTGGGGCTTGTCGGCGGGGGCGTTTCGGAAGGAGGGCCGTCAGGTCGGGGTCCGTCTGGCGGGGGTGTCGCTGAACGAGGGCCGGCAGGCCTGGGGCATGTCGGCGGGGGCGTTTCGGAAGGAGGGCCGTCAGGTCGGGAGCCGTCTGGCGTGTGCGTTTCGGAAGGAGGGCCGTCAGGTCGGGGACCGACCGGCTGTGGCGTTTCGGAAGGAGGGCCGTCCGGCATGCCGTCATCCGGCGAAGGCACCCGCGACGGGTCGCCGCCTGACCTGGCATCGCCAGGGGACGTTCGGGAGGGCGAGCTTTTAGGCCTCTCGTCTTCCGGCGACGCCGGGGAGGGGGAACGGCGGAGAATGCCGTCTTCTCCCGTTGACGTTCCGGAGTGGGCCCGGCCCGGACCGGACGCCGCGCCCGCCGGGGAGCCCGGCTCCGTCCACCTGACGCTGCCCCTGTTCCCGGAGGGGGGCGCGGGGGCCCACAACGCCCCGCTCGTGTTCAGGCCCCACCACCCCATGCGGCCCCTGTTCGCCACGGATTCAGGGCCGGCCCCGGTGCCCGGCCCCGGCAGTGCCCCGGCTAGGCAGGCGGCGTCCCGGCCCAGGCCGGCGCACCCCTTCCAGCCGCCTCTTCCCAGGCCGAGACCCGCGGCGTTCAGCGAGCAGCCCCCGGACCCTGACCCTGTCCCCCAGCTTTTCAGGCCCCTCGCGGGACGGGAGGAGCTCCGGGCCTCGTCAGCTGGCACGGCGTCCGCCGGGCAGTCCGCGACGGGATCCCTCTGGCCGGAGGGCGAAGGCGGACCGGGCGGGGCCGGGCCCGAAGGCGGGAACGGGGCGTCGGGCGCGATGCTCGAGGGCCTGAACAGGGCACAGCTGGAGTGCGCGACGTACGGCGGCAGCTCCCTTCTGGTGGCGGCAGGGCCGGGGTCGGGGAAGACGCGGGTTCTTCTCGCCCGGGCGCTCTGGCTCCTGGACCGCGGGATTGCCGGGCCCGGGGAGATGCTTCTCACCACCTTCACCAGGAAGGCCGCGCAGACCCTGTCCGAGAGGCTGGGCGGGGCTGGCGACGCCGGGCCGGGCCCGAGCGTGGGGACGCTCCATTCCGTCGCTCTGGATTTCCTGAGGAGGGCGGGCGGGGACCCCGTGCTGGCCCCGGACGAGGCCATGGAGGAGATAGCCTCGGAGGCGGCCAAGGGGTGCGGGATCTCGGCCAAGAACCTGCTCGCCTACGTGAGCCGCGCCAAGAACCTGGAGATCCCCCTGGATTCGGCCGGCCCCGGCAGTCCGGGCGCCGGGGGGCCTCCGCCGGCCCAGGACGGACGCTGCGTCGAGTGGGCGGCGCTCAGGTACCTGGAGGCCATGCGCATGGCGGGCTACGTGGACTTCGACGACCTCATAGCGGAGGCCCTCGAGGCCGCCGGCCGGGGCGCGCGTTCCGGGTACAGGGCGGTCCTGGCGGACGAGGCGCAGGATCTTTCCCCGCTGGAGTACCGGTTCCTCAGGGAGCTGGCCAGGGACGCGAGCCTCACGGCCATAGGCGATCCCGCCCAGTCCATCTACGGATTCAGGGGGGCGCTCGCGTCGCTGGAGGACGCGCTCCGGCACGACAGGCCGGACCTCGACCGGAGGTCGCTCGAGCTCAACTACCGCTCGACCGCCGTGATAAGCGACGCGTCCGAGCTCTTCCGGCCATCTGACGGCGCGGTGCGCCGCTCGGCCGTGCCCGGGCGCGGCCGGAGAATCGTCCGCGCCCAGCTGGACACCCCGCTCACCGAGGCGGTCTACGTCGCGAGATGCATAAAGGAGCACCTGGGCGCCCTTCTTCCCGGCGGATCCGCCAGATCCGGAGGCGATGCGCTGGACGGGCTGACCCTGGCGGACATAGCCGTCGTCTACCGCCTGAGGCTCCAGGGCCGGGAGCTCCTGAAGACCCTCCTGGAGGAGGGCATCCCCTGCCAGATCTCCGGCGACGACGGGGAGAGGGCCCAGGACGGGCTGGACCTCAGGGCCGAGAAGGTGAGCCTCCTGACCGTCCACGCCGCCAAGGGCCTGGAGTTCCGGCTGGTCTTCGTGACGGGCCTGGAAGAGGGGCTCTTCCCCTACGTGTCACCCGCGGAGTCCGCTCCGGGCTACGACCGCTCCGACGAGGAGGAGAGGCTCTTCTACGTCGCGCTCACCCGCGCGAAGGAGCTCGTGTACCTCACCCGGGTCCGCCGCCGCCGCATCCACGGGAGGATGCTGAGCGGCAGGCCCTCCCCCTTCTGGGAGAGGATCCCTTCCGAGGCGGCCCGCGACGTCACGGCCCGCACGGTCCTCGCCCCGCGCCCGACCCCGCTCTTCTAGGTGCAGGCGGCGGGGAGCCTCTGGAAGCCGATCGGCGATGCGTGAGATGCAGCGAGCTGCCGCAGGCGGGCGAGTGAATGTTTTGACAGGCGATACCGGAAAGACGAATCAATTTATGGTCAATAATATTCGGCATGTTTGTTCAAAAAATGATTTATATGCTGTATTCGCAATTTAATTTCTAACTCATGCAATCTTATAACAGTTGGCTAACTAACTTTTTTAATGATAACATCGTATAGAAAAAATTTTATTATATTAACATTTCTCTTTGCTATGTGACGATTATTGAATAATATGCAGCAGTCAAAAGAGATGGTTGCGGCGGGTTTGCTTTCAATATATTACGCTTCCGGATAAATATTAGAAAATGTTGAAAGATATTCCCACATTATGGGAGCGAGTCATGGCAAAGAGATACCAGATTTGGGGTCTTACACTGATTTCTCACCCCTGGAACGATAGCCCAAATTATAACATCTAACCGAACTCGTAATAGATTTGAACAGCGTTTGGGTGACCATCGATGTCGCAGTGGCCAGTGACGGGAAAAGGTCTGAATGCATGGCAGACTCAGCGGGGACCCGGCTTGGCCTCCCCCTGGTCCTGTCCTGCCTTCCCACGGGTTCCGGCTTCCACCTTTCCGGGGGAACAGTTCAGACGAGCTCGGCAGCGGTGCCGTCATCCTCGGACCAGACGACCTTTTTGAATCTCACCATCACGTCGGAAGTGCCGTATACGGCTACGGCAGCCGCATATACGTCGACTCCCTCGGAAAGAAATTTCTTGGCGTAATTTTTTTTAATTATCTGGGCGAAGGCTGCCGATATCATTTTTTCAAGATGTCCGTTCACGAACTCGCTGCGCGTCCCGGAGACGATTTTCTTGCCGGTTAAGGACACGTCCGCGTCCGCTCCCATGTGAGCGGGATCTGCCTTCTCGTGCTTTATCTCGATTGCTACCCAGCCGTTTCCCGAAACCTTGACTGCAAGATCGGACCTGCCAATGTCCGAAAACGACTCAGGTATGGCTAGGCTGTTGCCGAATTCAAGAAGAAGCTGAAGCAAGGTCCTGAAAAAAAATTCATAAGGATTAAACTGTTCAATATGCCTGTCAGTGCTGTCGTTGTTATCAGTGCTGTCGGGACTGCCAGCACCGCGTTGTATGATACCGGAGAAAATAGTGGATAAGAAAAATTCACATTCGGCCTCGTTACGAGTAGCGAAGGCATTCAGAAACTGAAGATATTTTTTGTTTAAATGTTGAGTAATATCTGAAACAATATCGTCAGCAATTAGAAATTTTGACAGAAGCTCGAGTCTGATAGCGTCCCTTATTTCGAAGTTGGGAATTCTCAATTGATATTGTGTGTTGGTGCCTGATCCGCTTATGCCGGCAATAGTGAGGTAGCCTGCCTGCATGAGGAGCACGGTATCGTTTATTTTGTTAATATGCATTAGTGGCAGTGAGCCACTGAATGAAAGGTCCTTGGCGAACACCTTGAAGTAATCTGTATCATTCTGAGCTATACGGCTTGTGAGAAGAGTTGAACCTGTTTCATACCAATAGTCTTTGAATAATTTGTCCTGAAAAAAACTCATCACAGACAGGGGGTTTAGTACCTCTGTCCTGGCATCCCATGTGTATCCGTTGTACCAGTCTGCCAAAGTTTTGAGGAGATCTGTAACGGACGCATCCTTGCCAATCTGACCTCTTTCTTTTAAAACAACGAGCGTATTATCAAAATATTTAGAAAAATATTTTTCTATCTCGTCTGACGAGAAACCGCAAATTCCGGCAAATGTCGGCTCAAGAGTGATGTCCCTAGTAGTGTTCATGGCGGAGAACAGGGAGATCTCCCTGAACTTAGTTATGCCAGTTATGAACACGAACCGAAGGGCATTCGCGCATCCTTTTATTGTAGAATAAAACCCATGCAGCATGAGTCTTATGTCATCACACGTGCCCTGATTTCTAAAGTTGGCAATCAGAGGGAAATCGTATTCGTCAATGAGTAAGACAACGTTTTTTGAACCCAGTATAGATGGATCTTTTCCGTTCGCTATCCAGTTCTTCTTGTGGTTCACAGACAAGCTGTCTATAAGATCAGCAATGGCGACCGACGAATCTTTGGCGTCAATGTTTATTTCGTGATGTTTGGCAATTCTTTTGATAGTAGCGAGCAACCCAGACTCCACCAGCTCTGGAGGTTTTGCCTTGAAGGTGTTAAACGAGATTCTGATAACGGGGAAGGCGTCCCACCTTTCTCCCATGAGATTTTCTATTTTAAGGCCGGAAAAGAGTTCCCTTCTCCCCTCGAATATGTTTTGCATGGTATCCACTAGCAGGGTCTTGCCGAACCTCCTTGGCCTGGAAAGAAAGCATGGCGCGTCAGACCATTTGCCGGGAGATATCAACGTATGGATTAGCGCAGTCTTGTCAACATATACGTAACCCCTGTTGACAATCCATTCGAAGCTGTCAACGCCGACACCAAATTGATTCTGTTCCGAACTGTTCTCACACACGATATAAATCTCCTTCATCAATGCTTGCCGATCCGGCCTTTTGATTGCCAGAATGATTCCTCTATAAACAACTATAGCACATGAACGCGGCTTGAAGCAATCATTCCGTTGACACCATTTCGGCAAGGTATCGTTCAAGAGATGCCAACTTCCAGATAGCCTGGCCGTCTCATGCAGTCGATCATATATTGCCGATTCTGGCAGGACCGTAAATGTCGAATCGGAAATAACGCGGGGAAGGGAGAAAGGGAGGTTGACCAGTTGGTAGCGGCCAAAACAGAAGCAATGCTCCGGTGCCAACTAGGTGCAAACCGTTAAGGCCGCCCCGAGCCCGGAGGTTGGCCGCCCCACCTCCGGCCCTCCCTCTACCTGACTGACCGCCCAGCCCCAGGCGTTCTGCCCCCTCTGCCGTACCCTGCGATGCCCCATTCGTCCGTCAGCTGCCAACTTGGTCAACCCTCCATTTCTTGTATTCTAGGGGTTATCTCCGATTCGACATAAATTTTTTTGTAACTGTTCAGGTGCCCCCCCATGGGTAGCTAGACAGGAAGATCTTCCCACCCAAAATGTCGTCTCCAGAGACTCTTCTCATCCGCATAAAGTCTCCATTGTTGACTCTTCAACTGTGAATGTTCCTCATCTGGGCTCTCTTCCTCCCAAAAGGCCATCAATAGAGGGGCACCTGAACAGTGACTTTTTTTTTACCGAACGAGGACGACAGCCGAGCCGCTTGGGCCAGGAATATCGAGCCAGCCGATGACTGGCCGCTCGAAAGGAAATTGCCGCCTAGCATTGGCATAAATATTGCCATGAAGTATTGGGATGGCATGGAATAATTTTCACAAATATAATAAATATGACATTACTGTTGATATTTGAGAAATGTTTCAATGTTTCCTTAAAATCATGTAAGTGTTCAGGTGCCCCTCTATTGAGGACCTTTTCTGAGGAAGAGAGCCCTAATGGGGGACCCTAAAAGTTGAAGAGTCAACAATGGATGCTTCATGTGGGGGAGAAGAGTTTCTAAAGAGGGTATTTTGGTTGGGAAGATCCTCCTGTTGAACTCCTCATGGGAGGGCGCATGAACAGTTACAAAATATGAACGAATGGCGGGGCACAGGACCTTATGCAAAACTTGGGACTAACATCCCAGCAAATTGTGTATCACTCTTCCAAAGAAGCATCATGTGGGCATGAGGGGCCGGCAGGCGGTTGCCGCTAAAGCCGGTCAGTTTCGCCTGCTCGCCTCCTCATTCGTTCATGTTTTCGTGAAAGGGCAATATTTACTTTCCTATAATTATCTTCTAAGGGTTACCCGCAGGCATGGCATCCTGTATAATTTGTTTGCTTTTAAGATGGCAAGTTCTAGGGATTTGCCAATTAAAGCCTAAACCCGGGTTGATCTGAAGCCTTAAACTCAGGGTCTTGCATTACCGATGGAAATAACTTAGAATAACGATAATGGTCCTTTAATTAGGGCTTGTGCTCCTGTCATGAGAGATGCCATTGGGCACTTGAGGTGAACTTGCTTTCAAAACCCACTCCGGTGTAGAGGGACCATGTGAATGAAAAAACTATCTAAAAATGATTTGAGTTTTCGGCAAATTCGACAGGGTGATTATTTATATGCCGACAAGACTGAGTATATCTATAACCTTCTCAAGGACGATCCTACAAACTTTTGCTTCCTGTCCCGTCCAAGGCGTTTCGGCAAGACGCTCCTGCTCAACACTATCGAAGAACTGTTCCAGGGAGACCGGGAGCTCTTCAGGGGGCTGAAGATCGACAATTGCGGCTACAAGTTCGAAAGGCATCCGGTCCTGAGCTTCGACATGTCCTACGCGGCTGTATACACCAAAGACGATCTCATCGACAACATTAAGGAGGACTTGACTAGTTTTGCCGAAGATTTTGGGGTGACCATAAAATCCAAACTTTTTAGCAAGATGCTTCAGCAGCTTTTGAAGGGCATCTCCAACAAGCACGGGGCCAGCGTGGTCATCCTGGTTGACGAGTACGATGCCCCTCTGGCAGAACACATATTGGAAGACGAGACTGCCGATGACATAAGAAAAGTCCTGCATGATTTTTACCGGGGATTGAAAAGCAATATCAGATACATCCGTTTGGCCTTTGTCACCGGCATCACCAGATTCGCAATGACCGCTCTGGACTCGGGACCTAACAATTTCTTTGACATTTCACTTGTGCCAGAATTTGGTGGAATCTGCGGCTTCACTAAAAGTGAGATGAGAACCCTTTTTAGTGAAAGATTCGAGGAAACTCTGACTGCCCTGAAAGACAACGGCAAAATTCCGCCGGATACAGATATCGATGATTTGAAGCTGATGATTGAGGATTATTACGACGGCTACAACTGGCTGGGGAAAGAAAATGTTCTAAACCCATATTCATTGCTCAGATTTTTCTCTTTGAATGAATTCGACACCTATTGGCCTTTGTCCGGACAGCCATCACATCTTTCCGCTCTTGTCAGGCAAAATCCGCTTGCCTTCATCCTGCCTAAGCTAGAAGCCTATCCGGCAATTCTAACCAGGAAAGCAGCACTCAGTACGTTTGAGGCGGTCCCCATTCTGTTTCATAGCGGCTATTTGACTATAGATAAGCCAGTCATAATAGAAGAGATCAAAGATGATAAAGTTGTCAAAAAAAGCGGGTACTCCTTCAAAATTCCAAACACTGAAGTTAGGCAGGATTTCGAGTTTAACCTTTTTCTTTATGCTTTTGACCCCAAAGGTCTATTCTTTGGACAATTTTCTATTGAACTGCCTAAAGCCTTGCTTAAGAAAGACTCCAAAAAAACCGCTGTTTTGTTGCATAACCTTCTTTCCGCAATTTCTTCAGAACAACATGATCCTAATGAAAAGCATTACCATGCAGTAATTCAGGCTGCGTTTATCGCCGCCGGGCTTGAGGTACTTTGCCAGACACCGTCAAGTTCAGACGGGAAGTCTGACATGAGTTTATTTCTTAAGGAAATTCGTTTTGTGGTAGAGGTTAAATACTGCAAGGCAGACAAGATAGACGCGGATGACAAAGTCAAAGCCGATAAGGAGCTCGAAGCAGCTCTTGATTCAGCAGCGGACCAGATAACTGCGAAAGATTATGTGGCACCTTTCAGAGTGGCCGGAAAGAAGACTGTAGCAGTTGCCATTGCAGTTCGCGGACGTAACGAAGTCGCCGTTCGCTTCTTTGAGCCCTCAGATTTTACTGATATTTATTAAGTTCCAATGTTGAATAGAATAAATTTTCCATCTCCTCCTATGAATTCTATTCGTCGCCTAAAAAGCCCCTGACCCAGCAGGGAGACTGCCAGGCACCCGGACGAATATCGCCCTGGTACCAGTGAATGCCGCTCTGGTCCTGGAGGAAGGGCTCCAGGTGACTAGATGGAGAAAGATTTTAGCTCAGATGTTGATTCCCTAATATTTGTCATGGCACTGATATTCAACCTCGAAAGCGATCATGAATTTAACCGATTGAACGCTGACAATATCTGACAATATTACAACCAGCGTTGTCCTGTTTAAAAAAAATAATCAGAATGATATTAAGATGATATTACCCAATCAATGTCACCAACTTAAGGAATTGTCTTATGAGGCATCCATTTACAGAGAATGCTTGGGAAACCATTCGTAACATTTGACTAGGTCACAGGACTGACTTGGAAGCCATCATTCAGAAGGGATTCTCTGGTCAGTTTTGTGATACGCTGGTCGGAGGCAGTCCCGGCGTGAGAGACGGGGCTCTACGAAAGGGACGAATCGCCCTATAGAATAGAGATGTCTAATAACTATATAAAGTGTGCTGTCATCTAAAAATTTCTAATATATTGTATTCAAATGTGTCATATTCCTTAAGTTGGTGACATTGATTGCCCAATATGTAAATTTGAACGGACGGGGTGGTGAGATGGCAAAGCCGGCTGACTTTGGCACCGGTCGCCCGCCAGCTTCTTATCCGTCCATGATGGGACTTCACATGTAGAGGGTACAATTTGTGGAGGGTTGCGCCAAAGTTTCTTGCTAAGTTCCTGAGCCGCCCATTTGTTCACGTTTACGTGAAATGGTATTAACCCGGAAATTGAATCGGGCCCTATGGGTGCCTTCACTGTGAGCTAGGCTGTGAAACTGTCCCTGCCCTCCCCCTCAGCCCCTAACCCTTCCCCCGAAGCTCTCACCCATTCAGTACTCGCCCCTGACCAAAGCCCTCTCGCCTCTTACCCCTGCCTGAATGCCAGATTAAATTTCCTGGGTTATAATAGATTAATTTAGCCATTGATGGGAAGGATAAAAGACAAACAATCTTTTCAGACAAAGCATTCATGTTCATTTTAACTCATTTTCTCAACATGGGTATAAGAAATTTGATATGTGTAATAGAATAATTTTTTTGGTTTGAATTTTGAGCTTGATCGTTGAAACTGGTCTGTCGATTCGACTGTCAACTTAAGCTCATGCAAATTAATTTTCGGCTTGCGTTTCAGGAATGATAAAATCATCGTCGGCGTTTTAAGACAGCCTGCTGTGAGATCTTATTTGGAACATATGTCTATTGCAGAAAGTAATTCGTTAATTTGTGGACTGTAAAGTGAGTAATTATATTGTGTTGTTCCCTGGAATCATGAACTATGTATATGGCTAGATAAAATTAAATTAATATTTCCGATAAAATCACTAATTAATCAGCTGCTTAGAGAGTATTAATAGTAATTCAAATTATAATTAAGTTGAATTAACCATATTCAATGGATAGAGCAGATACAGAATATCATTTACTTAAATTGAATTAAAATTTGGAGATAATTAAAGATGTGGCAGAGGGAGAGAAGGCTGGATTGCATAAACTTCGTTTTATGTGATTAATCTTAATGGTTTACCTAATTTATTAAATTTATGACATCCGCTTCCGCGCTGTTTCCTTGAGGCAATGAGCGCTGTCCTTTTCTTTCACAACATTTCTCCTGTTTTTATCGGGTTTTCAGAGATTTCATTTCCCGTTATGGCAGGGACGCATCCTGTCACGTACCCGGCAGTCGTCCGGTCACGCTTCGCTGTCTGCTGGTATTGGGAATTTACATGTGGGCCTCGTAGCAGACCGATCGTAAAACTAAAGCTTTAACCCGGATTGTTCTTGACATGGAGGAGTCTTCCAGGCCGTTTCGAGAGACGGGAAAGACAAGCTGTTGCGGTAATTCAGACACCAATTAGCTTTAGCGGCAACACCCCCTCCAAGCTGATGGTTCGACTGATGTCTGGATAATGAAAGGCTTTGTCTTAATATACTGAAAGGGGAAGAGGTGAGGAGGAAAAATCCGCAACGGCACCGACAGGAAATTTTATTGCCAGGTCGCCGAGTGGAGCGCTATGCCGGTTAATCATTGGCCGTTTTTGTTGTGATCCTTCATAATGGCATAATCGGAGCCATTTGTGAGAGGACATGGAATTATGATTAATCATTAAAAGCAGTTTTTTGCACCAGGTTTAAGGCTTATCCTTCGCCCCGACGTCTGGCAAGGCAACTTCCCGTCTTCCGGTCTTGCTGTCTTCCCAGGTTCCGGACTGCCGCTAACGGCCCTCCTGATTTGCGGGGTTCCGTGCATCCCCCTTCCTGTCTTCCTGCCTTCCTGATTTGCTGGGTCCCGTGCATCCCCCATCCTGCCTTCCTGATTTGCTGGGTCCCGTGCATCCCCCTTCCTGCCTTCCTGCCTTCCTGTCTTCCTGATTTGCGGGGAGCTGTGCATCCCCGTTCCTGGCTTCATGCCTTCCTGATTTGCTGGGTCCCGTGCATCCCCCTTCCTGCCTTCGTGCCTTCCTGATTTGCGTGGTTCAGGACAACTGTTTCCGGATTTTCTGATTTACGGGGTTGCGGGTTTCCCCTTCCGGTCTTCTGAGGTACAGCCTTTGCCGCGTTCTTGCCTTCCGGCCTGGCCGAATTCCGACCCCGGCCCTTCCTCCTGCCGGCAATTTCCCGCGATAGCTTGAAACTGTCCCTCTTCGGGAGAGCTGTCCGGACAGCGGGGCAAGCATTTGGGGAAGGATCGCGTCGGGAGCCCTTCTAATAGAGTTCCATTTAAGCTAAAATCCGGCTGGCGACAAGTCGCCTCCGTGCCCATTCCCTGCCGCCCCGGAAAGTCATCATGCCACCCCGCCTTCCGACACCCGCGCCCGCTTCAGCGCGAAGCCGCGCCGCCCCGCGCCGTCCGGCCCCCCGGGCCGCCTCCCGGCGCTTCCTGGCACTGGCCTGCGCGGCGGCCCTGGCCGCGGCAGCGTTCGCGAGCTCCTGCCTCCCCTTCGTGTCCAGGCCGCCGGCCGAGCCCTTCGAGATGCCCCAGGACAGCCGCCTGGTCCTGGACCTGCCCTTCTATCCCGACGACTCCAGGCTCTGCGGGCCGGCGAGCCTTGCCGCCGTAATGAACTACATGGGATACCCCGTCACCATGGAGGAGGTCGCGAACGGCGTCCAGCGCTGGGATCTGCGGGGGTCCATAGGGCCCGACCTGGTCATCTGGGCGCGGTCCAGGGGCGCCAGGGCCAGGTTCTACTCCGCCAAGCCTGAGGATCTGCTGGACTTCGTGAACAGGCAGATCCCTGTCGTGGTCCAGGTGGACGAGGGCGTGGGCCCGGTGGTCATGGGCCACTTCATGGTGGTGGCCGGCTACACCTTCGACGGGGTGGTGGTGAACAACGGCCTCGTGCAGCAGGAGGTCATCGAGTGGGGCAGGTTCCTGTCCCAGTGGTACAAGATGGGGAACTTCACGATAGTCGTGGATGCCCCCGAAAAAACCGGCGCCTCGGCGGGCGCGGCCGCCTCCGCACCTGCCGCTCCCTCCGGCGGCCCGGACGCCCTGGACGGGGCCTCGAGCTCTGACGCGGCGGCATCCCCCGGCGGGACGGCATCGCCAGGTTCCCCGACCGCCTCAGGAGCCGCGGCATCGCCAGGCTCCCAGACCGCCTCTGGAGACGCGGCATCGTTTGGCTCCCCGGCCGCCTCAGGACCGGCGGCATCGCCAGGCACCCCTGTCGTCTCCGGAGTTGCGGCATCGCCAGGCACCCCGGCCGCCTTCGGCGCGAAGGCATCGTCAGACGCTTCGTCCGCCTACGGCGGAGCGGCATCGTCAGGCTCCCCGGTCGCCTCCGGAGGGAAGGCATCGTCTGGCTACCCGCCCGCCTCCGGCGTTGCGGCACCAGCTGACGCCTCGGCCGCCTCCGGCGCGGAGGCATCTTCAGACCCGACCGCTGTCTCAGGAGCTGTGTCTCCCTCCGACACCCCCGCGGCTTCCGGAGGGACGGACGGGCCCGGAGCTGCGGGCGGCTCGTCCGCGGACATGGCCGCCTCGCAGGGGGGCCCCGTACCGGCCGGCACCCGTACCGGACCCCCGCCGGGCGCGGCTGCCCAGCGCAACCTGACTGCCCTGTCCGAGCCTCCTGACGGCGGGCTGCCCGAGGCTCTCCTGGGCGACTACGGTGCGCCGGACGTGATACCGGGCGGGGGTGGAATTTGAGAGACATCCGTCTTGCCGGAGTTTCCCAGTCCGCCGGAGTCGTGTCCGGGACGGGGGCCTCGCGTCAGGCAGATCCCGCCCCGGCGGGCCAGGGCCTCGCACCTTCGCGCCCAGGCTCACCCGGTCCGGCAGTCCTTCCCGGCTCCCCCGTTCCAGCCGGCATGCCAGGCACCGCCGCGCTGGGCCGCCCCCGGAGCCGCCCCGTCCTGCCGCTCACGCTCGCGGCGGTCGCCGCGGTCGTCCTGGCCTCCCTCGCGGCGTTTCCGGCCTGCTCCGTCCTTCCCAAGGTGATGCTCATCCCGGACCCCCTCGCCCCGGAGGAGCACCTCGATCTGGGACTCGCCTACGAGAGGGACGGCGACATGGAGCTAGCCTTGAGGGAGTACGAGGCCGCCGGCTCGCTCCCCCTGGCCATGCTTGGCAGGGGCAACGTGCTCTTCCAGACGGGCCAGTACCGCAGGGCCGAGACAGTGTACCGGCGGCTACTCTCGGGCGATCTGGGGCCAGAGGCGGCCAACAACCTCGCCTTCATGCTGGTCCTCGAGAACCGCAAGCCCGAGGAGGCCTACAGGCTCGCCACCTTCGCAGTCGAGGAGGGCATCAAGCGCAACCTGGACGAGGCCCAGATCAGGAACTTCAAGAACACCCTGAACCAGGCCGAGACCGCCATGATGAACAGCCAGCGGCACAGGGGCAGGCCCCCCGAGCTGCCGCCGGAAGAGCCTTACGGGGCGGCGCCGGGCCTGGCCGCCCCCGAAGCCGGGACGGGCGCACCCGCCTTGGCCGGGACGGGCGCACCTGCCGGAGCCGGGACCGGCATCGTTCGGACGAAGCCGGGTTCCGGTGTCGACGCCGGGAACCCCGGGTCTGGCGGCGCGGGGACGGCCGGTTCCGGCGAGGCGCCGGGAACGCCGGGGGCTTCCGCGACGTCCGGGTCTTCGGGAACGGCAGGCCAGGGCGGCAGTTAGGCCGGCGGGCAGGCCGCGGGCCGAGGCGGGGCCTGGCCCCGCGGCAGGGCGGGGCAGGCTGCCGGGCGAGCCGGCATGTCCCCCAGGACCTCCACAGGAGACATCAAGGATGGATCTGACGGATCCGAACCGCCGGAACCTGCTGGTCGAGACGCTCCAGGCGCTCCTGACGAGCGGCAGGTGCGAGGAAGACATTCTCTGGGCCGGCTCCCTCTCCACGCGGGTCAGCTGGCCGGAGTTCAGGGACCTCATAAGGGACGTGAACTACGTGGTGGCCGACCACGGCCAGCATGCGGTGGCGCCCTTCCTCGTCGTCTGCGGGGACGGCTGGTGGCTGGAGCGGGAAGGCGTGGGCCTTGAGGAGAGGTGGTCCTGCAGGACGGTCCCCCTGTCTCCGGCCGAGAGCGGCATGGCCCGCGTGGATCTCTTTTCCTTGTGGTACAGGACCGGGGGCTATGCCAGGGACAGGGCCATAAGAGAAGCTCCCAGGCTCCTGCCTGTCCGGGGCCGCCTCCTGTCCGTGGAGGGCCAGGGGGAGGCGACCGCAGGCGGGCCGAGAAAGCTTCCGGCGAAGGCCCCCGCCAGGGCGGCCAAGAAGGCCGCCGCGAAGGCGGCCGCTGGAGACGCCTCCCAGGCGTCTGCGGGAGAAGCCGCGAAGGCGGTCGCTGGAGACGCCGCCAAGGCGGGCCCGGAAGACGTTGCGAAGCCGGTCGCGAGGGGGCCGGGGAGGTCGCCCGGAAAGGCTTCCGAGAAGACGGCCCCGAAAGCCTCCGCAATGACGGTCTCACCCGCAACGAAGGATCTCGGGCACGGCAGTGGCAACGGATAGGGACGGAGGCTACGGCGGACCCGGAGGTGCCTGAAGGCGGGCACTCGTTGGGTGACTTCTTCGTCCCCCGGGGCGAAGCCACGTGCCGGAACCTCGGCTGTGCGGGTTTGTGGCCTCGTACCGTGACTTGGGCGGCCCCGGAGCGGCGCCTCGTGCCAGAGCCCCGGCCCGCAACTGTTCAGGTGCCACTCTATTCAGGCCCTTTTCGGAGCAAGAGAGCCCGGATGAGGAACTCTTAAAGTTTAAGAGTCAACAACGGATACTTTATGTGGTGGAGAAATATTTCCGTAGAGGGCATTTTTGCTGGGAAGGCCCCCTGTTGAACTCCCCTTGCGGGGGCACCTGAACAGTTACCCCGGCCCAAGTTTGACATCTCTTGCAGAGATGTGCGCGGCAGAGGAAGATGTCCCTGGAGTCAGACATCAGGCGGTCCGGGAGCCGCACCGACCGCCCTCACGCCGGGGAGGGCGGCTCGCTTGCCGCTTCAGCCTGGGGCGCGATTAATTTTTTCATAGGATTGTTTAATTCTGTAAATTCATTTCAAGACCGGGAGCCTTGGCAAGATTTGTACCGGGCCCTTCCACCGCTCTCCCCGGCTTTCTGGCCGCCCCGTCCCCCCTTTCAAGCGCGACTGCCCTGGGTCCGCCCCCGCTGGGCATCGCGAGGTCCGGTCTCCGCCGAAGAAGAGGCCGCGGCTCCCCCGTCTCCTTGAAAAGTCCAAGGAGCATCGACTACTGTATGTTTGAGCAGACGGGAGGTGCCCATGTCCGATTCGAAGCAGGAGACTCAGGAAAACCCTCAGCCCCCAGGCGCGGTGTCA
>JAISFP010000048.1 GCA_031263525.1 Deltaproteobacteria bacterium | reverse complement strand
CCGCCCTTCCCCGGCACTCCCGCCCGGCCAGGACCGTGCCGCCCTTCCCCGGCACTCCCGCCCGGCCAGGACCGTGCCGGCCCTGCCCCGGCACCCCCTCCCTGCCAAGGACCGTGCCGGCCCTGCCGGGCCTTCCCCGGCTCTCCAGGCCGGCCCGGCCCGTGCCGCCACCGGCACCCCGGCACCCCCTCCGGCCCTCGCCCCGCCACACTCCAGGAACAAAGGAGCCCCGCACCATGCCCGACAACACGCCCAGGCCCCCCCGCGCCTCCGGGGCCCTCTCGGCCCTCGTGCCGCTGGCTCTGGGGGCGCTCATGCTCGCGGGCTGCGGGCTGAGCGCCCGCCCCTACCCGCTGGTGCGCACCTTCACGCTGGACCCCGTGACGGCCCAGGGAACCTCGGCCGGGGGCGTGAAGCGCCCCTCCGCGTCGCTCATAGTGACTGCGGCCCCGCCCCCCGGCGCCTACGAGGGCAAGAAGCTGGTCTACATGCTCCGGAGCCGGGAACTCACGGCGGACTTCTACAGCGAGCTCTCCTCGCCTCCCGCCAGGGCGCTCGCCGACGGCATAGCCAAGCGCCTGGAGCTCTCCGAGCCCTCCATCCTGGTGGTGAGGACCCAGGGCTCGCGGGAGCCGGACTGGGCCCTGGAGATAAGCCTCATGGACATCTACGGGGATCTCTCGCGAGAGGGGTCCTTCACGGCCCAGCTGGCGCTCACCGCCACCCTGAGCGACCTGCGGCGCGCTTCGGCGCGCCCTGCCTACGCGAGGGACTTCGTGATGACCATGCCCGTCAGCCAGGATCCCGGCGAGAGCCGGGCCGAGGCCCTGGTTGAGGCGTACTCCGAAGGGGTCTCGCGGATAGCCGAGGAGCTCCGCCCGGAGATAAGGAGGATCGTCCTTGGCCGGCGGTAGGGGCCCGGAGGGCAGGGATCCGGAGATGAAGGCTCGGGAGGGAAACAAGCCGGAGCCGGAGGTTCCGGTGGGGAAGGGGCCGAGCATGGCGGTTCCGGAAGGAAAGGGACCTGACATGAAGGTTCCGGAAGGGAACGAGCCGGACATGAGGGCTCCGGAAAGGAACGAGCCTGACATGAAGGCTCCGGAAGGGAAGGATTGCGCTGGGAAGCCCGAAGCGCCTCGCCCCGCCGGGCCCCGCCTCCCGGGGCGCGGCAGGCTCAGCCTCGTGGCGCCAGCGGCCCTGTTCCTCCTGCTGTCGCTGGCGGTCCTGGCCTTCCTGCCCGGGCTGGTGCGGCTCGCGGGCGTCCTGGCCGTGACGGCGGCCCTCCTGGCCGCGGCGGCGCTCGCCGGGAACATGAAGGCCGCCCGCGAGCGCTACATGAGCGCCCCGGCCAGACGCGCCCTGCGCGGGGGGCTGAGGGTGGCCGCCTGCGTGGCCGCCCTCGCCGCGGCGGGGGCCCTCACCTCGCTCCCCGTCATCAACGTCGCGGCCCCGCGGGAGGCCTTCCTGCCGGCGGAGACCCTGGAGCTCCTGGGCCGGCTTGACCGGCCCGTGACCATGACCGCCAGGGTCTCCGCGTCCCGCTCCTCGGAAGGCCCGGCCAGGCATCTCCTGGGCCTCTACGCCAAGGCGTCCCCCTGGGTGAGCTTCACCCTGGGCCCGGCGCAGGGGTCGGTCGCGCCCTCCGACTACGACGACCTCGCCCTGGCCACCCAGGACACCGTGACCCTGAGCGCCTCGGGCTTCGAGGAGACGGTGTTCCCCATAACCCGCAGCCAGGTGGACGCGGCCATACGGAGGCTGGTGTCGCCGCCGCGGCTGGTGTACTGCCTCATGGGGGAGGGCGCGAAGTCCTCCATGGACTCCGGCCCGCGCGGGCTCTCCGCCTGGGCGGCGCATCTCGCCAGGCGCAGGATCTACGTCCGCGACTGGGACTGGTCCGGGGAGAGGCCCCTGCCCCCCGAGGCGCAGGCGCTCGTCTATGCCGGCCCCCGCATTCCCCCGGATCCCGCGAAGGAGCGGGAGCTCCTCGCCTACCTGGCCAGGGGGGGCAGGCTCATGAGCCTGAACGATCCCATGGTGGCCGCGCTCGATCCCGCCCTCTTCGCCCCCCTGAGCCTGAGGCTGCCCGAGGGCCTCATCTACGATCAGACCAGGAACTGGGCCGGCACCGACGACGCCTTCATAGTCGCCGACGACTTCCCGGCGCATCCCGCGACGCTGGGCATGCGCGAGCCGGTCATCTTCCCGCTCGCGGGCGCGGTGCTGACCCGCGATCTGGCCGCAGGGGATCCCGGCGGGCCGGACGCCGGGAGTCCCGGCGTTCCGGACGCCGCGCCGCCCGGAACGCCTGACGCCTCCGGGAGCGGCGTCCAGGCCCGGTCTGTCGGAAATGACGGAGGGCCGGACGCCGCCGGGACCGGCGGCCCGGCCCGGGCAGACGGGAATGCCGCACGGACGGACGCCTCCGGGAGCCCCGGAGAGGCAGCCGATCCGGCCCCGGCAGCCGGAGATTCCGGTGTCGCCGACGAGGCCGGAAGTGCCGGATACCCCGACGATACGCCCCCGGCAGCGGCAGGTTCCGACAGCACGGCACGAGACGGAGCGTCCGGCAGGGCGGCCGATCCGGCACCCGCCTCAGGCAGCGCCGGCGTCGCCGACGCGACCGGAAGTGAAGGCGCAGCAGGCGACACGGCCCCGGCAGCCGCAGGATCCGACAGCGCGGCTCGAGAACAGGCCTCCGGCGGAGCGGCAGATCCGGCCCCTGCCTCCGTAAACTCCGCCGGAGCCGACACGGCTGACAGGGGCGTCAAGCCCGAGGCGGACGACGCATTCCTTAGCCACAGCTGGGCCGTGGCCCTCACCTCGCAGGCGGCCTTCCTGGAGACTGACCGGGCCTCCGTAGGCCGCAGGGAGCCCCGCTACGACAGGGACATCGACCCTGCGGGGCCCATGGTGCTGGTCTCGGCCACGACGCTCGCCGGAGGCGGGAGGCTGGTGCTCGCTGCCGACAGCGACTTCGCCTCCAACGCCTACATAGGCTTCGCCGGCAACCTGGACTTCGCGACCGGTCTCGTGAGCTGGCTCGTTGGCGAGGAGGACGACCTTGCCGGACCCAGGCAGGGCACGGTGCTCATGCTCACCGACTCCGTGGCGAGGCTCATGTTCTGGGGGCCCGTGGTGTTCTGGCCGCTCGTCGCCATGGCCTTCTGGGGGGCGTTCTTCCTGCGCCGCAGGAAGGCCTCGGCCTGACGCTCCGGAGGAAGGCATCGGCATGAGGACGGCCCCGGCCCGCCCGGCCCCGGAAGATCCGGCCTCTGACGCTTCCGAAAGCCGCCCGGAGGAAAAGCTCCTCCCGGCAAGCCGGGGAGCCCTCCGAAAGCTCCGCCCTGGAGCTGGTTCCCGCCTGCAGGTCGGGGAAGGCTCCGAAAGCGTCACCGTCCGGGGCCGGGCGGCCCGGGTGGCATCCGGATCGGATACGGGGAAGGCTCCGAAAGCGTCACCGTCCGGGGCCGGACAGCCGGGCTGCCTCCTGACCGGAAGCGGGGAAGGCTCCGAAAA
This sequence comes from Deltaproteobacteria bacterium, assembly GCA_031263525.1. GTDB lineage: Bacteria > Desulfobacterota > Desulfarculia > Adiutricales > Adiutricaceae > JAIRZX01. Next base: position 11,945 of record JAISFP010000048.1, on the reverse strand, counting down.
CGTCACCGTCCGGGGCCGGGCGGCCCGGGTGGCCTCCTGACCGGAAGCGGGGAAGGCTCCGAAAGCGTCTCCGTCCGGGGCCGGACAGCCGGGCTGCCTCCTGACCGGACGCGGGGAAGGCTCCGAAAGCGTAACCGGCCGCGGCCGGGCAGCCCGGGTGGCCTCCGGGCCGGAAACGGGGAGAAGACTCCGAAAGCTTAACAGGCCGGGGGCGGGCAGCCGGGCTACCTCCGGTCCGGAAACGGGGAGAAGACTCCGAAAGCCTAACCGGCCGGGGCCGGGCGGCCCGGGTGGCCTCCCGGAAACCGGGAAGGCTCCGAAAGCGTAACCGGCCGAGACCGGACAGCAGGGCTGCCTCCCAACCGGAAGAAGGGAAGGCTCCGAAAGCCTAACCGGCCGCGGCCGGACAGCCGGGCTGCCTCCGGGCCGGAAGCCGGGAGAAAACTTCGAAAGTCTAACCGGCCGGGGCCGGACAGCCGGGCTGCCTCCGGGCCGGAAACGGGGAGAAGACTCCGAAAGCCTAACCGGCCGCGGCCGGACAGCCGGGCTGCCTCCGGGCCGGAAACGGGGGGAAGACTCCGAAAGCGTAACCGTCCGGTGCCGGGCAGCCGGGCTGCCTCCGGTCCGGAAGCGGGGGGAAAATTTCGAATGCCCCTTTCAAAATAGGTCGTCTGCCGCCGTCTCGGAAAGGGCTCCGAACATCCCAGCCAGGGGGCACCCGGACCGGAATGCCGGAAGATGTCGAAAAATACTGCCATATGCGGTGGCAGTTTGAAATGTTCACACTCCGGAAGAAACCGCCACAGCGGGCCGGGCAAAAAAAATTTCTCCTCACGGCCCCTCCCGGGCCCCTGAAAAAGGGGTCCGAGGGGGAGGAAAACAAGCAATGGCGCGGTTTCTCCGGCTCAAAAACCAGCAGTTGACATGCTCCCGCGTCTGGTCCAAAATACACCCATTCCAGCCCACTGCCCGAAACTCACTCCCCCATAGCAGCCTTCCTTCGGCCGGCCCTCCGGGGACCGGCCAGGTGCCGCAGGTGCGCCCACGTCGCGGGACGCGCCCGAGGGTGAGGAGCTTCATGCCGAACTGCCTTGTCCTGGTGACTGAGTTCCCGAACATACGCAAGGACGAGCCCTTCCGCAAGTTCATTATGGACAAGGACATGAGGGGGGCGGTGGATTTCCTGGAAAGGTCCCTCCCCTCCGACAGGGAGAGGCTCGGCGAGGACCACCCGGACACCATCCGCCTGACCGGGATCCTGGGCTCCCTTAAGTCCATGGCCGGGGATCCGGAGGCCGGCCGCGACATCCTCGTCACCGCCTCGGCGGCCGCCGAGAGGAGGCTGGGCCCGGACGACCCCGTGACGCTCAAGCTCCTGTCGTGCCTGGGCTACGCCCTCTTCGCCGTGAGGGACGCGCCCAGGGCCGTGGAGGTCTTCGAGAGGGTGAGGGACACGAGGGCCGCGCTCCTGGGCCCCCGCGCCCTGGCCACGCTCACGGCCGACAACAACCTCGCCTGCGCCAAGGCCATATCGGGCGACATCGCCGGGGCGTCGGCCATCTTCAGGCGGGCGTCCGACGGCTGGGCCTCCCACAGGCTCGCCGGGCACCCGGGCCCCGAGGCGGCGTTCCACAACCTCGAGACCTGCCTCAACGTCAGCCAGGGGACCCCGGGCCCCCCCGTTTCCGCCACGTTCCCCGGGGGCGCCCCCGTGACCCCGGACAGCTCCGGCATGTTCGGCCAGGAGCTGAGAGAGCTGGCGCCGGGAACGGGAACCGAAGCCCCCGCGGCCTTGCCGGGAACGGCTTTGCGGGCGGACGAGAACCGCGAGATCGGAACTGCGGGCGCGCCGGGCGGGGGAGAGCGCGAAACTGAGGGCGCGCCTGGCCGGAGCGAGCGGGACGAGCTGGAAAGGAGACTCGCGGAAACGGAGGCGTCGCAAGGCCCGGACGCCCCTGCGGCCCTGTCCGCCGCTAACCGCCTGGGCTCGTGGTTCGTCGAGGCTGAGGAGTGGGGGCCGGCGGCGGAGCTGTTCGCGAGGACCCTCGCCCCGAGCGAGAGGGCTTTCGGGAAGGACTCGCAGGAGGCCCTGTCCTGCATGGGCTACCTGGGGCTCTCGCTCTCGATGTCCGGCAGTCACGGGAAGGCGCTGGGACTCCTCACGGAAGTACTTGAGGGGATAACCCGGACGGACGGGCCGCGCCACCCGAACACGATCGCCGCGCTGCGCTCCCTCGGGGCCGCGCTCGCCAGGGCAGGGGACCACGGCGGTGCAGAGAAGATTGAGACCTTCATAGCCGAGGCCGAGAGCCTGACCGAGATCAAGATCGATGACAAGAGCCTGACCGAGATCAAGATCGATGGCAAGAGCTTGACCGAGATCAGGATCGAGACCGACGGCAGGAACGGGACCGAGATCAGGATCGAGACCGGGCCCGCGAGAGTGTCAGGATCCGGACCCGATGCCGGTAGCGGGCGCGTGACCGGGAACATGGCCTGGACCGGGCCGGATGACGGCGGCAGGGGAGGAAACGGGGCGCACAAGAAAATGTTGCACTAGTGAATATCTGCCCGCTGTGATCATATGACGCTGTATACGGTATTTCATGGCTCATATGATCGTTGACGACAAATTTCGCATGATGTGCCCGTCGCGTCTCTCAGTGGGCTGAGAGGCATGATCGGCGGGCACTAGGCCGCGGGCGCCGGATTGGCCCTCGGTGCCCCGCGGCCGTTTTCCCGGACCTCCGATTCTCAAAAGAGGTGAAGAGACATGGAAAAGTTTTACTGGCTGGTCAGCGTCCAGGTGCCGTCAATCGGCAGGGTAAGCATGGCGGACGCGCTCATGAAGGCCGGCGAGTTTGATGCCGCAGCCAGCGTGGCGGCGACGATGGCCAGTGACGCCGAGCTCCGGTTCGGGCCCTGTCACGAGGAGACCCTGCACTTCACGGAACTCATGGGCCTGTGCCAGTACATAAAAGGCGATCTCGGAAAGGCGCTGGACACCCTGGGCCGGGCGAGCAGGGGGAGCGACAGGACGCTGGGGGAGAACAGCCCCGACTCGCTGAGGCGCGCGTCCAACTTCGCCTGCACTCTCCTCGGCTCCGGGGATGCCGTCAGGGCGCTCGAGCTCTTCGCCCGGGTCCTCGAGCAGGAGAAGGAGTCGCCAGACGGCTCCTCGGATGTCTCCCGCATGTCCTGCGTGAACAACCACGCCTGCGCCAGGGCCGAGCTCGGGGACTACGACTACGCGGCAGAATGCTTCGGCACGCTCGCCGACATGTGGCGCCTCCGCGGCGAGCCCAGCTTCGAGAACTGCGCCAGGAAGAACCTGGAGGAGACCCTCCTCCGGAGAAACAACCGTCCTTTAATGTAGAAGAGCTTTTCCCGGATGCCGGCGGCAGCCGGCCGGAACCTTTCCTCACGGGGATCCGGTCGCCCTTCCGGCGCGCCTCCGCCTGACTCCGGGCGGATGACTGGGCCGCCGGACGTCTCGGACCGCGAGACGGACCGGGGGAGCCCTTCACTGAATCCTGCCGCTCCGGGCCGGCAGGATTCAGGCTCATGGCCTTCGGTTGGCGGAGGCCTCCGGACGAACAGCCTCGCCGTCCGGAACCGCCGCCTCGCCCGCTCATGTCGAAGATCGGCAGCACGTTCCGGAGACCTCGCGGCGCGGCGGCTTCCGGATGAACGGCCCCAAGAACCGGCGGCATCCGGACGGCCGGGCCAGGACCAGGCGAAGCCTATGTTCACATCCCGCGGACTTTCTGCCAGAGGGGTCTTCGTGACGCACGTCTTCACGGCACGTTGACACCGGGCCACCGGGTCAGCGGGAACAGGCAATTTTCTTGCCCGGCCGCCGTTGCGGCGGCCGGATGGCTCCGGGAGATCCGGCTCCGCACCGGGACCCGTGGCAGCCCGGGAACGGCGGACCCGGCATCGCCGGACGCCGTTCAGGGCATGGCCCGGTGCCAGACTGTCCGCCCCCCTTGTCCAAAGGCAAGACTTCTTTCCCGTTTCGGCAGCCGTACCCCCCTTGACCTCTTCATCTCTTCATCTCTTCGTCAACCTTGACCCCTTCGCCCTTTCGGAAGGCTCGACCCCTTCGCCCTTTCGGAAGGGCTGACCCCTTCGCCCTTTCGGAAGTCTCGACCCCTTCGCCTTTCGGAAGGCCTGACCCCTTCGCCCTTTCGGAAGGCTTGTCCTTTCAACCCATTTCGGCAGACTTTTCGCCGCCGTCCTTTCAGGAGCCTCAACCATGGATGATGACTTCATTTACGATGGCCAGACTGACGACCAGGCCGAATACCAGGACGACATTCGGCTCTTAGATCTGGCCGACAAGAAAAACGCCGAGAAGAAGTGGCAGCTCTCGGCGGAATGGCCGGTCCTTCCGATGAACGACACGGCAGCCATCCACTTCGCCTCGGGCAATTTCCAGGACGCCGCCGTCGAGCTCGCGCAGTCGCGCTTCGAGTCCGCCCTGAAGAACGGGCCCGGCAGCTCGAAGACCTGCGTCCTGGCGGGCCGCCTCGGCATGGCCCTCTTCGGCAAGGGCGACTTCCAGGGGGCCAAGACCCACCTGAAGTCCGCCTCGGTCTGGGCCGAGAGAAATCAGGGCCGCTACGGCCCGGACGCCACGCGGCTCGCCACGAACCTCGCGTGCGCCCTCGTCAAGTCCGGGGAGGGCTGGGACAGCTACGACGCCTCCCTTATCCTGAAGAAGGTCTGCGACTCCAGGTCCAGGAAGCTCGGACCCGTCCACCCCGACACGCTCTCCGCCTGCAACAACCTAGGATGCGCCCTGGCAGACTCCGGCAGCCTCGCGGAGGCCGTCTCGGTCCTGAGGCGGACCTCGGCCAGGTGCGAGAGGGTCCTCGCCGAGTCGCACCCGCTGAGGGTGGCGACAGCCGCCAACCTTGAGATCGTGACGGCGGACATCGGCGAGGCCGGATTCCTGGGCCCCAAGCCCAAGACCAGGACGGCGAAGGCGAAGTACTTCTCGGGGAAGGAGGACAAGGACGAGGACGAGAAGGCCGAGACCTTGAAGTCGGGGAAGATGGAGAAGGCGAAGGTGGCGTAGGCGCAAACTGTCGACACCAGACGCAACATGGAGACGGTCGAGGACATGTTGTCAGACAGAAGCTGCTGAGAAAGCCCCGAGGAGAGGGCGCGCTTGACAGAACCCGGCTGACCGGCACGGTGGCGGCCGAGGCGGAGATTCCGAAGTTGAAGATGCCGGTGAAGCTGACGTTGAAGGGGAAGTCTAAGCCGATGACGTCGACGAAGCCGAGGGTGATGGAGACTATGAAGATGACGAAGACGATGGTGACGGCGAAGCCGACGGTGTCGGAGACGACGAAGCCGACGGTGACGGAGACGAAGAAGATGACGGTGAAGATGGCGATGACGACGACGGTGACGACAAAGCCGACGGCGACGGAGACGGTGAAGATGACGAAGACGACGATGTTGATTGCGAAGCCGACGGTGACGGAGACGATGGAGATGCCGAAGGCGATGTTGACGACGAAGCCGACGATGTTGGATACGATGAAGATGACGACGATGTTGACGAAGTCGGCGGCCTTGGAGACGATGGAGATGACGATGACGATGACGGCGACGGCGAAGCTGCCGATGTCGGAGACGACGACGATGACGGTGACGGGGACGACGTCGATGATGACCATGAAGCCCAAGACGAACATCGCCCTCAACCTGAACCGGAAAATGGACCTTGACCAGTACCTGGACCTTGGCCTGAACCGGAAGCGGAACCCTGACCCGGACTGCGGGACGGGGCTTCTCCTGCCGCGAAGGCGGTAGAGAGCCGGCCGGCCGCGCGGGAACGCCAGCGCGGCCCTGGCCCGGCTGACCATGTCCCGCCCCGTCACGGCCTCGGCCGCTGACGGGAGGGACCGCGGGCGCCCGGCGCCCGAAAACGCCTGTCAGGCCGGCCACGCATGGCTGCCGCCCCGTACTGCCCAAGGCAGACGCGGCGCAGGTGCGTCCGCCGGCCCGGAAACACTGGCCGGACTGAGAGCCTCCCCAGGACCCTGGAAATGCCGGGGGCGGGGACGGCAGGAATGGAGGAGCACCATGGCGAGGAGAAAGCCCGACGCCGCCGGGGAAACGAGGGCCACGGAAGGCGGCGGCCTGCTCGGGGCGGCGCGGAGCGGCCGGCTGCCGGAAGGCTTCGGCGCCTGGGATCTCCTGGCGGACGGCTCCGGCACCGTCGCCCACGTCTGCGCCGAAAGCGGCACCCTGCCCCCCGGCTTCGACCGGTGGGACATAGCGCTCCCGAACGGGTGGTCGGCGGCCCACGCCGCGGCCGGGGCCGGGCGCCTGCCGCCGGGATTCTCCCGCTGGGAGCTCGCCGACGCCACGGGCCGCACCGTGGCCCACGTGGCCGCGGAGAAGGGGCCGCTCCCCGGCGGCTTCAGGGGCTGGGACCTCGCGGACGCCTCGGGCCGCACCGTGGCCCACGAGGCCGCCGAGGCCGGGCACCTCCCCCCGGGCTTCGGCAGGTGGGATCTCCGGGACGCCTCGGGCCTCACGGTGGCCCACGAGGCCGCCGAGGCCGGGCACCTCCCCCCGGGCTTCGGCAGGTGGGACCTCGCGGACGGCTCCGGCCGCACCGTGGCCCACGCGGCTCTGGAGGCCGGCACGCTCCCTCCGGGATTCGGCCTCTGGGATCTCCGGGACGGCTCGGGCCTCCCCGTGGCCCACGCGGCGGTCGCGGGCGGCGGCCTCCCGGCTGGATTCGACCGCTGGGAGATCCCCGACGCCTCGGGCCGCACGGCTGCCCACGCGGCGGCCGCCGCCGGCGCCCTCCCCGAGGGCTTCGACCTCTGGGATCTCCGGGACGCGTCGGGGAGGACCGTGGCCCACGCCGCGGCCGCAGCCGGCACGCTCCCCCTGGGGTTCGACCTCTGGGAGCTGGCCGACGGCGAGGGGCTCACCGTGGCGCATGCCGCGGCGGCCGCCGGCAGGCTTCCCGAGGGTTTCGGCCGCTGGTCGCTTGCCGACGCCGGCGGCAGGAGCGTCGCCCACCTGGCGGCCGCCGCCGGGCGGCTTCCGGCCTCCTTCGCGGGCTGGGACATCTCCGACCGCGGCGGCTGGACGGTCTGCCACGAGGCGGCCGTTGCCGGGACCCTTCCCGAGAGCTTCCCCCTGTCGGACCCCTGCGGGCCCGGCTCCGTCCCCGACGGCTCCGGCATAACCGCCGCCCGCTACGCCGAGGGGCGTCTCGCGGCGCTCCAGGGGCACCTCGTGCCCGGGCTCCCCCGGCTGGCCGCGTGCGGCGAGGACGGCAGGACGACGGCGCACGAGGCGGCAAGGACGGGCACCCTCCCGGCATGGTTCAGCCTCTGGGAGATGTCGGACGACTCGGGCTGGACGGTCGCGCATTCCGCCGCCGAGAAGGGGAGGCTCCCCGAGGGCTTCCCGCTCTGGGACTCCTCGGACGCCCTCGGACGGACCGTGGCGCACGTGGCGGCCGCGGCCGGGACGCTCCCCCGCAGCTTCTCCCGCTGGCAGCTGAGCGACAGGAACGGGACCACCGTGGCCCACGTGGCCGCTGAGCGCGGGTCGCTTCCCCCCGGCTTCGACCGGTGGGAGATGGCCGACAGTGCCGGCTGGAGCGTGGCGCATGCCGCGGCCCGGGCCGGTAAGAGCCCCCCGGGCTTCCGCCAGTGGGGCATCAAGGACCGGGACGGCGTGAGCGTGGGGCTCGTGGCCGTGGCCGCGACCTCCAGGACCGCCAGGCGCCGCGCCGCGGGAGAGGCCATGATAGACGCCCTGAGGGGAAGGCTCCCCGGGGACTTCTCCGACTGGCATCTCTCCGGATTCGCAGGGAAGACCGTGGCCCACGTGGCCGCTTCCCGGGGCACCCTGCCCCCGGGTTTCGACAGGTGGTCCATAGCCGACGACTCGGGCAAGACGGTGGCCCACTCCGCCGCGAAGGCCGGGACGCTTCCCGAGGGATTCTCCCAGTGGGAACTCGCGGACGCCTCCGGGTCCACCGTGGCGCACGCTGCCGCCGGCAGGGGCACCCTGCCCCCGGGCTTCGCGCGGTGGAGCCTGAGGGACGGCAACGGCCGGAGCGTCGCCCACGAGGCGGCCGATCACGGGAAGCTCCCCGCCTGGTTCCGGCTGAGGGACCTCCTGGACCACGAGGGCGTGACGGTCTCCGACATACTTGCCAGCAGGAAGGGCGGAAGGGCCGCCGGAGGCCAGGGGAAGGCGGGCAGGCCACCCGTGAGCACGAGGAAGGCCGGCAGGCCGGCCGCAGGCACCGGGAAGGTCGGCAGGCCCAGGAAGAACCCCGTGCCTAACACCGCACAGGACCCCGACGCTCCGTCCGCCAGGCCGGCCGCGCTGCCCTGGAACTTCGACGAGCTCGACGGGGTCCGCCCCGAGGGGTGGAGCCTCGCGCACGAGGCGGCGACGAAGGGGATCTTCCCGAAGGACTTCGACACCTGGCTGAAGGCGGACTCGAGGGGATGGACCGTCGCCCACGCCGCGGCCGCCAGCGGAAAGCTGCCGTCATGGGTCGCGGAAGGCCCGGCCGCCCGCCCCGCGGAGCGGGGCCCGGACGCCGGACCCGGCAGCCTAGTGGCGGAAGGCGTCCCCGCAGAAGGAGCCGGGGGAGTCCCGTCCGGAAGCGCGGAGGGCTCCGCGTCAGCGAACGGCGGGGGCGGCAGTCCCGAAAGCGCCGGGTCCTGCCCCCCGGACCCGGAACGCGCGTGCAAGTGGTCCATGACGGACCTCCGGGGACGAACCCTGGCGCACGCGGCCGCGTCCGGAGGATGCCTCCCGGAGGGATTCGACGACTGGGCAATTTCGGACCCTGACTGGCGGACGGTGGCGCATTACGCCGCCGCCGCTGGCAATCTCCCGCCCGGCTTCTCCGACTGGCACCTGGCCGACCGCGAGGGCGTGACCGTGGCCCACGTGGCCGCGGCGGCGGGCGCGCTCCCCCCGGACTTCGATCTGTGGGACCTCAGGGACGCGGAGGGGCTATCCGTGGCCTACGAGGCCATGAGGTCCGGGACACTTCCCGAAAGCTTCTCCAGATGGGACATCGAACACGGCAGCGGCGAGACCCTGGCCCACGCCTCGGCACGCGACGGACGCCTGCCCCGCGGGTTCGGCGGATGGGCGCTGGCCGACCGGGACGGCTGGACGGTCGCCCACGCCGCCGTCCTGGCCGGAACCCTGCCCGAGGGCTTCTCGCTCTGGGAAATCGCGGGCTGCGACGGCGTCACAGTGGCGCACATGGCCGCGACCAGGGCCTGCCTTCCGAAGGGTTTCGACATGTGGAGCCTTGCCTCCGGGTCAGGGCGCACCGTGGCCCACATGGCGGCCAAGTCGGGGACTCTTCCGCCCGGCTTCTCGGAATGGGATCTCGCCGACCGGAACGGCTGGACAGTTGCGCACGAGGCGGCCAAGGCGGGAAAGCTCCCCGCCGGGTTCGGGCGACTGCCCGCGGCGCCGGACCCCGGGCCCGGCCAGGAGGACGCGTGCGCCGGAGCGACCGAAGACATGCCGGGGCTCCGGGCCGACATCGGAATGCTCCCGGACGCGGCCTTGACCCTCCCTGACGGCGCAGCAGGCCTCGCGGACGGGGGAAAGGCCCCCGCAGCCGGGGGCATGGCCGGCAGCGGGGAGGCCGGCGCGGACGGGACGTCCGGAGTTCATGGCCGCCCCGCTGATACTGAGGTCCCGCCGGGCACCGTCCAGGCCGGCAACGTCCCGTCCGGAACTGACAGTGACGCCGGACCCTGTATCCGCGGATCGGCGGCGGACGCCGGACACGGCTCCGCCGCGCCCGGAGGAACGGAAACCGCAGGTGCCGCCGCGCCGGAGAAGACAGCCGGAGCCGGAAACGGAACTGCGGCAAGGGCCGAGGGACAGGGAGACGGGGTGACGGGCAGCGTCGCCGCCCTCGCCGTGTCCGTGTTCGACAGGATAGCCGGGCTGGCCAGCCTGAGGACCGAGAGGCCGACCGCGCCCGGGGGAACCCCGGCCGACAGGATCGCCTGGACCTTCTACGCCGCCTGGGCCGGGACGCTCCCTGAAGATTTCGGGGACTGGGACCTGGCAGGACCGGAGGGCCTCACGGCCGCCCACGTGGCGGCCATGGCGGGAAAGCTCCCGGCAGGCTTCGGCCGCTGGGACCTGGCCCGCGACGACGGGCTCACTGTCGCGCACGCGGCGGCCCGCTCCGGCAGCCTTCCCGGGGACTTCGGACTCTGGAGCCTGTCGGGCCCCGACGGGTGGAGCGTCGCCCACGCCGCGGCCCAGGCCGGAAAGCTCGGCACGGGCTTCGCGGACTGGGAGATTGCCGCCCCGGACGGCTGGACCGTCGCCCACGAGGCCGCCAGGCACGGGACGCTGCCTGACGGTTTCGGGAAGTGGCGGATTGCCATGCCGGACGGACAGTCTGTCGCGCACGTCGCTGCGTCGAACGGCACGCTCCCTCCAGGATTCGCGGATTACGCCATTAGCGACATGAACGGATGGACAGTTGCCCACGCGGCGGCGGCTGCGGGAACGGAACCGGCAAAATTTTACCTGCCGGACGTGCCTGACGGCTCCGGGCGAGGCGCAACGCACGTGACGGCGGGCAGGGACGGGCTCAGCGCCGTCATGTTGCCATGGGAACTTGCCGACGGGAACGGCGTCACGGTCGCGGAGGTGGCGCTCCGTTCCGGAACGCTCCCGCCGGATTTCTGCAGGTGGGACACGGATGCTGGACATGGGCTCACGCTGGCGCACGTCGCGGCGAGGGACGGGCTCCTTCCGGACGGATTCACGCGTTGGGACATCGCGGACGTTTCGGGACGGACGGTTGCCAGCGAGGCCCTGATTTCCGGAACGCTCCCTCGCGGCTTCGCATTCTGGGACACGGCTGACGGCGACGGGACGACGCTCGCTCACCACGCCGCGCGGGAAGGGATCCTTCCGCGAAACTTCGCGCGCTGGGAAAATGCAGATGCGAACGGATGGACAGTGGCGCACGAGTGCGCCCGCGCTGGCACGCTCCCCTGCGGCTTCGGCCGCTGGGACATCGCGCACCCTTCCGGTTATTCCGTGGCGCACGTGGCGGTCAGGAACGGCAGCCTGCCCGAGGGGTTCGACCTCTGGGACATGAAGTCGCCCAGCGGATGGAGCGTCGCCCATTACGCGGCGCTGAACGGGACGCTCCCGGACAATTTCGTCCGGTGGGACATTGCCAAGCCCAACGGGTACTCCGTGGCGCATGTCGCCGCGAGATGCGGTACCCTCCCGTCAAACTTTTCCAAGTGGACCCTGAGCGACAACAATGGCTGGACAGTCGCCCACGAGGCGGCGAAGTGCGACAGGCTGCCTCCCGACTTCACGATGTGGCAGCTTGCCGCCTCCGACGGGAGGACTGTGAGAGACGTCCTCGCCGAGGGAGTCAGGATCACCGCCGCAAAGAGGATCGAGCGGAAAGAAACGGCACAGCGCGAGGCTCGGAACGCCGGGCCGCAGGCGCGGAACGCCGGGCCGCAGGCGCGGAACGCCGGGCCGCAGGCGCAGAACGCCGGCCTGACGGTGCAGAACGCCGGGCCTGAGGACCTGAACGCCGGCCTGACGGTGCAGAACGCCGGGCCGGAGGCGCAGAACGCCGGCCTGACGGGGCAGGACGCCGGGCCGCAGGCGCAGAACGCCGGACCGCTGGCGCATCAAGACGGGCCGCTGGCGCAGAACGCCGGGCCGCAGGCGCAGAACGCCGGGCCGCAGGCGCAGAACGCCGGGCCGGAGACGCAGAACTCCGGGCCGGAGGCGCAGAACGCGGACCTGACGGGGCAGAACGCCGGGCCGCAGGCGCAGGACGCCGGCCTGACGGGGCAGGACGCCGGGCCGCAGGCGCAGTCCGCCGGCCTGACGGGGCAGAACGCCGGGCCGCAGGC
>JAISFP010000041.1 GCA_031263525.1 Deltaproteobacteria bacterium | reverse complement strand
CGGGCGGGTCGCTTTCGGGCCCGGCATGCGCGGCCTGGCCGCTTTCGGAGCCGTCATGCACGGGCGGGTCGTCTGCGGGACCGGCGTCCCAGCGCTGGGTGCCGGACTGGGAGGGGGGGGCCGTGCCGGGGTCCTCCGGCAGCGGGGGGGCTTCCGGGGCTCCGGGTTCCAGCTTGTCGTCTGTCGTCAAAGTGAGTCCCCCTTTTCCTGTCGAGTCGGGTCTGGCCTATGAGGGGTGAAGGAACCGGGCGCCGCCTGCCGCATGTCCGCGAGGCGCCTTGCGGGCTTCGCGGGCCGGGACGGAGCCCGGTACGGGCGGGCGGGGCACGGCTGAGTGGAGCCCGGGGAAGGTCCGGAACTTGAATCCAGAGAGGGAGCTGGGCTGGGCTGGCTGTCCGCCGAGGGCGTCACGGGCGGTTCCGGGGCCTTTTCCGGGCCGGGGCCGCTCCGGAAGGACTTGAGCCTCCGGAGGGCGGTGTCCCGCTGCGCGCCGGCCTCGCGGGGCCCCGTCGCGGGACGACAGGCGGCTCGGAGGGTCCGTGCGGGCTTCTGCGGGCGGTGAGGCGGCTTGAGGTGTCGGGAATTTTACGGAAGGGCTTTTCGGGCGGGGAGGCGGTTTTAGGGCAGGGAATTTTACGTCAGGGCTTTTCGGGCGGAGCTTTAGGAAGGATTGAGGGGGATGCGGGACGCGGGTTACGGCGGCCCCGGGGAGCCGGGAGTCCCGGCGGAAGGTGCGGCAGGCGGACTCTCTTGCGGAGGGCCGCAGGCCGTCCAGGACAATCTCAGGCTGTCAGGATGGCCAGGTCAGGCGGGGGAGGGGCATGGCGGAAGCCGGATGCCGTCCCCGGAGCGACCGGAAGCGAGTCGCGCCTGGGGTGGTCGAGAGTGAGGCAGGCGGACGACACCCTCAGGGCCGGCTCTCCCTCCCTGGTCCTCCGGGCCTTCCGGGGTTCTCCGGGCCTCCCTGGTTCTCCGGGCCTCCCTGGTCCTCCGGGAATTCCGGGTTCCTCCGGGTCTTCCGGGTCCCAGCGGTTCCCAGGATCCCGGCTCCCTTCTCCTCGGCCGCAGCGTCCGGCAACGATATATCCTCCTAAGACCCGGCCCGGATGTCAAGGGAGCTCTCCGGATGCGGAAACGCCGGGCATTCGCGGGCAGGCATCCGGAGCCAGGCCGAGGCCGGAGGGGCTCAGTTGCCCGGCCCCGGGCGTCCCCGGCCTGGGCCGGACCCGGCGGCCGTCCCGGACCGGGGTGCCTGCCCCCTTCCTCAGGCAGCGCCGGTCTCGCCGGCGTTCCCGTCGATTATGGCCTCCATCTTGATTATCACCCCCTCCAGGCTTATGAGGCCGGACGCGCTGAACTCCCGGCGGTTCACGGAGAAGAGGTAGGCGCTCTCCATCAGGACCGGGCACAGGCCCGGGAGCAGATGCTTCTTGAAGTTGTCCTGGCTTATGAGGTTCAGGACCGATACCTGGGGCAGGGCGTCCGGGTCGAACTCGGTGAGCGCGGGGCACTTGAAGATCCTGGATGGCGGGCAGCGCTCCAGGAGCGGGGTGATGTTGACCCTGTCCTTGGGCACGCAGCCCAGGAGCACCGTGCTCGGGGCCTCGGAGAAGCTCCTGCGCCCCACCGAGCGGACCCTCATCTCACCCTCGGAGTTGATCTCTATGTTCTTGTAGTTGCTCCCCAGGAGCCAGGAGGCGTGGCGTACGTTGTTCTTGATGGCCACGTCCTGGAGCCCCAGGAGCACGTTCCGGGCCGCGGGGAGCGCGGCCGTCCAGGGCATGTCCCCGGCCGGGAGCGGGCTCCCGGCCGAGGCAAGGACGAAGCTCAGGTACCCCTGGGCCAGGCGGTCCTCCCGCTCGGCCTGGGCCCTTATCCTCTCGGCGAGCGCGAGCGCCCTCCCCCTGGCGAAGGCGGGGTGTTGCTTCTCCAGGTAGCTCTTCCTGTGAGCCCTGAAGGAGGAGCGGTTCTTCTCCAGGTTGAGCGCCTCGAAGGCCAGGTTCAGCTCGACGGCCCGGTCGCGGCCCTGCTTGGAGCGGGCCTTCCTGGAGGTGTCGGGATGGAAGGCCTTCTGGAGGTTCCTGTAGAGGGCCTTCAGGACCTCGAAGAGCTCGCGCTCGGTGAGTTCCCCCACCAAAGTCGGGGTCAGGCCGAATATCTCGAAGGGGTTGCGGGTGGCGGGGGGCACGAGGCTATACCGTGGGTCTCGGGGTCCCGGGCCCGGGCTGAGCCGGGCGCGGGGCAGGTCGCGACGGCCCACTGGGGGGCCTGGCGCGCGGCCGCCGGGGGCGGTCCGCAGGTGGTCTGGAGTGAAGGGGGCCCTGGCCGGGGACCCGGAAACTGGACGTCCGGTCCGGGGCCGGGAGGAGGTCCGGAGTGCGCGGGAGCGGGCCTGGGAGCGGCGTTCCCGGAGGCACCTGCCGTGCGGGATGGCGCCGGAGTCCAGGAGCCCTCAGGACGCGGGCGTTGGAACGGGGCCCCGGAGCTGCTGGCCGGGGCAGGAAGAGGCGTGCCGGCGGCCCGGCCCTGCCGGCCGGGGAGGGGCGTGACGGCAACCACGGGGCTGCTGGCCGGGGCAGGAAGAGGAGGGCAGGCGGCCCCCGGCCATGCTGGCCGGGGAGGGGCGTGTCGGCAGCCCCGGAGGCGCTGGCCGTGGCTGGGAGAGGCGGTCGGCGGCCCCGGAGGCGCTGCCGGGGCGGGGAGAGGCTCGTCGGCGGCCCCGGAGGCCCTGCCGGGGCGGGGAGAGGCGCGTCGGCGGCCCCGGAGGCGCTGCCGAGGCGGGGAGAGGCACGTCGGCGGCCCCGGAGGCGCTGGCCGTGCCTGGGAGAGGCGTGCCGGCGGCCTGGCCCTGCAGGCCGGGGGAAGGGGACCGGCGGCCCCCGGGCCGCCGGGTCAGGATCCTCCGGGAGGCGCTGAGGCGAGGAGCCTCTCCAGGACGGCGGCGTCGGTCCCGGCGGGCTTCACCGGGGTGAGGGTCACGCGGCCCCTGGAGAAGAAGTCGATGTCCGAGCCCGGATCGGAGACCGGGGGGACGGAATCCCTCAGACGGGTGCATTCAAGAAGGCCGGGGCCGGTCTCGGTCCTCGTGTAGCTCTCGCGGGCGGCCCGGGGGTTGCCGGGGCACCACACGTAGCCGGGTGCCGATATGGCGGAGGGGATGTTCAGGTTGACGATGACCCCGGGGGGGATCTCCCAGGAGCCGAGCCGCGAGACCACGTCCGCAAGTATCTCCCCGTCCCTGTCCCAGCGGTAGGGGAGCGCCTTCTCGCAGGAGGCGGCCACCGCCGGGAGGGGCGCCCCGGCGGCCTCGAGGGCCGCGCCCACCGTGCCCGAATAGTTCACGTCGAAGCCCAGGTTGGTGTCGTTGTTGATGCCGGAGACCACCATGTCGAAGGGCGGGTCGGCGAAGAGCTCGAGCCCGAGCCTCGCCGAGTCCGCAGGCGTCCCCATGACGGCCCATCCGGGCCTGCCGTCCGGCATATCGAGCCGCCTCACGGCCAGGGGCAGCCGCAGGTTCACGGAATGGGAGCTCGCGCTCCTCTCCCCGTCCGGGGCGCAGGCCAGCACGTCGTGCCCGCGGCCCGTGAGCGCCCGGTAGGCCGCGAGCAGGCCCTCGGCCTGGATGCCGTCGTCGTTTACGAGAAGTATCCGCATGGGCCCTCAGCTCCCCTGGCCCGGCGAGGCCGGGGTTTCGTCGGTGGCGCCTGCGGCGGTCCCGCCGGCATCAGGCCCGGCGGTTGCGGCGCCAGTGCCGGTCGGTGCGTCTGCCGGGGTCCCGCCGGCATCGGGTCCGGCCTCCCCGGCCGGCGCCGTACCCTGGGCTTCCGGAGTCACGGCGGCCCCGGGGGCGGCCGCGCCGCCCTGGGCGTCGCCGGAACTGTCCTCCGGAATCCCTGGGGGCGACTCGGTCACGGCCGGGCTCATGCCCATGCCGACCCGGCCCTTCAGGGCCAGACGCATGCGGGGGTTCTCGGGATCGTTGGACAGCACCGTCACGACCTTAAGGTACTCCTGCCCGGCCCACTCGCGGTAGACGTCCATGGTCACAGTGACCTTGCCCGTCCTCCCCGGGGCTATGAAGCTGTCGTAGCTGGCCACCGTGCATCCGCAGCCGGGGACCACCGTTTTGATGGACAGGGGATCACCCCCCACGTTCTCCAGGACGAACTCGTGGGTCAGCCTGGAGCCGGGCTCGGAGACCCCGCCGTTGAACATGGGCCCCGGATCGAGCACCCGGATCTTCGGGCCGGAGCCGGGCGCTGGGGTCCCCGGCGCGGCAGCGACCGCCTCTGGGGAGCCAGCCTCCTCAAGTGCGCCCTCCCTGACGGGATCGGGCAACCCTGCGGGATCCGCCGTAGCCTGTGCGGGGCCGGACCCGTCCTGGGCCGGGGGGGCCCCGGTCTGGCCGTCCTGGGCCGGGGCGGGGGCGGGGCACAGCAGGAAGGCGACGGCGAGGGCCATGGCCAGAACGATGGGGGCCATGGCCGTTTGAGGGCTTGGTCTCATGGTACCTCGTGGCGGGTGGCGGGCCCGGGGGCGGCCCGGAGGATCGCGAAAGCTGGGGCGGGGCGGCGTGGCGGCCTCCCCCTCCAGGCGGGGGCCGGTGGGCCGTCCGCAGGTGCCGTCCGGGGCGTACCCGGCGGCCTGTGCCGGTCCGCATTGAGGCATTTTACTCCTTCCGGGAGGAAAATGCAGCCCGTCCGCTCCCTGCCGCCGGGGAGGCGGCTCCTGGAGGGATTGCCGGTCGGGAGTCGCTGCGGGGCTGACGCCGGTCAGGGACCTGCGAGGCCGTAAGGGGGCCTGGCGCGTCGGTCCGGTCAACCGGGACTGGATCTCCCCAGGATCTCCAAAGGAAGGGGAGGCAGGAAGGCACTGGATAAGGAGGCAGTCCGGAAGGATGCAGGAAGGAGGCAGACCGGAAGGAGGCAGGCCGGAAGGAGGCAGTCCGGAAGGAGGCAGGCCGGAAGGAGGCAGGCCGGGAGGAGGCAGGCCGGGAGGAGGCAGGCCGGGAGGAGGCAGGCCGGGAGGAGGCAGGCCGGGAGGAGGCAGGCCGGAAGGAGGCAGACCGGAAGGAGGCAGACCGGAAGGAGGCAGACCGGGAGGAGGCAGACCGGGAGGAGGCAGACCGGAAGGAGGCAGACCGGAAGGAGGCAGACCGGAAGGAGGCAGACCGGAAGAAAGTATGCCGGACGGTGTCAGGAAGGAGGCAGGCAGGTGATGGGGGTGCGCACGGTGACCCAGCGAGAGCTTGACCGGCCTCGGCGGTGCAGGCTGGCCCTGGGCAAGGAGCAGGGTGGCAGAGGCAGGCATGGGGAGGGGAGCGTTTGTATCTGTTCACGGAGGGTTGTGAGGGCTGACGACAGGTCAGATTCATCCATCTGAGGTCAATATGGCTACCCTGGGTTTGAATGTGGCCACCAGGGAAGACTCTTGGCCCGGAAATCGACCTGGAAGGCCGGGAGATGATCAAGGTTGCGGTCCCGGCCGGAGGTGAGGGCGGCCCCGTGCCGGAAGTTGGAGTCAAGAAGAGCCTGCGGGCCGCTGAGGGAGTGGCATCGGTTTCCATCTGTTAACTTTGCCCCGTTGTTATTCCAAATTACGTATCTGTTCACAGGCTAAAGCGGATGAGACGGCACCGGGCCCAGGCGGCCGTCCTCCGGGTTCAGGATGGCCTTTCTCCAGGCTCCGGATGAGCTGTCTTCGGAATCTGGAGCAATCTTCTCCGGGCCGGGGGACGGCTTTCCCGAAGAACGGCCACCTCGTGAGGCTATTGGCTTGCGCCAGCTCTGGAAAGATCTGTTATCATTTGAAGGACAACCTGTGCTATGCTGTATACGTCTGGCCGGTTTGGATCGGTCGGCGTGGGCAGGCCACGCGCAAGGGGCCCCGGAACGTTTCTCGCCTGCCGGCTTGAAGAACAGAGCCGTTCGGAGAGACCATGGAACAGAAAAGACTGCCGGTAGACGATCCTGCTTTCCGCTCAATCATCTCCGGGAACTATCTTTACGCCGACAAGACCCAATATATCTACAAACTGATTACACGATTCAGGTGCTGTTTCCTGTCGCGTCCCAGGCGATTCGGCAAGACTCTCCTGCTTGACACCATAGGAGAGCTCTTCGGAGGCGATCCGGATCTTTTCAAGGGCTTATGGATTGACACCAGGAAAAAATACAACTACCAGCGCCACCCCGTTCTCAGATTCAACATGTCCAATGCTGATCGCCAGGCCCCCGACTATCTTCCAGACAGAATCGAGAAAAGACTGAGGTATTTTGCAGAACGCGAGAAAATTACGTTGACCCAAGATACCTACGGCGACATGCTCGAGGAGTTGCTTGAGGCCCTTTCTATAAAGCACGGAGTCGGGTCTGTCATCCTGATAGACGAGTGCGACGCTCCGGTTGCCTTGAACATAGCAGACAGAGAGCTTGCCACGGCAAACAGCAATATTCTCCACAATTTTTATACTGCCATGAAAAGGAACAAGGACTTCATTCGTTTCTCCCTGGTCACCGGCGTAACCAGGTTCGCTTTTGCCGCCCTGGATTCCGGACCGAACAGTTTCTTTGACATCTCTCTGGACCCTGAATTCGCCGGAATATGCGGATTCACTATCAAAGAATTCTACAACCTTTTCAACAACAGGTTTCCAAGAACCCTCGCGTCACTGAAAAAGACCGGTGCCTTGGAGAAAGATGCAGACAAAACAGCGCTTCTGAAGACGATAGCGGGATGGTACGACGGTTACAACTGGCTGGGCAAACAGCGAGTCATGAACCCTTACTCGATAATCAACCTGTTCTACAGAAAAAAACTGTCCACCTACTGGCCGCTGTCCGGAAAGCCAACGCACATTTCAAAGCTTGCTGCTGAAAATCCGCTGGATTACATGTTCCCAAAACTTGACGGCTATTTGTCCGAGGAAATTGAAACCGCCGGACTCGGGAAGATTTTGCCCGCTCCCGTACTCTTCCACAGCGGTTATCTGACAATAGACAGTCAGGTCATTGTGGAAACTTCTTTGCAACTTGGCATAGCCAGGGAGGAAGCCTTCATTTTCAAGATCCCCAACATGGAAGTCGAGAAAAGCTTCAAAGCGTTCATATTCGGCGAAATATTCGATTCACCGCCAGCCTATTACCAAATTTTCACTAAGAATGTCATTGATGCCCTATTGAATAAAGATTCTCAAAAAATTGCCAAGTTATTGCATGATCTTCTTGCTGGCATAACCTCTAAACAGCACACGGCAGAGAAAAAATTTTACCATTCCCTGTTCCATGCCGCATTCGTCGGGGCAGGGATAGAAGTCTTGAGCGAGACCGGCAGTTCCGATGGCCAAGCCGACATGTCCCTGTTCCTAGAAAACAGGATCCGCGTGGTGATAGAATTGAAATACAGACGGGCAAAAGGCTCTGCGGACGAAGGAGAATCTGAGCGATCCGACAGGGCTCTCAGTTCCGCTCTCGACGATGCCGAGAACGCCATAATTACTAAGGACTACCCGGGCCCTTTCAGAGCCAACGCCAAGAAAATAATTTGCCTTGCCCTTGCCGTTCGCGGCAGAAACGAGGTGGCTGCCCGCTTCCTGGATTCCGTGGCAGCTCTCGACAAACCGGCACCCTGAAGCCTGGCGTCATCCCCGCGCCAATCCAAGCCCTCCGCTGCCGGACGTGAGGAGGGACTTCATGGACCGGGAGGAAGGCTGCCACGGGCCCGGACGGGGGCCGTCATGGACTCGGGGGAAGGGTGCCGCGGTCCTGGGCGAAGGCCGAGCCGGCATCTGGCGTGGTCACTCCTCCTTATTACGAGTTCGGTTAAATGTTATAATTTTGGCTATCGTTCCAGGGGTGAGAAATCAATGCAAGACCCCGGATCTGGTATCTCTTTGCCATGACTCGCTCCCATAATGTGGGAAAAGATTTCAACATTTTCTAATATTTATCCGGAAGCGTAATATGTCTGTGAACAGATGCGCGCATGCCCCCTTCCTGGGCGGAAGCGGCTGTCCCTTCCTGGCCTGAAGCGCATGTCCCCTTCCTGGGCGGAAGCGGCTCTCCCTTTCCCGGAGTGGTGCGGCTGCCCCCTTCCTGGAGTGGCGCGGGCAAGCGTGCTGCGTCAGGATTCCGGCCACGGAGGCACGGGAGTCTTGCCCTCCTGAGGACAGGCGAGCACTGCTCAGGGGAGAGGGAAGCCCGGCGCAGGCGGCCCGGCGTACCGTCCGCGCCCGAGTGGCAGGCGGAACGGCCGGGACGGAACCTGCGGGCCGTCCCCGCTAGTCCCCCCAGAGGGCCACGAGCCTGGGCTTGGCCTTCTCGAATACCTCGCACTCGCTCTCGACGGCGGCCGACACCTGGGCGGCGGTGGAGGCCGTGGTGAAGAGCTGGTAGTCCAGGAGCCTGGCCAGGAAGACCGGCATGAGCGCCCTCACCACCATCTCCCCCTGGCCCGCCATGCAGCGGTAGCTCGCGGCGCCGCGGTAGACGAGGTCCGCCCAGTCCTCGGAGGACACCTTCAGGCCCCGTGGGGGCGGATCCTTCAGGGCGTGCCACAGGGGCATGTGGTAGGCGAACTCGCTCTCCCATATGCCGCGGGACTCCCGGATGCCGTTCGCGATGAGCGGCAGGAAGGCCGCGGGCGCGCCCACGAGCTGGCGCGGGGGGAGGATGTCCCCCTTGATGCCGGCCCCGATGACCGGGGTGGGCCGGGAGTTGCGGGGCTTCTTCCACATTTCCGGGTAGATGGCCATGAGCTGGTAGAAGGAGCGGAGCGTCTTGCAGAAGTCCTCCCCGATGCTGGCGTCCACGGGGAGCCGCTCGCGCCCCACCCTGGGGTCGCCCATGAAGCTCTGGAAGACCGGGCCGCGCGAGCTGGCGATGGCGGCGGTCGCGAGCTCGGTCGAGCAGAAGTGTGGCTCGTCCGGCCACGTGCGTGTGTTGAGGAAGACCTCGTTCAGCTCACCCGAGAAGGCGCAGTCCCCCAGGTGCGGGTTCCGGATGCGTCTCCCGAAGAGCGCCCGGAAGAAGGGGTAGCTCAGGAGGTAGGTTATGGGCAGATCGAAGGCGTGGCGGGAGTACAGGGGCGACGTGAAGCAGGCGCCGTTGTCCAGGACCGGGTCCAGGAGCCTGTGGAACCAGGTCTTCTTCAGGGTCGCGGTGGATGCGGCGAAGGTGACCACCGCCCTGGCGCCGAGCCTGTGGGCGGCGGAGACTATGTTGAAGAAGCTCCCCCTCCTGGTCCTCTCTGCCCGCTCGGCGGAGGTGGACACGTAGATCCTGGGGGTCTCGGAGGGCACGGACAGGAAGGCCTCCCTGGTCCCGTCCTCGGAGGCCATGTCTGAGCACACCAGCACGCTCCTCAGATCGGGGCGGTAGCGGACGGCCCCCCCGGAGCACTTGGCGACCGCGAGCTCCATGTTCGCAGCGTCGTTCCAGGCGTACAGCCCCATCACGACGTCCGCCTCGCGGACGCCTTCCGGGTTTACCTCCAGGGCTGTGTGCCCGCCGACGGCTAGTTCCTTCATGATCTCCTGGCTTACCCGGCGCAAGCCGGCATTCGGCGCCCGGCCCTACGGGCCTCGGCACCCTGGGGACGGACGCGGGAGGGGCCCAACGCAGGCCCGGGCCCCTCCCTTGAGAGGTCCGCTTCCCGGCGGCGGCTCCCGCCGGGTAGGGGGGGCACCTCGCGGTACCCTCCCGCGGGGCCGTGCCGTAACTGGCGCGGCATGGGGGTGTCTGGCTGGCCAGGCATTATAGCACAGCTCCCCCGGAATCGGGCAAAAATGCGCGGTTGCACGGTCGGCTCCGGACCGGGTGCCCCGGGAGGCATCCGGGACGATATCGTACCTCGACCGGTGGTGGTCAAGGCGAGCCGCCTGATACATGTTAACATATTGCTACAATTTTACAACATCTTATTGGTAATATTTATGATAAATATATAGCAAAATATAAAATTATGTTATGCATGTACCGGTCGATAAATCTCCGGCGCGCCTGCCCCCGAGGCAGAACGGACGGGGCGGCCGATTTTCCGCCGGGCCTCCCGTGAACTGGCTCGCGGGCCGCGTCCCGCGACTGTCCGGGTCACGGGTCACGGAGCGTTCGGAAACCTCCGGAGCCGGTCGCCGGCACCTCATGGAGCAGGCGTCCGGCCCCGCGTGAAGGGGGCGGACTTCCCGCTGGGACGGCCAGGGGCACGGACGGGCGGGGGGGCCTCCTCACTCCTGCGGAGCGGCGGGCTTGCTCCGGAGCGGTCGGCTTCCACAGTGGGAGGGCAGCCGGCACGGGCGGTCGGGCAGGCCGGCCCGCCCCTGACGGCTGGGCGGCTTGTTCCGCCGAAGGGCTGTGGCACGCCCAGGTGCGGTAACTCGGCTCCTCTTGGGAGCGGGCCGGCTTCCTCCGCGGGAGTGCTGTCGCCACTGACGGTCGAGGTTGCCCGGTCAGCCCCCGGCATCTGGCGGCTTCCGCCGCGGGATGGCCGCGGACGCCGTCGTGTGGGGAAACTTAGCCCCGTCTCCGGGAGCTGCCCGGCCTCTCGCGCGGGGAACTGCGGGCATGTACGGGGGGGGCAGCCCGGCCCTTCTGCCGCTCCCAGCCCGTGCCGGCACCGTCGTCAGCAGCCCGCACCGGCTGCCCACAGTCTGGAACAGGTCTACCTGAGAACCCAGGAGGAAGCTGGAGGCCCGGGCGATTCCTTCCCGGCTTGTGCCCGGGCGGGCCGCTCTGGACAAGGCAGGGGCCTTTTTGGTATATTTTACGATGGAAATCCGTCCATTCAGGACAATTTTGTCCGGTAATTTTCTTTGTTCCCAGGCTCATGAGGGCTCCGGACCGGATTGTGCGCTGGCCCGGTCGATTTCGCTCCGTGACGGGCGGTGCCCTCCCGGCAACGGCTTCCGCCGGCATCCTGCCTCAGGCCTCCGGCCGCTCACGTGCAGGTGTCCTCGGCTGCCTCCAGTGCCCAGTTCGCGGCAGACCCGACTTTTGGGGCCCGATTCCTCTCCGGCCTCCGGGCCCGACGGCCGGGGCCTTCCGCCGGGTACCGCTCCCTCTCCGGCCTTCCGGCCTCTGGGCCCGACGGTCGGGGCCTTCCGCCGAGTCCAATCCCTTTTCGGCCTTCCGGCTTCCTGGCCCGACGGCCGGGGCCTTCCGCCGGGTCCGATCCCTCTCCGGCCTTCCTTCCCGACGGCCGGGGCCTTCCGCCGGGTCCGATCCCTCTCCGGCCTCCCTGCCCGACGGCCGGGGCCTTCCGCCTGGTCCCGATCCCTCTACGGCCTTCCGGCTTCCGTCCCCGACGGCCGGGGCCTTACGGAAAATTTCGATCCCAGGCCGTCCATTTGGATCTTTTGGCGGAGTCATTCCGCCAAATTCCTTTGTCCGTCATGCAGTCCGGCACATGTCAGGGATGGCTTCCTGCATGATTTCTTTATCTGTCAGGCCGCCCTCAACAAATTCGGGTGGCCGTCCGCAGAATTCGGCCATCTGTACTGACAACCTGACAATATCTGAACGTCATTTCCCGTAATTCTCTTCCCAGTCCGTCCCTCCGGCCCCGGCGCTCGACGCCTTCCGCCGGATTTCCCTGCCTGCCCGGCCTTTCGGCCATCCGGCATGCCTCCTTCAGGCTGGGCGTCCGGGCACGGCGCCCGAAACCCCGATCCCCCAGGCCCCCCCGCCGGGACGGCCCGGCGGCCCACATCCAGGAGCACTTCATGGTCAAAAGCTTGTTCGTCGCGGCGCCCCAGAGCGCCATCAAGAAGGAGTTCGTAGACGCGCTCATAGCCGGCCACTGCGATGCCTACAGCCCCGGCTGGTTCAAGACCGTGGTCACCGGGGCGGACAAGGAGAGGATCGCCTCCTTCTCCGCGAAGCTCGGGGTCCCGGAGGACGGCCTCTACGGGATAGAGATGTCGGAGGCCCTGGAGCTCATGAACCGGGGCGACCTGAACGGCGTCATCGACAGGGTGCTCGCGAAGTTCCACGCCCTGCCCCCGAAGTTCTCCGGCATTCCCGTGGAGGGGGCCGACCTGGACGCGGGCGGCGCCGTCGGCCTTCAGGCCCTGGACGGGATCCTGGCCGCGAACCTCGCCTCCCCCGTGGCCGTGGTC
Source organism: Deltaproteobacteria bacterium (assembly GCA_031263525.1). GTDB lineage: Bacteria > Desulfobacterota > Desulfarculia > Adiutricales > Adiutricaceae > JAIRZX01. The sequence continues at coordinate 10,741 of JAISFP010000041.1, read as the reverse complement.
TCCGACTGCGTGATCTGTTGCGCCACCGTGGCCAGGGTCTACCGCGACGCCTGCGCCGAGGTGGTCCAGCTGGTGCTGGCGGGCGACCACAAGGACGCGGACATCGAGCGCCACGTCGCCCCACTGGGGCTTCCCCTGGTGAAGATCGCCTCCGTCGCCGCCGGCAAGGAGGCCTTCGACGCGGTGGGCGAGAAGGTCGTCGCCTTCAAGGCGACCAACGTCACCCCCAAGCGCTTCGAGTTCGACCTGATCGAGCGGGCGAAGGCCAACAAGCAGCGCATCGTGCTGCCCGAGGGCGACGACGACCGCATCCTCGAGGCCGCGGACGGCATCCTGCGCCGCGAGTTCGCGGACATAGTCATCCTGGGCGACCCCGCGGCCATAAAGAAGAAGGCCGCCGAGCTGGGCCTGAAGAACCTGGACAAGGCCGAGCTCCTGGACATAAGGACAGCGCCCTACCGCAAGGAGCTCGTGGAGAGCTTCACCGAGCTCCGCAAGGCCAAGGGCATGACCCCGGAGAAGGCCGAGGAGCAGCTCATGGACCGCAACTGGTTCGGGACCATGATGGTCAAGGCCGGCAAGGCCGACGGCATGGTCTCCGGGGCGGCGGGCTCGACCGCGGACACCATCCGGCCCGCGCTCTCCATCATCAAGACCCGCAAGGGGAGCTCCATAGCGTCCTCCGTCTTCCTCATGTGCATGAAGGACCGGGTGCTGGTCTTCGGGGACTGCGCCATAGTCACCAACCCCACCCCCCAGCAGCTGGCGGAGATAGCCGTCATGTCGGCCCGCACGGCCGCGGCCTTCGGCGTGGAGCCCAGGGTGGGGCTCCTCAGCTACTCCACCGGCTCCTCGGGCACCGGCCCGGACGTGGACGCGGTGAAGGAGGCCGTGGAGACGGCCAAGAAGTCCCTCCCCGAGCTCTACCCGGACCTGGCCCTGGACGGCCCCATGCAGTTCGACGCGGCCCTGGACCCCAGGACCGCCAAGAGCAAGATGCCCGGATCCCCCGTGGCCGGCAGGGCGACCGTGCTGGTCTTCCCCACACTGAACGCCGGGAACATCGGCTACAAGGCCGTCCAGCGCACCTCCGGCGCAGTGGCCGTTGGCCCCATCATCCAGGGACTGAACGCCCCGGTGAACGACCTGTCCCGCGGCTGCACTGTCCCGGACATCATCAACACGGTGGCCATCACCGCCTGCCAGGCCCAGGCGAAGTAGAAGGGGCGGGTCAGGATCCGTCCCGCCTCCGCCCGGCCTCCGGCCATGGCCGCCGGCTTCAGTGCCGGCGGCCATCGGCCCCTGCCTCCGGGCCTCAGGCCCTGTCCGCCGGCTTCCGTGCCGGCGGCCGTTGGCCCCGGCTGCCGGACCTGTCCGCCGGCTTCCGTGCAGGCGACTCAGCCCTCCGGGCCACGGGCTCCGGACCATGGGCCCCGCACCCCGCACCCCGGACATCCGGGCCCGGCCCGGGCTCCTTCGGACGATCAAGGCGCCTCGCGCGAGGGACCGGGGCCCCGGCGCACCGGACCCTCGTGTCGACGGACCGCTCTACGCGACCCCCCGCAGGGGCCGCCCTCGGCATCCAGGCCGGGGGCGGCACCGGCGGGGGGTAAGGTTTCTTGCCCGCCGAGCGTCCATCGTGTCCGGCGGTCTCGGGCGTCCGGAGAGCGGCTTGCCGTCGCGCCATGGCGCCCTTAGCGCCTCGCTCTGAATCAACTGGGCCCGCCGAGTCCGGCCTGCCGGCACGTCCGGCGCCTTTTTGCGCATCCGCAAGCATCTGACGCGGGGGGGACTGCCTCCCGGAAACGGAGTATTTTTAAATGACCGCTCCTCTCGTGGGTTTTCTGGGGTACGGCAGGATGGCCCAGGCCATCTCGGAGGGGCTGGACAGGTCCGGGCTGGTCCCCTACAAGCGCCAGCTGGCCTCGGACGTGGCCGGGGGGATGCTGGAGGCCTTCAAGGGGTCGAGAGGCATAGCGGTTGCCCCGGACAACTGCCTGCTGGCCGAGAAGAGCCCCATCCTCATAATTGCCGTGAAGCCCCACCAGGTGAGGGGGGCACTCTCCGAGATCAGGGAGAGCCTGAAGGAACAGCTGGTCATATCCATAGCCGCCGGGGTGACCCTCGCCACCCTGGGCGAGTTCATGCCGGAGGGGTGCTCGCTCGTGCGCGTCATCCCCAACCTGCCGGCCCTGGTGGGCAAGGGCGTGACCCTCCTGACGGCCCCCCCCTCCACCAACAGGGAGGATCTGGACAACGCCAGGAAGATCTTCCAGGCCGTGGGGGAGGTGGTGGACATCCCCGAGTCTCTCTTCAATGAGGGCACGGCCATCTCCGGATCCGGGCCCGCCTACTTCTTCCTGGTGATGGAGGCCATGATCCGCGGGGCGGTGCGCCTGGGCATTCCCTGGGAGCAGGCCCGGAAGCTCGTGGTCCGGACTTGCGAGGGGGCTGCCGCGACCGTCCTGGCCCGCCCCAACCAGAACCTGGCGGATCTCCGCGACCAGGTGACCTCCCCCGGCGGCACCACTGCCGAGGGGCTCCTGGCGCTGGAGGAGGGGGGGCTGACGGCCCTCTTCCACGCGGCCCTGAAGGCCGCATCGGACAGGGGCAGGACGCTTTCCTGAGCCCGGGCACCCTCCAGCGCCCCCCCCCGGAGCTTGCCTCAGGGCTCCCGTACCCGTATCCTGGCTTTCTCGGACAGGGTCCCGGCCCTGGTCCCGGCCCCGGCTTGGAACTGACCCCGGCCCTGACTGTGGCCTGGCCCTGACCCTGACCCCGACCCTGACTGTTGCCTGGCTCCGACCTGACCCTGACCCTGACCGTTGCCTGACCCTGACCCTGACCGTTGCCTGGCCCCGGCCCGGCCCTGACCGTTGCCTGGCCCCGGCCCGGCCCTGACCGTTGCCTGGCCCCGGCCTGGCCCTGACCGTTGCCTGGCCCCGGCCTGGCACTGACCGTTGCCTTGCCCCGGCCTGGCTCTGACCGTTGCCTTGCCCCGGCCTGGCTCTGACCGTTGCCTTGCCCCGGCCCTGACCCCTGTCCGGCCCTGAACTTGACTGCGGCCTGGCCCTGTCCCTGAACTTGAACCTGACTGCGCAAGCCGAGGCTCCTGTCCCGGACCCGGCGGCGGGGGTATCCGACCTCCCCGCCGGACAGAAGCCTCAGACGCCTCCCCCTTCCGACCGGAGGGCCATTCTGCATGACTCGTCCCCTTACGCGCCGCCGTCCTGCGGCGGCACCGCTCCTGACCTTCCTGGCGCTGGGGTTAGCCCTCGCGCTCGCGGGCTGCGCCAAGAGCTCGCCGGATCTTTGGCAGGGCCTCGTCACGCGGAGCGGGCCGCAGGGCTTCGTGCCGGCGGACTACCCGGCCGCTGGCTTCCACCTGGCAGCGCTCCTCAAAAATGGCGGCGGCGGCGAGCTCGTGGTCTACCTGGAGGGGGACGGGAGAGCCATAGTGAACGGACGGCCCTCGGCCGACCCCACGCCCAACACGCCCCAGGCCCTGGACCTGGCCCTGCAGGATCCCGCTCCCTCCGTCCTGTACCTGGCCCGCATAGGCCAGTACATGCCGGCCTACGCCACGGACGCCAACAGCCCGCTCTGGAGCGACAGGAGGCTGGCCCCGGAGGTGGTCGCGGCGGCCTCGGACGCCATCGACCTGGCCAAGAGCGCCTCGGGGGCCCTGTTCCTTCACCTGGTCGGGTACTCCGGGGGCGGGGGGCTAGCCGTCCTCCTTGCCGAGAGGCGGGGCGACGTGCTCACCCTGGTCACCGTGGCCGGGCTCCTGGACACCGAGTGGTGGGTCCAGACGAGGGGCTACAGGCCGCTCACCGGGTCGCTGAACCCAGCCGACCGCCTGGAGTCCATCCTGAACGTCCCCCAGATCCACTTCTACGGCACCCTTGACCGGGTGATACCGCCCGAGATGTCCCGGGTCTTCGCCGCCAAGGGGACCTTCACGCGCCTGTCCCGGATGGGCGTCGAGACGGATCACTACAACGGCTGGACCAGGGCCTGGGGTGATCTCCTGGAAAGGTACGTCCTTCCCATGCGCAGGAGCGACTCGAGCCCCCAGGGTGTGTCCGCCATCTGACCTGACGGAGCCCGGAGCCTGCGGGCGGCTGAACCGGAGAGCCGGTCTGGAGCGGGGTGCCTGGCTCCGGGCGACGCGGGACTGACGGTCGGAAGAATGCAAGGCTGGCGGGGGAGGGAGCAGGGAAACTGTTAAGGCGCCCCTCTATTGATGAGCTTTTCGGAGGAAGAGAGCCCTAATGGGGAATCCGAGAAGTTGAAGATTCGTAACTGTTCAGGCGCCTTTCAATTGAGGGACTTTTCGGATGAAGAGAGCACAGACGAGAGACCCTTAAAGCTGAAGAGTCAACAATGGATACTTCATGTGGAGGGGAAGAGTCTCTGTAGATGGCATTTTGAATGGAAAGGACCCCCCTGATGAGTTCCCTATGTGGGGCGCCTGAATAGTTGCTGAAAACACTCGAAGAAGCGGGCCCATGGTGTCATGGCTGACTGGATCAATCCGCAGGATTTCCATGACGGCCCCTCTGGCCAGAATGACACCTGCCTCCGGCAGGCCAGATTTGCCTCGTGCATCAATCGGTGGCTGTCATAAACTTGCCGCAAGGGATATCAAATAATTTCCTTGACATAGTTCGCCAAGCAATTAGAATAATTTTATATCGTGTATGACACTTTATATTTTTCTGCAATATTAATGCTGATTTTGACTTTATTGTCCGGAAGAAGGTACTTTAAGATCTCTGCATCAGTTGATTTATTATCTCAGACAAAGTTTCGATTTGGCATTCAGTTCTGATGCCAAACAGGCACGTTCTGCCCAATGTGATTAATTTTTTTTGGAGGGTCAGACATGGAGATGAATTTAATTCCAGAAACTGAATCCAAAGATAAGGATTTGGGGTTAGGCATCTTCTCTTTCGATGATATGATAAAGAATAACCATGTATATGTTGACAAAACGGGAGTAATTTATGACCTGTTGAAGCCGAATGATGGAATCTATTTTCTTGCCAGACCGAGAAGATTCGGAAAGTCCCTTCTCCTCAATACAATAAAATGCCTTTTTGAAGGCAAACGTGACCTTTTCAAGGGACTAGCAATAGAAAACAAGACGCCTAAGTATGGATGGGACATCTGCCGTGTCGTTTATATTGACATGTCCAGGCTAGATATGGAACCCGAACAATTGAATGACAGTCTGACAAAGAGACTTAATAAAATAGCCAAAGCCTATGGTGTCACCCTCAGTGAAAAAAAGTGCGGTCCAGCATTTTCGGAATTAATTGAAACTTTATATGATCTCCCACACGCAACACTACCTTATTCAACAGATAATATTCTAACTGATAATTATTCAATAAACTTTAATCAAAAACCAGTTGTACTTATTGATGAATATGATTGCCCGCTAATAACATATCTATCTGAATCAACAGAACTTCAAAACAACAGAAAAATTCTTAAGAATTTTTATTTGAATTTCAAATCATGTTCTCCCATGATACGCTTTGGATTTATTACAGGCATCACACTTTTTCAAGAATTGTCAGTATTTTCATCAATGAACTCTTTTCAAAACATTACTTTAGATCCTGATTTTTCCACAATTTGTGGGTTTTCAGAAGCTGAAATCAAAACTTATTACGAAAACAACATCAACAAATCATTTTTGACTATGAAAGAGAACCGTCTTTTATCCGCCAATTGGACAAAAGATGATTTTATTCATGCAATAATTGAGTGGTATGATGGGTACAACTGGGATGGCAAATCGATGTTGATTAATCCACAATCAATCAAAGAATTTTTTAAATTTAACATATTTAATAATTATTGGTACGATACTGCTCAACCTCAGTTTCTTGATCAATTAAAATTCTTTAATATAAAGAAGAAAGATTTCCTTAATGTCTTTGACGAGAACATGGACATTGCACACAATTCTAATTCACCAGTTTTATCTGTTATCAATCCACAATCTGTATTATTCCAGTGTGGGTATCTCACTCTAGATAGGAGGGAAGGAACTGACGGGTCAATTCAAAAAATTCATTTAAAAGTCCCAAACAAAGAGGTAAAGATATCATTTGCCCGCGAATACCTTATTCCGCATTTTTTTCCTAATTTAACTGAAGTTGAAAGAGACGGTCTGTTTTATCAATATGAAAACTTTAGCAAGTTTTTTATCCGGCGTGATTCAAAAAATGCTGCCGGTGCTCTATCTTCAATTTTTGAAAATTTTTCTCACCAGACGCAACAAACTGGCGAACATTTTTTTCAGTCTCAAATCAAAACAGCTTTGTCTTTTGTCGGACACCTCCAGGAAGAACGTTCTGTCGGTCACGGGGACATTGATCTTTTTCTCGAAAGATTTGGAGCCAAAACAATTTACGTAATTGAAATCAAGTACAGAAAATCTCCTATCCTTTCAGAACGAGTTGTCAATAGCGAGATAACTGATCAACATGTACTCGCGGCATCCTCAATTGATGCATCAGCACGTGCTGCAGAGCCAGAACAACCCGGTGATGGCATAAGAATTAAATTTGACGCAAAAGAAATTAGAGAAAAAAGAACACCTGATGAACAGTTAAAAGTCAAGCATGCTTTGGAGCTTGCAGCAAGAGATGCTTTTGATCAGATACGCAACCGAAAATATCCCAGAGCATCTCTTTATCAAGACAAAACAGTCTACAGCGTTGCCATTGCCGTGATCGGCAGATCTGACGTCGAGATAGAATACAGGGAAGTCAACCCCTCCGACTATGAACTGTAACTGATTCCACTGAAAAAATTCCTCCCTTGACCTTTCAGAGGACAGAAAGCTTAGGAAAGGGTTACGGGAACTGACCAAGATTTGACACAAAATTCAGGACGTATCTCTGCCGATGACTTATAGCGTTCACCCTCACATGTGGGGGAGAGAGATTTTTGCCGTTTAATTATTTAATATTTAAAACAGATGAGCATGAAAGTCCGGCATCCCATGCATTAAAATGTGCCTGACGGGCGTAAGGCAGTCGCGGCAGGGAGAGGACATGCCGGACGGCTAGGGGGAGGCGCCTCAGGGTCGGGAGACGGGCTCAGGCGCAGTCGTGCTTGTCCCATGGCTCCTGGTCCGTGCGCTTCAGGACCTTCTCCAGCCTGGCCAGGGCAGCCTTGAGCCTGCCGATCTGGGCCTGCTTGTAGCTTGGGTTCCTGAGAGCCTGGAAGAGCACCCTGCCATCGACTCCCGGAGCGAGAAGGAACTCCCCCACCATTGCCAGCGTGGGCAGGACGTCCAGGCCGGTTGCGACCGTGGTGCCCGTGACCCCCATGGCTATCCCGTGTCCCCAGAACGCGAGGGTTCCCGGGGCAATGAGCGTGAAGACTGTCTTGAGCGGGCTTTTCTCGGAGAGGGCCGACACTGCCCTGCCGAGAGCTTCCTGGCCGACCCCGCTGTCCTGGCCGGCCAGTGACTTCGTCCCGCCCGTCCCGAGCCGCACCTTCACCAGCAGGGACCCTTCCCCGAGCATCTCAAGGGCCTCCTCAGCCCCGGTAGCGGAACGGATGCCGCCGGACACGTGGCTGTCAGGCGGCTCGCCGAAAGAAAATTCGGGAAACACCGCGCCCTGCGACGCGGCGGCCCATGCCGGGCCGTTCCTGTCGACCGAGTCCGCCGTGATGATGACAGTCCTGATGTCGCTCATGATGTGTCGATGTCCTTTCAGTTCGGGAAGCTTTTGTCACGGCACTTCTTGCGAGCGCCGTGAATTTTGGATGCCTGACGTGCGTGAACTTGACAGGGAATCCGACTTTTCGCCAGAAGATAGTTAAGTCTGCAAGGTGCAGCGGAAAAGTTGCAGGAACAAATTTATCGAAAAGGCTTATGAATTTAGAAAAATTAATTAAGTATTAAGTCATAATGATTAAGTAATATGGATATAAACATAAGGATTAAGATACAACGATTATGGTATAATGATAACTGTTTATGGTGTTAGGATTCTGGCATAATGATTAAGCATTAAGTCATAATTATTAAGATATAATGATTAATGCAAAAATTGTAAAATTTTATAATTAAGGCTTAATGATTAAAGCCTAATGATTTAGGCATAAGGATAAAATTATAATGATTAATTAATATGATTGATGATTAAAGATTAAGGCATGCGTATTGAATCATAAGAAATGAACTTATGAATTGAAGCATAAGGATTAAGGATTAATGCATATTAATAAAGACATAAAGATTGAAGCTTAATGAATAAGGTATAGTGATTTAGGCAGGATGATTAAGGGCTCAGGCATAAGAATTAATATATAATGATTAATGGATAAGGATTATTGGATAATAATTAATGCATAAAATTATATTATTAATGCATAATAATTAAAGTATAATGATGAAATCATAAAGATTATGTCACGATGGTTAAGGAATAAGGATTAAGTCATAATGATTAAGGAACAAGGATTAAGGGTTAAGTCATAATGATTAAGGAGTTAGAATTAATTAATAAGGATTATGACATAATGATTAAGGAGAAAGAATTAATTCATAAAGAATATGGTATAGTGATTAACCCATAGTGATTAATGAATTAAAATTAATGCATAATGATTAATGCATAATGAGTAATGCATAAGGATTAGTGCATAAGGATTAAGACATAATGGTTGATGCATAAGGATTATGGCATAAGGATTAAGGCATAAGGATTAAGCATAAGATATAAGGAGTAGGGCATAGGACCTCAGAATTAAGCCGTCAGTCAAATTCCTCGAAGATCTGGTATATGACCGCCCCCTCGCAGTCCCTGGGCACCGGGTTGCCGGTGGCGTGGCAGAGCGTGGGCACGATGTCGCAGAGCCACCTGGGCCGCCCGTAGACAAGGCCCTTCCTGATTCCCGGGCCTCGGAAGGCCAAGACGTTCTTCAGGCTGCCTATCCCGGACTCGCCGGTGGGGAAGCCGTAGCCATGCTCGGCCATGTACTCGGGCTTGAGGGCGTAGACCACGTCCCCTGCCTGGGCCCCTCCCATACCGAAGACGCGTGCGTCCTCCTTCCTGACCGCCAGGAGCACTGGCCGCTCACCCGTCTCCGGGTGGCGGTAGTCGAGAAGCGCGTCAATGATCTCTGAGCGTGTGCGTTCGTAGTCGGAGGGCTTGACCGTCCCACCGGGGTAGCTCTCGAGATTCACGTAGACGAACATGTATTTCTGGGGCACGGCCCGGGACTTTTCCAGCTCGAGCTCGTAGCCGTAGCCCTCGCTTTCCTCGTAGATGTCCCAGTAGCTGGAGGACGGCTTCTTCACGTACGAGCACAGGCCCTTCGCCGCCAGCGCCTCCGCAGTGTTGAAGATGGGCCCCATCGGCGTTGCCCCGTGGTCCGAGCAGACGCAAGTAACTGTGTCGTCCCCGAACCTCTCCACGAGCCTTCCCAGGAGGCGGTCCTCGATGCGGTAGATCCCGAGCTCGAGCTCGAGGGCCGCGTCCCTCACGGCTGGATCCGGGCTCTCCATGTCGCTCAAGAACCCGTGGTAGAACCAGTCCACGGGATGAGAGTGCATGTAGAAGAGATCCCAGTCGGGCACGGAAGCGAGTAGGCACTCCGCGGCGTTCAGGAGCCATTCCGAGTGGAATTCGGCGAGCTCCAGCACCGTGTCCCGGCCTATCGCCCCGCCCAGGTAGCTCACGAGGCCTATGTCGTTGGCCGTGATGACCTTCGAGAAGTCTATGGCGCTGGCCGCCTCCGGAGGCGAGACTATGCCTGTCCTCCCCGATATCCCAGAAACGTAGAGCGTGAACACGTCCAGGTCGTCGGTCATTTCCAGGAGCTTGGCCCTGAAGACGCCCTTCTCTGACCGGGGCGCGTCGGAAGGGGACAGTTCGGCTCCGTCTTCGGCGCGGTCGCCGCCACCGGTTTCCTTTCCGGCTCCGACCGACTTTCCTGCTCCTGCCGACTCTCCGGCTCCTGCCGACTTGCCGGCAGAGGCTCCGTCGCCGACTCCAGATTCGGTGGCCGGGCCGGGCGGTTCAGCGAGGGCAAAGTCCAGTTCCACGGGTCCTGACCACTCTCCCCGGGACAGGGTGAAGAAGGTCCTGGCGAAGTCCTTCTCGGGAGCAAGCGCGAAGCGGTCGAAGCCGTTGCCAGCGGAGTCCCAGGCCAGCCCGTGCCAGACGACCGGGGCGAGCGGCACTGCCGACTCCCGGAAGCTCACCCGGGCCTCGAACTCGGCAAACGCTCTGCCCGGGGGCAGGTTCAGCCAGCCCGACGCCCTCACGAAATCAACCCGGGTCCCCTGGGCGAAGATCTCTGAGGAGATGAGACACTCCGCCGCCAAGTACTCCCTGTGGGCGTTCCCCCTCTCCATGTACCTTCTCTCGGCAGGAGATATGCCCTCTCCCATGACCATGACGCCGTTATGCATCCTGCTCGGCCAGCTCATGGGGTAGTTCAGGACTATGGCCTTCTTGCCTGCCCTGTCCCAGCGGTCCCAGATGGTCTCCGCGGTGAGTATGGCGGACCCGAAGGCCTGGACGGTCTCCCTGTGGACGAGAGGCCTTCCCTCCACATAATAGTAGTAGTCCTCCACCCCGTGGGTCCTGGGCCAGGCCCCGGTGGCGATGGTTGCCCAGGACGGAGGAGTCACGGTGGGGAGGTTGTAGCCTTCCGTGAAGTAGGCTCCCTCGGCCAGGAACCTCCTGAAGTTCGGGAG
>JAISFP010000010.1 GCA_031263525.1 Deltaproteobacteria bacterium | reverse complement strand
CCTCGCCCGCCCGTTGCCCCCCCGCTGTAGCCGCCAGGTGCACGGGCCAGGCCCGTGAGTGGCCCGGCCGTTGTAGCGGACTGGGGCACGTGCCTGGACAGGGAGTGGCCCGGCCGGGGAAGGGGTCAGGGGCACGTGCCTGGACAGGGAGGGGCACGGTCTGGGAGCGGGACGCGGGCTGAGCCCCCGGGCCCCGGCGAGTCCCTCACGCCACCCTGGCCTCTCTGAAGGGGAGGGTCAGGGTGAAGGAGGTGCCCCTGGGCTTCCTGTCGAATACCCGCACGAAGCCCCCGTGGTCGCTCACTATGGCCTTCACGATGGCCAGCCCCAGGCCCTGGCCCTCGCCGCCGGTGACGTAGGGCTCGAAGATTCGGTCCCGCATCTCCGGGGGGACGCCGGGCCCGTCGTCCGAGACCGTGACCTCCACACCCGAGACGGGGTCCATGTCTATCTCGATGGAGACGCTTCCGGCACCCCGGACGGCCCTGCACGCGTTGGAGACCAGATTCGAGATGGCCCGCCCCACCTGCTCGGGGTCGAACAGGAACAGAGGCGGCCTGGACTTTATGTCCACCCGGAAGTCCATGGCGGGATGGGCCTCCCGGAAGAGGGCCGCCGTGTCGGCGGCAACCTTCGTGATGTCCGAGGGCCTGGGGTCCGCCTGGGGGAGCCGGGCGAACTGGGAGAACTCGTCCACGAGCCTCCTCATGCCGTCCACCTGGCGGATTATCACCTCGGTGGACTCGTCCAGCACCTGGAAGTCCCGGTCGGCCCCGGCGCCCGCTTCGCCCTGCCCGGCCGCGCTCTCCGCGAGCTTCTGGGAGAAGCGCCGCCTGAGCCTCTGGGCGGCCAGCGATATGGGGGTCAGGGGGTTCTTGATCTCGTGCGCGATGCGCCTCGCCACCTCCCTCCAGGCGGAGAGCCTCTGGGCCTTCTCGAGCTCGGTCACGTCGTCGAAGGTTATGAGCCAGCCCAGCGTGTCGCCCCCCTCCCCTATGAGGGGCGCCCGGTCCACCATGAGGCTCAGCGTGGTCCCGTCAGCCAGCGCCAGCCTCATGTGCCCCCTGGGAGGCGGGCCGGCCCCGATTGGGCCGATGAGATCCCGGAGGGGGCCGGGCCTCATGGCCGCGTGGGCTTTCCCGGCCTCCTCCGCGGCCCTCTTCGCCGCCGTGTCTCCGGCCCCTGGCGCAAGCTCGGCCCCGCCGGCTCCCGGCCCCTCGCCGGCCCCTGCCGCAAGCTCGGCCCCGCCGGCTCCCGGCCTTTCTCCGGCCTCTTCCGACAGCATGGCTCCGCCGGCTCCCGGCCCCTCTCCGGCCCCTGCCGCAGGCTCGGCCCCGCCGGCCCCCGGCCTCTCTCCTGCCCCTGCCGACAGCATGGCTCCGTCGGATCCCGGCCCCTCGCCGGCCCCTTCCGACAGCATGGCTCCGCCGGATCCCGGCCCCTCGCCGGCACCTTCCGCAGGCGCGGCCCCGCCGGCTCCCGGCCCCTCGCCGGCACCTGCCGCAGGCGCGGCTCCGCCGTCTCCCGGCCTCTCGCCGGCCCCGCCGGACCCCGGCCCCTCTCCGGTCCGGGCAGTCTCCCCGGTCAAGCCGACGGCTGCCATGTCGGACCCCGCAGTCTGCACGGCCCCGCCGGATCCTGACCTCCCGGTGGACCCGCTCGCCTCTCCGGCCCCGGACGCCGGAGCTGCCGTCTCCCAGGGCCTCTCCCCGGTGCCGGCGGCGTCTCCGGCCCCGTCCCTGGGCCCGGCCGCCTCCGCGGACATCTCCCCGTTCTCCGGCCCGGCAGGCTCCCCGCCGCCGGACCCCTCGCCCTCGCGGGCATCGCCGGGGGAGGTCCGGAACATGTCGCGGGCGGCCTGGTTCATGTCCACCACGAACATGTCCGTGTCGAGGACCACCACTCCGGAGGACACCTGCCTCAGGACCGTCTCGGCGAAGCGCCGCCTGCGGTCGGTCTCGGCGTAGCTGTCCTTGAGCTCCATGGTCATCTGGTTGAAGGCGGCCACCAGGTCGGCCATCTCGCCGGACCTGTGGACGGGGGTGAGCACGAAGTCCAGGTCCCCGCCGGCCACGCGCCTGGTGCCTTCCACCAGCTCGGTCACCGGCGCGGAGAGCGACCCCGCCAGATGGCTCCCTATCCACACGGACAGGAAGACCGCGAGCAGCGTCACCGCCGCGAGCGAGGTGAGCTGGCTCACCTTGAAAGGCCTCTCGATGCCCAGCGCCGCCTCGGACTTGGCCAGGCCCTCCCGGAGGGCCGCGAGCCTCGCCTCCAGCTCCTCCAGGCCGTCGTCCCCCGCCGCCAGGTACCCCAGGGGCGCCGCGGGCGGGCCGGGCGCGCCGAAGGCCGGCGGGGGGGCGAGGATCCCCGAGGCCCTCGGGCGGGAGGGGCCCGAGGGGCCGGAGGGCGAGAGGGAGACCAGCGGCTGGCCCGCGAGCCCGGGCGTCCCGGAAATGCCTGGAGCCCCGGCCCTTCCGGGCCGGTCGGCGGCCCGGGCCGGCCTGGCGGGGTCCGGGACGGGGAAGACCAGGCGCCTCAGGACGGCGCCCTCCAGGACGGCCCTGTCCAGGATGGGCCTGTCCACGGCGGGGCCGCGCCGGAACACGTTGATGTCCAGGGGCCTCAGGCGCTCCCCTGGCATGGCCGGGGTCTTGGACCAGCCGAGCCTCCTGCCGTCCGGCCCGTACCACTCGAGGGTGGAGAGCCCCGACGCCTCGCGGATGGAGCGCAGGGCGTCGTCCGAGCAGGGGGTCCTGGCCGGGCGGGGGGGGCCTGCCCGGGCCTGCGGGGGGGGAAGGATCCGGGTCTCGGGATCCCCCAGCGTGCCCAGGGTGACGTAGTCGTCGCTCGGCCTCCGGGGCCGTGACCCGGGGCCCTGCTGAGAGGCGCCGGGGCCGGGGTCCCTCCCGGCGGCGGGCGGCTCCTGGCCGGCGGGCTCCGCCGGCTCGGGGCATCCGCCCGGGGCCGCGGAGCGGGCGAACTCCCAGAGCGCGCCCCGTGCCAGGGCCGGGAAGATCCTGGAATGCACGGCCAGGGCCTCCTCCGCGGCCATGACGGAGTTGCGGGTCACCTCCACGTGGTTCTGGCTGAACCAGGTCTCGCCGCCCTGGCCCACCAGGCGGTAGGAGAAGTTGAAGATGAGGATGGTGGGTATGAGCGACAGGCTGATGAAGGAGACCACCATCTTGGTCTGGAGGCTCCCGTAGGCCTGCCTCTCGAAGAAGACCCTGTAGAGGCCCTTCAGGATCAGGAAAAGCAGGAGCCCGAGCACCAGGATGGAGAGGTTGATGCTCACCAGGGTGACCACGCCCTGGTTGGAGGAGAGGCCCGGCCCCAGGTTCAGGAGCCGCCGCTGGACTACCGCGAGGAGCAGGAGCCCTATCACGGCCAGGACGATCAGGGCCTTCTCGTACTTCTTGCCCCGCTTCCGGCGCTCGGCGGATCTGGCCTCGGGCTCGCCTGGAAGGCTCATCCTTGTCCTTGCTCCTCTGGGGGCATCCGGGGTCCTCCTGCGGACTCGGTCGGTATTTCAGGGGCTCCTTCGGCAGTCTTGCGGCGCGCGGGGGGCCGACAATCCGGGAAGCGGCAGCCGGCGCCCCTGGAGGGGGGCGTCACCGGATGGGTGGGGCTTGCCGCACGCGGGAGGCGTCCGGAGGGGGCGTCACCGGATGGGCGGGGCTTGCCGTACGCTGCCGTACGCGGGAGGCGTCCGGAGGGTCGTCACCGGAGGCAGGGGCTCGCAGGCCCCCCCCGGGAGTCCCCCGGAGGGTCGTCACCGGAGGCAGGGGCTCGCAGTCCCCCCGGGAGTCCCCCGGAGGGTCGTCACCGGAGGCAGGGGCTCGCAGGCCCCCCCCGGGAGTCCCCCGGAGGGGCGTCACCGGAGGCAGGGGCTCGCAGGCCCCCGGGAG
>JAISFP010000479.1 GCA_031263525.1 Deltaproteobacteria bacterium | reverse complement strand
GCGGAGGTCCTGGAGCGGGAGAACGCCCGCTACGTCCACACGATCCACGAGAAGCCTGGCGAGGGCCCGCTCCCCGTCCACGAGGACAGGGCCTTGAAGAGCGGGGGTGCCGGCGGCGGAGAGGTCGAGGACAGGCCTAAGGCCAGGACCGCGGGCGGCGAGGACGGGAGCAGGTAAACCCGCTCCCCGGGGCGCGTGCCGCCGGCCGGATCGTGCGGGCTCACCCTGAAGCATATCTGGAATCGTGCCTTTATGTGGCGGAGCCAGCCGTAACACGTCTGTCGCAGGGCCCTGCCGGTCGGTTCGTGAGAACTTCCCTTGAAACGCATGTCGAATCGTGCCTGACACGTGGCTACATAATCATAAACGCGCCTGCAGCATGACCCCGGCGACCGAATCGAGGTGAATGAGCTTGAAGTTCATGTCGAATCGTACCTGACATGTTGCTACATAACCATAAACGCGCCTGCCGCATGGCCCCGCCGACCGGATCGTGGTGAATTACCTTGAAGAGCATGTCGAATCATGCCAGGCATATAGCTTTATCATCATAAACGCGCCTGCAGCATGACCCCGCCGATCGGATCGTACGGACGGATATTGAAGCTCTGCTGGAATAGTATCCTGGTGGCACCTTCCATAACGCGCCTGTCGCATGATCTCGCCGGTCGAACTCTGCGGATAGCCCTTGAAGAGCCTGCGAATTTGTGCCTGTCGCGGGAATGCATTGACATGTTCGCGCCTCATGAGGTGCCCGGGACTGGGGGTTCCAGGCTGGTCCGCGTGTTCCATCCCCGTCCGTTGGCTCGCCGTGAGCCGGACGGAACAGGAGAGCGGGTGTCCGGTCCTGGCTGGCTGCAACGAGCCCGCCCTGGCCGAGCGGGCTCGGCCAGGACGGTCGTCGGAAGGGGGATGCCCGAAGTTCATGTCTGTGCCGCGGCAGGACGGGCGCGGGCGAGGCCGGCCGTCAGGCGGGACTGCGGAGCCCAGTCATCGCGGCGAGTGGCGTGCCGTGGCGCGGAAGCTGCCCGTGCGGCAGTTTTTGCCCTCGCGACGGGCACTTCCTCCGGCCAGGGTCACGCGCTTGACCTCCGCAAAATTTTCCTACATACTCCTCATGTCTTTCCATTTCGCCTCGGAAGCCCGGTTTTTCTCGGGTTTTCCCGACAGGACGGGGACGCCTCACGATCATTTTCTATCCGACGCGGGGAGAATGAGGAGCATGTGATTTTGGAAAAGTCCGGAGCTTTCCGATACGGCATACAGGATCAGTTCGGGATCAGGCCCGGCGTCCGGACGAACGTCGCGCGGGGGCCTCGTTCGGCAGGGATACCGCATGAGGCCGTCGAGGCCGGCACGGGGTGTCAGGCAACGCCTGGACGCCGTGCCCGGTCGCGAGTCCTGCCGGATGGCCAGGCGTCTCGCGAGGCAGAGCGGGGCAGAGCGAAACATGGCTGAAATCCTTATTTGGCGCGGTTTGACGGCTCGACATGCTGTCGCCCAGTTGTCGCCGGCGTCTTAGCCGTCTTTCTCTTCTCCTTCTTTTTCCTCCTCAACGAGGCCGTAGTCCTTGCCGGGGCCGCCTTCTTCTCCGTGGCCATGGTCCTCGCCGCGGCCGCCTTCTTCTCCGTGGCCGCATGCCTCGCCGTCATCACCCTTCTTGCCGCGGTAAACGTCTTGCCGCCTGCTCCGTGCCAGTCGATTCTGACATTTTCGCAGTCTTGGCCGGGATCGCCGTCTACGGCGTCCTCGCCGCGTTCTTCCAGCGTGCCGGCCATGGCGGCAGGCCTGGCCGGGGCGGAGGCAGGCCTGGCCGGGACGCGGTCCCGCCGCGGCGTCCCTTTCGGGACTGTCCTGGCCGGAGCGGGCATCGTTAGCATGCATGGGCCAGGGATGACGGGATCCGGGGCCGGGAGCTGAAATGAAGGTTGAAGCCAGGTTCGGGGACTCGCAGATTTCCATCGAGAGCGGCAAGGTCGCCAGGCAGGCTGACGGGTCCGCGGTGGTCACCCTGGGCGACACCGTGGTGATGTCGGCCGTCCAGGCCTCCCTCCAGCCCAGGGAGGGCCTGGACGGGGTGCCCCTGAGCGTGTTCTACGAGGAGCGGCTCTACGCGGCCGGAAGGATTCCGCGGAACAGCCACCGCCGCGAGCTGGGGCAGGGCACCGAGAAGGAGATCGTCACCGCCCGGATAATCGACAGGCCGACGAGGCCCCTATTCCTCCCGGGGTGGTGCTTCGACACCCAGGTGTTCTGCCAGGTCTGGAGCGTGGACGAGCGCTACGACCCCGACATGCCGGCCCTGCTCGCCGCCTCCGCCGCGCTCACCCTTTCCGACATCCCCTTCGCCGGGCCCGTGGCCGGGACCAGGGTCTGCCGCGCGGGAGGGGAGTTCGTGACGGCCCCCACCCAGGAACAGCTGGAGGCCTCGGACATCTCGCTCGTCGTGGTCTCCACTTCGGACGCCGTGGTGATGGTGGATGGCGGCGCCCGCGAGGCGTCCGAGGAGGACGTGCTCCAGGCGGTCTTCCTGGCCCACGACGCCGTCCGGCCCCTCATAGACCTCCAGCTGGAGCTCAGGGCGGCCATCGGCCTGGAGAAGCGCGCGCCCGTCGAGACAGTCCGCGACATGGAGCTCGTAGAGAGGCTCAAGTCCTGCCGCCGCGCGGAGATGCTGGAGGCGCTCGCCGTCCGCAGGAGGAAGCCCCGCCAGAGGGCGCTCGCGTCGCTCAGGGACAGTTTCGTGCGCGACGCCTCGGGCCCCGCCGCGTCCCCGTGCTTCTCCGGATCCCCCGCCGCCTCCGGCGTCTCCGGGACCTCCTCCGGCTCCGGCGCGACCGGAACCCCCGCTGTTGCCGGCGTTTCCGGGCCCTCCGACGCGGCCTTCGCCTCCTGGGCCTCCGACGGCGGCGGCTCCGCCGCCTTCGGCGAGCCCGTGACCGTCGTCAGCTCCCCCGCCTCCGACGCGGCCTTCGCCTTCCGGGAGCTCGCCGGCGAGCTCGTCCGCGGCATGGTGCTGGGCGAGGGTAGGCGCGTCGACGGCAGGGGGCTTGCCCAGGTTCGCCCCATAAACTGCAAGGTCGGGGTGCTCCCCCGGGCCCACGGCTCGGCCATCTTCACCCGCGGGGAGACCCAGAGCCTGGGCACGGCGACCCTTGGCACGGCGAAGGAGGAGAAGCTCCTGGATCAGGTGATAGGGGAGACGTCCAAGCCTTTCATGCTGCACTACAACTTCCCGCCCTACTCCACGGGAGAGGTGGGGACGCCGTCCGGGCCGGGCCGGCGGGAGATAGGCCACGGGGCGCTGGCCGAGAGGGCGCTCAGGCCCGTTCTCCCGGCCCCGGAAGATTACCCCTTCACCATCAGGGTGGTGAGCGAGATCCTGGAGTCCAACGGCTCGTCCTCGATGGCGGCGGTCTGCTCGGCCTCACTGGCCATGATGGACGCCGGCGTCCCCCTGAAGGCCCCCGTGGCGGGGGTGGCCATGGGGCTCGTCACGGGCCCGGAAGGGCCCGCGGTGCTGACCGACATCACGGGCGACGAGGACCGCCTCGGCGACATGGACTTCAAGGTGGCCGGGACCGCGGACGGCATCACAGCCCTCCAGATGGACATGAAGACTGCCGGGGTGACGAGGGACGTCATGGGGACGGCCCTCGCCCGGGCCAGGGAGGGACGCCTGCACGTGCTGGAGCACATGGCCAGGGTGCTCGCTGCCCCGCGCGCCGACGTCGCGGCGTACACGCCCAAGATGGGGAGGGCGGAGATCCCGCCGTACAGGATAGCGGCCGTGATAGGACCCGGAGGCAAGACGATAAGGGGAATCCAGAACGACACCGGGGCGAGGCTCAGCATAGACGACTCCGGCAGGGTTACGGCGCTCTCGGTCTCCAGGGAGGCCATCGGGGCGGCGCTGGAGGCCGTGCTGAGCGTGGCGGGCTCCCGGGAGGGGGCGGCCCCCGGCAAGGAGGGCACCGCGGCCCCCGGCAAGGAGGGCACTGCGGCCCCCGGCAAGGGGGGCACGGCGGCCTTCACCGCCAGGGCGGCCCTGGACATTCCCCAGGACAGGATAGGGATCCTGATCGGCACGGGCGGCAAGCAGATACGGGCCGTCCAGAGCGAGACCGGCACCCGCATGCACGTGGACGGCGACGGCAAGGTCACCGTACAGGCCTACTCGCAGGAAGCGGTGGACGCGGCACTTGCCGCCGTGAGGGCCATCGTCGGCCCCGAGCAGGCGCTGCCGGCGGGTGCCGAGGCCGACGGCGGGGCCCCTGGACCCGACGCCGAGCCGGACCTTGCCGCGCGGCTGGTCGTGGAGATCCCCCGCGACAGGGTGGGGGCCGTCATAGGCGTCGAGGGCACGCGGGTGAGGGCCGTCCAGAACCGGACCGGGGCGCGTGTGGACGTGCGCGAGGACGGGAGGATAACCGTGACCGCCCCCACGATGGCTCAGGCCGAGGCCGCCGCGGAGGCGGTGCGCAGGTCTGCCTCGGGCTCCCCGGTCCACCTGGAGATCGGGAGCGTCTACGAGGGCAGGGTGGTAAGGGTGGAAAGGTTCGGCACCGTCGTGGAGATCCTGCCGGGCGTGACGGGGCTGGTCCACGTCTCCCAGCTCACCCGCCGCCGGGTGAGATCCCCCTACGAGGTCGCCAGCGCGGGGGACGTCATGAAGGTTATGGTCGTGGAGCCCGACAAGCCCAACCAGATCAGGCTCTCCCGGACCGCCTGCCTGGACGAGGGCGTCCCCGACTAGCCCGGCCCGGCAGACGCCGTGCCGGGAGCCGGAGGCTGCGGCTGCGGGCGCCGACCGGGTCCGGATCCCGGGACATTTTCCCGGGCGTCCGGCTGGAGACCGCGAGCCCTGGAGAACGGGAGAACGGGAGAGCGGGAGAGCGGGAGACCAGGGTGCTGGGTGCCGGTACTGCGGCAGAGCCGGGCAGGATGCTGGAGGCGGGCGCAGGTGCCATGCGGATGCCGGAAGGGAATCTGTCGATCTTCCGGCAAGCCAGGCCAGATTTCGGACAATCTAATTGTCTGCAAAGATACCGGATGTAGCGTTATGGGTATAAATTTTCGTATGTGCCCTGGTCTAAAAGAGGAATAAACTGACATGATCATTGAAGATTTATATTTTGGGTATCCGTTCACGGGATAATTTGCCCAAAATAGAGTCGGCCTGGGAAACATGATGGCCATATGTGGGTGGTTACCCGATAGACACGCCTTGGCCCACTTGAGGGATTAGACAGGTAGCC
>JAISFP010000434.1 GCA_031263525.1 Deltaproteobacteria bacterium | reverse complement strand
AAACCTCTCGCCTCTTCCCCTGCCTGAGGGCCAGATTTAATTTCCGGGGTAATACTAAGTGAAAACAGGGCCGTGTTCCAGGTGGGAAGGCCAATCCCGTCGGTTAACGGAGTATCCGTTAAAGGGCTGAACTGTTGGGATGGCGGGGTGTTGACGAGGTGGCCAAGGCGGGTGAACAGGTCATGCGGCTGACGGTGGCCAGGCAGATAAGGGGATTCATTCCTGGTATCCGTTCACAGGGGCAAGATTGTGACGCTGGACACTTCCATCGGCCTTCTCTCAAAGCTTTCTCGCCCTCATGCAACTCAGCCCTCAGGGCGATTATGTTCCACCCAGGTCTCCAGCATTCCTACCGTCCCAGGCGGCCCGCAGCGCTTTCAGCCCCCCGGCCCTTTCAGCTCTGTAGCCATCATCCAGTACTCCAGCGCTTAAAGGGCCGACAACCCTCTTCTACCCGTGGACAGATACCAGGATGAAGATAGCCGCACGGAGCGAGGGAAGGCCGCTCGGGGGTAGAAGGCCTCTCTGCGGGAGAAGCCCGTAAGAGGTCACGGGCCGGCGGCACTTCTCCCGGCATTTCCGTTGCGGCGGCGGGCCTATGAGTGTCTATCGTCGGTCGCTTCTCCTCATGCGTTCCGGTCGAGGACCGTGTCCCGGCAGCGGAAAGCCTTGATTTCGTCGCAAAAGCTCCGTACCGCCTTCCGGTTTCGACCGACCCGGCATGCCTCTCCCAGCTTCGTCAGGTCCCGTGCCGTCTTCCAGTCCTGTCCGGCCCGCTGCTCCAGGCATCGTCCGTTCCCGGGACCCTTGCCGTTCCTCCGGCCCTTTCCGGCCGGATCGGAACCCGCCAGGACAGGCCTGTCTGGGCCTCGACGTCTCATTTCAAGCCGCGCAGGTACTCCAGGTTGAAGCCGGCCTCCATGTGGCCCTGGTCGGCGGCCAGCTTGAACCACCGCACTGCCTCCTCGGGGTCTTCGGGGCCCCCCTCGCCCAGGAGGCACATCACCCCCATGTTGTACTGGGCGCGGGGGTCGCCCGCCTCGGCGGCCTTCGTGAAGCAGTCGCGGGCGTCCGCGTAGCTCAGGCTGACGCCCTCGCCGGTCCCGTACATGGCCCCGAGGTTAAGGAGCGCCAGGTGGAAGCCTCCCCCCGCTGACCTGCGGTACCAGTCTGCGGCCATGCGGCGGTTCTGGAGAACCCCCAGCCCGGAGTAGTAGATGAGGCCCAGATTGAACATGCATTCGCTGTCGCCTTGGTCCGCGGCCTTTATGTACCAGTGGATGGCGTCAGGGTAGCTCCGCTCAGTGCCCCAGCCCCGGAAAAACATGGAGCCCGCGAAGGACTGGGCGGGCCGCAGACCCTGCCTCGCGGCCCTGAGCGCCCATTCCAGGGCGTCAGCGTCGCTCTGGGGCAGTTCCGTGCCCTCGATGTACATGACAGCCAGCCTGAACTCCGCCTCGGGGATCCCCTTTTCGGCGTGGGCCAGGACCGTCTCTAACGTCTCTTCGGTGTAGTTCATTTCGGCTCCGTAGAGTGTCCTGGAGGTGTCCGGCCAGGGCGGCGGCCTGCCCCGGGCCTAATGGAGATGTCCGGCACGGGCGGATGTCCGCTCCGGGCTTCCTGAAGGTGTCCAGCCAGAACGGATGCCAGCTCCGGGTCTCCTGAAGGTATCCAGCCAGGACATCGGCCCGCCCCGGGCGCCGGTGCCGGGTCTCCTGGAGGGTCCGGCCCTGGCGTCGGCCTGAGCCTGGCCTCCTGGAGGGTCAGGTCCTGGCGTCGGCCTGAGCCTGGCCTCCGTGAGGGTCCGGTACTTGCGTCGGCCTGATCCGAGCCTCCAGGAGGGTCAGGCCCTGGCGTCGGTCTGAACCTGGCCTTTTGGAAGGTCCGGCCCTGGCGTCGGTCTGATCCGGGCCTCCTGGAGGGTCCGGCCCTGGCGTCGGCCTGATCCGGGCCTCCTGGAGGGTCCGGCCCGGGCGTCGGCCTGATCCGGGCCTCCTGGAGGGTCCGGCCCGGGCGTCGGCACGATCCGGGCCTCCTGGAGGGTCCGGCTCGGGCTGCAACCCTTTTCGGGCCTGGGAGAGTTCCGGCCCGGGCCGGGCAACAGGGGGCGACCGGTCCTGGCCACCGCATGCCTCGGCCCGGCTCCGGAAGGGGGGGGGCCCATGGTCCGGGAGGCTGTCGGGAGCGAAAGGCTCCGGGGGCCGGCGGGATTCCGGGGCAGGGCAGCCGGGGCGGGCAGCGTGTCGGGGGGCCCAGGGGCCGGTTCGTCAGGTCCTGGCGGGACGCGTTCCGGGTCCGTACGAGGCGGTTCGGAGGCGTAAATGGCTAACTGATACACAAATTGAAAAAACTGTGATATACAGGAACGAGAGTTTGCCTAATTGCGCTCAACTTGGGTTATTTTATGTTCCGGGCAACGGCCCGGAGCCGCTTGAGGCGTTCCCGAGGCCGGGGCCCTGAAGTGATGCGGCGGGGACCGCCCCGCCCGACCATTGTAGCCGGAGGGATGGTCTTTGCCAAACTTCGCCTGCCACCTGGCCGTCGGCGCGGTCTCGTCCGCCCTGGCCGTGGCCTACGGGGACGCCGTCCACGACCTTGGCAACTCCTGCTCGACGCTGGCATTCCTGGCCGGGGTATCGGGCTCGCTTCTCCCGGACCTGGACTCCGACACCTCCAAGACGCTGAGGCTTTCCGGCGTGGTGGCAGGGCTGGGGGCGGCGGCCGCCACCGCCGGCTTCGCGCTCTCCCCGGGGAACTTCCTGAACCGGCCCTGGGAGCCGGTCCACGTGGCCGTCGCGGCCCTGGCGGCGTTCCTCGTCTTCAACACCTTCATGATAGAGCTCCTCAAACGCAACACCGTGCACAGGGGACTCTTCCACTCGCTCTCGGTGCCGTTCCTCTACGCCGGGCTGTGGGCGGTGCTCTGCACTGGCATGGGCCGCAAGACGGTCTTCGCGGTGTGGATCATGGCCGCAGGGGGGGTATTCCTGCACCTCCTTCTGGACGCCTGCAAGAGCCGAACCCTGAACCCCCTGAAAGTATGCACCCAGGACATGGCCGCCTCCACCCGGCTGTGGATAGGCACGGCCATGGTGAACTTCCTGGTGCTGGTGAACCCCTTCGTGCCCGGCTGAGCAGGGAGGGCAGGGCGGGCGGCCGTGCCATCGGGACGGCCGCCGCTCCGGACTTCCCCGCATCCGCACCCCGTTTCGGCCTGCCAGGCGGCCATGTCTGTCATTCTGGCCATGGGCCGCTTCCCGACACTCGGGACGGCCTCCAGCCAGCACTTCCTCGTATCCGCACCCCCCTGTTCCGGCTTGCCTGCGTCACTGCTGCCCTTTCGGTCATGGGCCGCATCCCGTGACACTCGGGGTGGGCTCGCTCCCGAACTTCCCCGCATCCGCATCCTATTTCGGCCTGGCAGGCGGCCAGGCCTGTCATTCGGGCCATGGGCCGCTTCCCCTGACCCTCGTGACGGCCTCCGGCCCAGGCCCCTGGCCGTTCGAACTCCCCTTGGACCGTGAGCCATGTCCGTCGCGGCAGTTCTCAGTGTCTTCTCCGCGTTGGCAGGGGCGGACGGACTCCTGACGGACATTCCCGGAGCCGATGCCTGTCGGCGGGTGGAGCCTGCGCCGCCGGCGGCCCTGGAAAGAGCGTTTGACAACGAACCCCTGAGTCAATACAGTATGTGGGTTTACAGGGCTGAAGCCGGTTCCTGGACCGGCACTGCGCGGGAGCTCCCGCCGGCCCGGAAATTGACCTGCCGCAGGCTTGCGGGCCGGGTGAGGAGGATGGCATGGGACGCAAGGGAAACCGCAAGGCCGGACAGACGGGGCGAAGACACTGGCGCGAGCCCAAGCCCAACCCAAGGCCCATGCCCAGGCCCGGCGCCGTCGGGTCGTTTATGACGCATCCCCGCGAGGTCGACAACGTCTTGACCTCGATGCTGGGTGCGGAGCTTTTCGCTGACGCCATCAGGGAGCTGGGCGCGGCAAGGGCGGAACTCGTCGACTCCGGACGGCGCGGCGAGCACCTGTCTATCTTTTGCGACGACATGACGACTCTTTCCGCAGTTCAGGTGGGCGTGAACAGCTTCGGCCAGGCATGGGACGCCAGGGCCCTCAGGGGGCGGGTCTCCCGTGCCCTGGAGGGGGAGGGCAGCGACCGGGAGCTGCGGGACGTCCTGGAGTCGGTCCTGGAAACGCTCGAGGCGGACGCCA
This sequence comes from Deltaproteobacteria bacterium, assembly GCA_031263525.1. Taxonomy (GTDB): domain Bacteria; phylum Desulfobacterota; class Desulfarculia; order Adiutricales; family Adiutricaceae; genus JAIRZX01. The sequence continues at coordinate 14,059 of JAISFP010000434.1, read as the reverse complement.
GGGACTGGGAGTCGGTGGTGGACCGCTTCAGTGCCGAGGCTGTCAGGGAGGGCCGCAGGCTTCCCGGCCCGGAACAGGTGAAGAGAATTCGGGCCGAGCTCCCGGACACGCGCCGGATTGCCGTGGAAGGTCCCGTTCACCAGCTGGTCGTCTGGAAGCCGCTTCCCGGGTCCGGCATGGACTGAGGCCAGCGGCCTGAAGTGAGGCGGGGGCGGGGGCGCCGCGCGGGAGCTTACGCCGGCACGGACATAGACCCTCCGCAGGCTTGCGGGCCGGGGAGGAGGATGGCATGGGACGCACGGGGAAGCGCCGGGACGGGCAGACAGGGCGATGGAGCCAGCTCGGTCCCAAGCCCATGCGCATGCCCGGCTCCTCCGAGTCGGCCTCGACGCCATCAGGGAGCTGGTCACTGCCCGAAGGATTCTCGTCAAGTCCGGTCGGCGCGGCCAGCACCTGGCTCTCTTCGCCGATGACATCACGACTCTTTCGGAGGTCATGTTGGGAGTGGAATGCCCCGTCCAGGCCAGGGTCGCCAGGGCCCTCGTGATCGGGTCTCCCGGGCCCGGAAGGAGGAGGACGGCGGCCGGGCCCAGCAGGACGTCCTGGAAACGCTCAAGACGGACGTCAGGAACTGGGAGTCCGAGGTGGACCGCTTCAGTGCCGAGGCTGTCAGTGAAGGCCGCAGGCTGAACCTACCGAAACTGAAAAACTATGTCCGTTCCGTCCTCCCGGACATGCGGCGGATGTGCAAGTTGTGTCCAGTTCACCATCTTGTCATCTTGACGCCGCTCCCCGGGTCCGGCCGGGACTGAGGTATGGGGCCTGAATCGAGGAGGGTGCTGGGTGCCTGCGGACCCGGACGCGTGTCTGGTCCCGGCGGCTTAGAACCGGCTTCCGGGAAGCGTCAGGCCGGGAGCCTCCTGCCAGGTTCGGGATCGGCACACTGGCGGCCTTGGACCCGTTCCCCGGAGGGCCGGAACCCGTGCTCAGAAGGGCCTGGAGCCGGTCACTGGATGGCCGGGACCCGTCCATCGTAGGGCCTGGCACCGGTCACTGGAGGGCCGGGACCCGTCCAAAGGAGGGCCTGGAGCCCGTTGAGGGCCGGGACCCGTCCATAGGAAGGCCTGGAGCCCGTCGAGGGCCGGCCCCCGTGCCCCGGAGGGCCTGGAGCCGGTCACTGGAGGGCCGGGACCCGTCCATAGGAGGGCCTGGAGCCCGTCGAGGGCCGGGCCCCGTGCCCCGGGGCCTGGAGCCGGTCACTGGAGGGCCGGGCCCCGTGCCCCGGGGCCTGGAGCCGGTCACTGGAGGGCCGGGCCCCGTCCATAGGAGGGCCTGTAGTCGGTCACTGGAGGGCCGGGCCCCGTCCGATAGGAGGGCCTGGAGCCCGTCGAGGGCCGGGCCCCATGCCCCGGAGGGCCTGGAGCCCGTCGAGGGCCGGGCCCCGTGCCCCGGAGGGCCTGGAGCCCGTCGAGGGCCGGGCCCCGTGCCCCGGAGGGCCTGGAGCCGGTCGAGGGCCTGGACCCGTGCCCTGGAGGGCCTGAAGCCGGCCGAGGGCCGGGCCCCGTCCCTCGTAGAGTCTGGAGCCGGTCACGGGAGGGGCAGGACCCCTGCTCCGGAGGACCTGGAGCCGGTCACGGGAGGGCCAGGACCTCTGCCCCGAAGGGCCTGGAGCCGGTCACGGGAGGGCCAGTCCTTCGGAGGGACAGGAGTAGGTCAAGGGAGGGCCAGGACTCGTCCCTTTGATGGCCTCGAGTCGGGTACCCGGCGAGCCTGGAATCGGGCTCATGGCGGGCGGGAAGCCTCCTCGGACTCTGGCCGTCCCCGGAGCAGGATCCATGCCGCCGGACGGCGGAGTACCCCGGCCTGGGTGCGGGCCCCCACAGAATCATCTAGCACACGGACTCAGAATAATGAGGCCGGGGCGTCCTGCGGCCTGCGTTTCATGGCGTCCGGCACCGCCTGGCCTCAGCGGGAGTGCATTGCCCAGGCCTGCGCCCCGGCACCTCCGGGCGGCTTGCGGCCTGTGTCTGGCGACATGGCACACTTCATTTTGTATATGTCTGCATGACTTTGCATTGCATATCGATTGTCTGTCTCGCGATGCCCGCACCCTTCCCGGACCCCGCCGGACGTTGCCGGCCGAGGCCTGGCGAAGGCCCCCAGGCGCGGCGGGGCGGTCGCGCTGTGGGGCGTCGCCGCCCCTTTTCGCCCCTTTCCGGAAGAATCTGAGGATTCCGGAAAGGGGTTTTTCTGTCTATATTTTGGCTGCCGAGGGGAAGGGGGCTCCCGAAAATCCCCCGGAAACTGCCCGCCCAACGCCTTCCGGGCTAATTTCTTGACAAGTCGGAAGGGCGTGGCGGAGCCCCCTGCGCCGTTGACAAGCCGATCCCGGGGGTGATATAAAACCCGGCATGCTTTCTTATTGATAATAAGAATCAGTAGCAACTTAATCTCCTGAGACTGAGAATCAGTTGAGATTGCCGCTCAAGGCCTTTGAACCAGTAAATGCTCGCCGCCCCGCCCGGGGCCCCGGTAGGGGCCCCGCGGCCCCCGCCGCCTCCAGGGAGGCGCCGGGTCCTGCCTGAAAGGGCCCCAAGCTCAATGACCAAGACGTTTCTTGCCATCCCCCTCGCGGCCCTCCTGGGCCTGTTCCTGCCCGCCGCGCTTGCCGCGGACATCGAATTGCCCGCACCCCGCACCGAGGGCGGGACCGGCATCTTCGAGGCCCTGAAGAAGAGGTCGTCGGCAGCCGGCGGGGACTTCTCCGCCGCCGAGGTGTCCATGGAGGAGCTCTCCACCGTCCTGTGGGCCGCCTCGGGCCTGAACCGCGGGGAGTCCGGCTGGACCGTGCCCATGGCGGAGGGCCTCCCGCCCTACGTGGACGTCTACGCCATCGGGAACTCCGGCACCTACCGCTACGACTGGAAGGCGAACAGCCTGGTCGAGATTTCCCAGGAGAACATCAAGGACAAGATCGGCCACCAGGGCTTCATCAGGAGGGCCGCCTGGATCCTGGTCTTCGCCTCCAGCCCCGAGGGCTTCGCCAAGCTCCGGCACCCCGAGTCGGGCCCGGACTTCGCCCAGGTTCTCACCGGGGCCATGACCCAGGACGTCTACCTGGCCGCGGTCGCCCTTAACCTCGGGACCCGCTACATCCACTCCTTCTACGCGGACGAGCTTAAGGCCGGCCTGAAGCTCCCCGAGGGATCCGTGCCCATCGCCCTGATGCTCATCGGCAAGTAGCCCGGCCTCGAGGGGCCGCCTGGTCCGGCGGCCTGACCTCCGGCCTGCCGGACCGTCCCGTTGCGGCCCGGCCCTCCGCGGCCCGTCCGTTTCCGCTCTTCCGCCGTCAGAAGCTGCCGGCGTCGGATCTTCCTGCCCGGGTCCACGATCCACGGTCCCGGGCCCCCGTCCTCCGGTCGTCCCTGCCGTCCCCTTCCGGGATCCCGGGCGGCAGCCCTTCCGTCCGGGCCCCCGGCCGGCCCGGTTCAGCCTCTTCCCGTCCTTCCCGAGGCCCCGGCATCCCCGCCGGCCCTGTCCTGCCTCCTTCCCCGTCCGGGCGCCCCCGGTCCGGTCCAGCCCTCCTCAGTCCTTCCTGCGGCCGAGGCGACCGCCCCGGCACCCCGGCCGCGCCGTCCGGCCTTCTTCCCGGCCTTCCGGGAGCCCCCGGTCCGGTCCAGCCCTCCTCAGTCATTCCTGCGGCCGAGGCGACCGCCACGGCACCCCGGACGCGCCGTCCGGCCTTCTTCCCGGCCTTCCGGGAGCCCCCGGTCCGATCCAGCCCTCCTCAGTCATTCCTGCGGCCGAGGCGATCGCCACGGCACCCCGGTCGCGCCGTCCGGCCTTCCGAGCGCCCCCGGTCCGGTCCAGCCCTCCTCAGTCCTTCCTGCGGCCGAGGCGACCGCCCCGGCACCCCGGCCGCGCCGTCCGGCCTTCTTCCCGGCCTTCCGGGCACCCCCGGTCCGGTCCAGCCCTCCTTAGTCCTTCCTGCGGCCGAGGCGGCCGCCCCGGCACCCCGGTCGCGCCGTCCGGCCTTCTTCCCGGCATTCAGGGCGTCCCGCCCACCTTCCAACGACCTCGCCGGCGCCGTTCCGCCTGCATCACCGTCCGTCCCGTCGCCGGCCCGCCCCGAGGCTCCCGTCTTCCGGGCCGGGCGCCCGCGGCTACCAGTCCATGCAAGCTGGACACGAGAACTGACCCATGAAGACCAGATCCCCCCTCGGCAAGGCCCACCTCTGCGCGTGCGCCGCCTGCGCCGCGCTGGCATTGTCCGTCCTGGCCCTGGGCCCCGCCCCGGCCTCGGCCCAGTCCAAGTTCAACAACTGGACCGAGATAGCCGCGGCCATGACCGAGTCGCTCAACAAGGGCTACGACGTCTACGCCTCCGGCGGCGCAGCCTCCTGGGAGCAGGCCAGGGACTGGGTGAACGACGCCTATTTCGGCTACTACGAGAAGGAGGGCTTCGAGCGGATGGTGAAGTCCTCCATCTCCGGGAAGCGTGCCTCCACGGTCGAGTACAAGTTCGCGACCATAAAGACCAAGCTCAAGGACGGGGCCGCCGCGTCCGTCATCCGCTCCGAGATTGACCTGCTCATAACGATGCTCGAGGAGGACGCGACCGCCCTGGACGTGAAGTTCGGGCTGGCCCAGGCGGCCCCGGCCGCGCCTGCGGCAGGGGGCGAGGCCACTGCTTCGGAGACGGCCCAGGCAGGCGGGACCCAGGCGGCCCAGCCGGCCTCGGGAGGGCCCGGTGGCGGCGCGGGCGGGTCCACGAGCTTCCTCATGGCGCTCGGCATCCTCCTGCGCGAGGGATTCGAGGCCATCCTGGTCATAGCGGCCATCGCGGCGTACCTGAAGCGGTGCGGCATGAAGGCGCAGATAAGGACCGTCTACTGGAGCTCGGGGGCCGCCGTCCTCGCGAGCTTCGCGGCGGCAATAGCCCTCCAGGCCGTGTTCGCCGTGTCGGGCGCGAAGCAGGAGATCCTGGAAGGCTTCACGATGCTCCTGGCCACCGCCGTCCTATTCGGGGTCAGCAACTGGATGTTCTCCAAGGCGGAGGCCGAGGCCTGGAAAAGCTACATAGAGGGCAAGGTCCAGGCCGCGGTCACCCGGGGCAGCAACTTCGCCCTGGGGGCGGCTGCCTTCCTCGCGGTCTTCCGGGAAGGAGCCGAGACCATCCTCTTCTACCAGAGCCTGTTCGCCACACAGGGCGCGGACTCCTTCATGATCTGGACTGGCTTCGCCGTGGGATGCGTGGGGCTCGCGCTGATCTTCATCATCATCCGCCACGGCACCCAGATAATCCCCTTGAAGCCCTTCTTCATCGGCACGAGCATACTGATGTTCGTCATGTCCATCGCCTTCCTCGGAGGCGGCATCAAGGAGCTCCAGGAGGGAGACGTGTTCGGGGTCACCCCCTTCGAGCTCGTGCCGACCGTTGACATCCTGGGCATCTATCCCTGTCTCGAGACCCTCGTCCCGCAGGCGATACTGCTCGCGGTAGCCGTCCTCTCCATAGTCTGGATGAAGACCAGGCAGAAGCCTTCCTCTCCGCTGGCCGGGGCCTCCGGAACGGCCAGCGCCTGAGAGGTGCCTCCAGGATCTCTCGCGCGCCTGGGCGCTCTGGAAAGCTTCAGGGACAGGCCCTGAAGATGTCCGGGACAGGACCCGGATAAGTCCGGGACAGGACCCGGATTAAGTCCGGGACACGACCCGATGAAGTTCCTGGGACCCGCCTCCTGCGGGACCCGTGACCGGCCTTTCGAAGCCCGGAATGAGGTTCCTCGTCCGGCGCGGGCCACGGCCCGCTTGCCCGCGCTGGGCTGCCGGGTGCCAGCCGGGAAGTCTCCGCACCGCCGCAAAAGTGCGGCAATTCCATCAGAAAGTCATAAATTCGGGAGGTTCTCCAAAAATGACTAGGAAATCCCTTTGCCTCATCGCCGCCCTCGCCTTCGTCTTCGGGCTGGGAATAGCCGTCCAGGCGCAGGCCCAGGCCCCGGGCGCCGCCACCGCCGGCTTCGAGGAGTTCCCCATCGGCGACGACCAGGTGGTCGGCCCCCTCCACGTGGCGGGCGTCTACTTCCAGCCGGTCGACATGGAGCCCGCTTCCTCGGGCGGGCTGCCCAAGGCCCAGGCCGACATCCACCTCGAGGCCGACATCTCCGCCGCCGAGGGCAACAACCTGGGCTACGGCGCGGGCGACTTCGTGCCCAACCTGACCGTGCGCTACAAGGCCGAGAAGACCGGCGGCAAGACCATCGAGGGCGTCTTCATGCCCATGAGCGCGTCCGACGGCCCCCACTCCGGCAACAACGTCAAGCTCGACGGCGACGGCGAGTACAAGATCTCCTTCATCATCGAGAGCCCCGAGAAGCAGGACTACCTGCTTCACGTGGACAAGGAGACCGGCGTAGAGGGCCGCTTCTGGAAGGATCCGATCACCGTCACCTGGACCTTCAACTACGTCCACCGCGACTGGTAATGTCCTCCGCGACCGGCCCCAGGCCTTTTCGGACCCCGTGCCCGGAAAAGCCTGGTCCGGTCCGCATGACTGATTCCCCGCGAACGCGGCTCCGGCGGTCTGCCCTGACGGGCGTCCGCCGGGCCGCGTTCGCGTCTTAACCCCTTTGCACTGGCGAGGGGGCGGACCCGCCGGTTCCGCGTCTGAGCTGTCGCTGACATCCCGAAGGCACGGACTTCAGGGAGGCTTGCCGCAGAGTTTTGCATGGTTGGCTGATCTGTGTTTGCCAGGTTGGCAGAACCGCGTTTGCCTGGTTGGCAGAACCGAGTTTGTCTGGTTGGCAGAACCGCGTTTGTCTGGTTGGCAGAACCAGTTGATCCTCTAGATAAAATGAATTTCTAATTTTCCCTTTCGGGATTCCGGTTCCAGCCAGGTCTGGACTTCCGCTTGGGCGCGTGTCAAAATTTAAAGCTTTCATGTTTCGGCGTCTTATCTTTTTGCCTCGCCGTCCGGCGTCCTTCGCCCTTGCCGGCTCTCGATCGTCTGTTTTCTCGCGCTGGGTCCCTCGGCATCCTGCCTTGCCGGAAACTGCTCCTCCGCCTCCGCAGCCAGCGCAGTCCTTCGTCGCTGCCGGCATCCGGCCTTACGCTTGACCATTCCTGTCCGTTTGCCCGTCGTCCTCCTTTCCTCTGACAGCCGTCATGGCCTTCCGAAGCGTCGGCGCTTCAGGCCGCCCTTCCCGAGTCCCCCACGATTCCCGGTGTCCCGTCTCCCGGTCTCACGGTCCTCCGAATGCTTCTCTATCTGATTAACGTAGTGGACAACACATGGCTCCTGGCCGTGACCGTCCCGCTCCTCCTGTTCCTGGGGCGCGACGATCCCAGGCCGTCCGTGCGGCGTGGCCTGCTCCTCGCGGCCCTGGCGCTGGGAGTGGCGGCCGCCGCCACGTACGCGGTGCTGAAGCGCAACACTGGCTGGGTCGTCCGCGAATACTACGACATAGCGATACTCTGGCCGCTCCTGGCCGTCCTCCTGCTGACGATAGCCTTCGGCTTTCTGGCCATGCGGAAAGGCCGCCGTGCCGGCGTGGCCCTGCGCGTCCTGGCACCAGTCGCCCTGTGGCTCCTGCTCGCCCGCGCGCTCCCGGACCTCTTCCTGCAGCCGCTGGACTTCGACGTGGGGCTGGACTCCGTCTTCAACATGGAGTACCTGGCCAAGACTGCCGGATTCTGCGGCGGGCTGCTGCTGATGCTACTGGCCTTCGCCGGCACTGGATCGCTCCTGAAGCGGCTGCCGTCCCGCGCCGCCGCGCCGGCTGTCGTCCTCACGCTCTTCTCCGGATTCTTCTTTCTCGCGCTCGACGCCTTCCGCATAATGTTCGTGAGGGGCATGCTTCCCAGGGCGTCCTGGATCCCGGCGGTCATAATTTTCCTGCGCTCGCACGAGAACATTTTCCTGTTCGCCGTGATGTGCGTGTGGACCTTGGCAGCGGCAGCTGCCGTGTGGCAGTCGGTCACGACCAGGCCGGAAGGACCTAACCCCGCCGAGATACGCAAGAGCCGTTACGCCCTGAAGCTGGAGTTCAGGGCGGCGGTGTTCCTCGTGGCCGTGATGGCGGTGACCCTCGTAACGGTTACCGGCCTCAGGGCATACCAGCGGCGCGGCCCAGTAATCTCCGAGCCTGACAGAGTGGAGGCGGTTGACGGCGTCATCGCCCTGGATCTGGAGATCGTGGGCGACGGCAACCTCCACCGCCACGTCTTCAGGACCGAGGGCGGCACCGACGTGCGTTTCATAATCGTGAGGAAGACCGCCAACGCCTTCGGCGTGGGCCTGGACGCCTGCGACATCTGCGGGCCGACCGGGTACTACCAGAGGGGCGACCAGATAATCTGCAAGCTCTGCGACGTCGTGATGAACAAGTCCACCATAGGCTTCCCGGGCGGATGCAACCCGGTGCCTCTGGCTTTCAGGATAGAGGGGGGCAGACTCGTCATAGCCGCCTCCGATCTCGAAAGGGAGAAGCGGCGGTTCCAGTAGGCATGGTCACTCGCCGGCCGACGGGCAGTAAGCCCCAGAGGTTTCGTCCCGTTTTTCCCTGCAACGTTTTCATCCGTAAGGATCATGCGACTGCGGCAACTGCCCCAGGCAGTCTGTCCATTTTCAAAAATCGTTAAAATTTCTTTTGTGAAACTGTCCATCTTGCCTTTCTGTCCGATTCGAATATTTCGATTCTAATCTTCCCTGTCCTTTTCTGTCCAACAAGTTTTCCTATTCATCCTCTTTCCTGTCCGACTCATGCATTTCAAAGGTTCCAGTTCGGTTTCTTTCTCGGTACTGTCCACGCGTTTTCGAGGTTCCAGTTCGGCCTCTTTCCATGTCTGGTCCAAGCGTTTCCGTGATTCCAGTTCGGCCTCTTTCCATGTCTGGTCCAAGTGTTTCCAAGGTTTCTGTTCGGCCTCTTTCCAGTCCGGTCCTTTCCAGTCCGGTCCTTTCCGGTTCAGTACAGTCCGGTCCGGTCCTGCCCGTTAGTTTCTGCGGTTTCTGTTCGGCCTCTCCCGGTCCAGATCCTCCCGGTTCTCAGGTCCGGTTTCCTTTCAGCCAGGTTTTCGGCGGGCCCGCCTGGGTCCGGCCGAATCGTTCCCGCCCCGAGGGGGAAAGGTCTTTCTGCATGGGCATGTTCCTCAAGATGGCTGCCGGCGCACTGGGCCGGCAGAAGTCCAAGCACATACTCATCGCCTTCACGGTAGGGCTCGGAGTGTCGCTCGCCACCGCCATGCTCGGCGTCATGTTCGACGTGGGCGACAAGGTGAACCAGGAGCTCAAGACCTACGGGGCGAACCTCACGGTCATCCCGCGGGGCGCCTCCATGGCGGGCGAGAAGTACGAGTTCGCGGGAGGTTCCGGGGAGGGAGCGGCGGCGGACGACAACTACATCCGCGAGGACGAGCTCTTCAAGATCAAGATGATCTTCTGGGCCTACAACATCGTGGATTTCGCGCCGTTCCTCAACGCCAGGGTCGAGACCTCCGCAGGGCCTGCTGTCCTTTCAGGGACATGGTTCAGCCGGCACCTGGAACTGCCCACGGGCGACTCTGTGGACACCGGGATGATGCCCCTGAAGTCGTGGTGGACAGTGGAGGGCATGTCCGGCGACGACTCGGAAGTCCTGGGCGTGATGGTCGGCAGGGACCTGGCGGCCAGGCTCGGGCTGAAGCCCGGCTCCATCTTCGAGGTGACGACTGAGAAGGCTGGCGCGAAGACGCTGACTGTCCGCGGGGTTTTCGAGAGCGGGGGCGAGGAGGACGGCTGGATCATAGGCACCACCGCGCTCGCCCAGGAGGCATCCGGGCTTCCGGGTCTGGTGCAGAAGGTGGAGGTCTCCGCCCTCACGACCCCGGAAAACGACCTGGCCCGCCGCGCCGCCATGAACCCGGAGGGGCTCACCAGGGCCGAGTGGGACACATGGTACTGCACGGCCTACATAAGCAGCATCGCCTACCAGATAGAGGAGATCATTCCCGGCGTGAGGGTGAAGCCCGTCATGCGGGTGGCGGAGTCCGAGGGGGCCATTCTCGAGAAGACCCAGCTCATGATAATCCTCCTCACTGTCCTCACCCTTTTCTGCTCCGCCCTGGCAATATCCAACCTGGTCACCGCCAACATCATGGAGCGGAGCGTGGAGATAGGCCTCATGAAGGCCCTGGGCGCGGGAAACCTGGCAGTGTCGCTCCTCATCCTCTCCGAGATGCTGATAGTGGGCTTCGCGGGGGGGGCGGCCGGATACCTGTGCGGGCTGGGCCTCGCTCAGTTCATAGGGAAGGCCGTGTTCGGCCAGCTGGTCTCGGTCAAGACCGCCGTGATACCTCTGGCCTGCATCATGATAGTGGCCGTGACGCTCCTGGGGAGCCTCCCGGCCCTGAGGGCCCTCCTGAGGCTGAAGCCCACCGAGGTCCTGCACGGGAGATAGGGAATGCAGGGAAACACTAAGTTCCTGGGGAGGATGCTCCTCTTCTCGCTGGTGCGCCGACGCTCGCGGCTGCTGGTCGCCCTGATAGGCGTGGCCGTGGGGGCCACGGTCCTCCTGGGCCTGGTCACGCTCTGCTACGACATCCCCCGCCAGCTGAGCCGGGAGTTCCGCAGCTACGGGGCGAACCTGGTCTTCGTGCCGGAAGGGGGCGCGGGCAGGCTCCCCGTGGCGGCTCTGGACCGCGCCGTCGCGCTCCTGCCCGAGAGGGGAGTGGTGGGGGTGACCCCGTTCCGCTACGAGGCCGTGAGATCCCACATGCTCCCCTACACGGCGGTCGGCACGGTTTTCGCCAGCGTCAGGAAGACCAGCCCCTACTGGCGGGTGACGGGGGCCTGGCCCTCGGCCCCGGGCGAGCTTCTCCTGGGGGTGGACGTGGCGGAGGCCACGGGCCTGGCCCAGGGGAGCCCGTTCCCCGTGGACGGGCGCAACTCCTCCCAGTCCCGCTACGCCAGGGAGTTCACGGTGGCCGGCACGGTGGCCACGGGCGGGGTGGAGGACGGCTTCGTCTTCATGTCGCTCGCCGACATGGAGTCCATGACGGGGGAGGCCGGGACCTGCGATTTGGCTGAGGCGTCCCTCACGTCCGGCTCCGACGAGCTCGCCCGCATTGCCTCAGGCATCCGCGCCGGGGTCCCCGGCGTGGACCCGAAGCTCGTCACCCGCGTCACCCGCTCCGAGGAGCAGGTGATGGGCAAGCTCACCGCCCTCGTGTACCTGGTGACTCTCGTGGTCCTGACGCTCACCATGATCTGCGTCGCCACCACCATGATGACGGTCGTCCTGGAGAGGCGCCGGGAGATAGGGCTCAAGAAGGCGCTGGGCGCCGGCAACCGCCGCGTCGCGCGGGAGTTCCTGGCCGAGGGGCTCCTCCTGGGCGTCCTGGGGGGCCTGGCCGGCTCCTTCCTGGGCCTGGCCTTCGCCAGGGTGGTCTCCGCCAGCGTGTTCGGCAGGTCCCTCACCCCTGAGCCCTGGCTCATCCCCGTGACCGTGGGCGTGTCCGCCCTGGTGACCGTAGCGGCGTGCCTCGCCCCCGTGATGCGGGCCGTGGACGTGGAGCCCGCCCTGGTCCTCCGCGGAGAGTAGCCCGGCCAGGAGTGCCCCGGCATCCCGGCCTTCTGGCCGCCGCTCCTCCCGCCTCCGTGCTCGGGACCGGGACCGGGACCGGGCTCCAGGCATCCCGGCCTTCTGGCCGCCGCTCCTCCCGCCTCCGTGCTCGGGACCGGGACCGGGCTCCAGGCATCCCGGCCTTCTGGCCGCCGCTCCTCCCGCCTCCGTGCTCCGGACCGGGGCCCCGGCCTCCCGGCCTTCTGGCCGCCGCTCCTCCCGCCCTCGTGCTCCGGCCCGGCCCCCGGCCTCCCGGTCTTCTGGCCGCCGCTCCTCCCGCCTCCGCGTTCCGGGCCGGGCCCCCGGCCTCCCGGCTCCGTGCCGCCGGACCTGGGCCGCCGTTCCCCTCCCGAGGCCGTCCGGACGGGGGCGCCCTTTTCAGGCCCGGTTCATCCGCCCGTTTTGATATCATGTCGCGCGGGGACGCCACCCGGTCCTCCCCCGCATACGCCTCCGGCGGCCCTGGGCCGCCGCCGCCTTCCGGTCGGTCCCGCCTCGGGCCCCGCCCCTTCCCAAGGTCTTCCCCATGCCCAACATTATGGAAATCCAGGACGTCTCCAAGATCTACGGCCCCCTGAAGGCCCTCCAGAACATCACCCTCGCCATCCCGCCCGGGCAGTGGCTGGCGGTGATGGGCCCGTCCGGCTCCGGGAAGACCACCCTCATGAACATCATGGGCTGCCTGGACACCCCCAGCCTGGGCGAGGTGAACCTGGACGGGGTGAAGCTCTCCGGGCTCTCGCCGTCGGGCCTGACCGCCCTGAGGCGCGAGGCCATAGGCCTCATCTTCCAGCAGTTCCACCTCATCAGCTACCTCACCGCGCTGGAGAACGTCATGGTGGCCCAGTACTACCACAGCATGGTGGACGAGGCCGAGGCCCTGGAGGCCCTGGGCCGGGTCGGCCTGGGGGAGAGGGCCAGGCACCTGCCCCGGCAGCTCTCCGGTGGGGAGCAGCAGAGGGTCTGCATAGCGAGGGCCCTAATAAACCACCCGAAGCTCATCCTGGCGGACGAGCCCACCGGCAACCTGGACGAGACCAACGAGGGGCTGGTGATGGAGATCCTGCACGGGCTCCATAACGCGGGGGCCACCATTGTGACCGTCACCCACGCCCCCGAGGTGGCCCGCCACGCCGAGCGGGTCATAGTGCTGGAGCACGGGAAGCTGGTCACCGACGAGTATCAGAGCCATCCCTCCCACTGCCCGGGCGCCGGTGCCCCCGAAAGCGCCGCCGAGTCCGGCGGAGCCTGACGGAGCCGGCGAGGCCTGGCTGTATCCGTGTTCTTCCAGTGATTCCAGGGTCTTGGCCCTGAAACATGCCCAGCTTCCCCGAGGCGGTCAGGAACCGTGCCTGCCGCGTCCTGGGCGGGGCGGTCCGCCTGGCCCCCTCCCCACGTGCGCCTGCCGGGACGCTTCGGTAGCCGTCGGTGTTGCCTGCGCCTCGGCCATGGCGACGGTTCCGGCTCGGCAGCCGTCGGAGTTGCCTGCGCCTCGGTCGCTACGACTGTTCCGGCTCGGTATCAGTCGGCGTTGCCTGCGCCTCGGTCGCTACGACTGCTCCGGCTCGGTATCAGTCGGGCGTTGCCTGTGCCACGAAAGCGACGAGGGCTCCGGCTCGGCTGCCGTGAGCGTTGCCAGTGCCACGCCACCGACGACGCCTCAGGTTGCTTCTTCGGTTGTTGCAACTTCCCTGGTGCGGTCCAAGGGCAGCCGGACGTCACGGGGATGGCTAAGGCAGGGGAGCCGCCTCGATTCCGCCCGAGGAATCAAGGGGACCGGTCACGGGATCCTGCCCGCAAGGGCAGGATTTCGCCCGTAACTCCCCGCTTCCGCCATGTCATTCCAGATTTAGGAAGTCCGAAATCCAAGAGCCGCGTCTTCCCTGACGTGCCGCCCCGTCCGAAAACACCCCCGTCACGGGGGCCCGGATTTTTTTTTGCCCCGCCGGCTGGGCGGTCTGGAGGGGGCGGGGGGGGCTCGGCCGCTTCCCTTCAGAATCTACCGGGTGTATATTATTGACGTTTGGGGAAGGCCGGATGGGCAGATATGGCGTCCGGAAGGCCAGACCTGGACATCCCGCCTGACAAGCCGTTTTCCTTCCGTCCCGGCCCAGAGGTGACGATTTGCCGGCCTTTCGGCACGTCTCCGGGTCCCGGCCTATCGGGGGCGTTCCCCGCCTCCGGGTCCCGTCCTTTCGGGACATCCAACCCGTTTCGGCACCGTGCTTTCGGGGCGTCCCCCGCTTCCGGGCCACGGCCTTTCGGGACATCCACCCCGCTTCGGCACCGTGCTTTCGGGGCGTCCCCCCGCTTCCGGGCCACGGCCTTTCGGGACATCCACCCCGTTTCGGCACCGTGCTTTCGGGACGTCCCCCGCTTCCGGGCCACGGCCTTTCGGGACATCCACCCCGTTTCGGCACCGTGCTTTCGGGGCGTCCCCCCGCTTCCGGGCCACTGCCTTTCGG
>JAISFP010000418.1 GCA_031263525.1 Deltaproteobacteria bacterium | reverse complement strand
GCCGGCGCCCCCCCCGACCAACGCCGGAACGCGGCCGCACCCACGACGGCCCGAGGCCGGACCACGGCCGGACCCAGGCCGGACCAAGGACGGAACGAGGCCGGACCAAGGACGGAACGAGGCCGGAACGAGGCCGGACCAAGGCCGGAACGAGGCCGGAACGAGGCCGGACCAAGGCGGGAACGAGGCCGGACCAAGGCCGGAACGAGGCCGGAACGAGGCCGGACCAAGGCCGGACCAAGGCCGGAACGAGGCCGGACCAAGGACGGAACGAGGCCGGACCAAGGCCGGAACGAGGCCGGACAAGATCAGGCCGGGCCCGGACCAGGCATAACCTGGCGGGACGGCAGGCAGGGAGTCTGGGGCGAGCGGAAGGCGGGCAAAGACTTGGAGTTTGGCCGGACAGAAACTCGGCGGGCAAAAGTCGAGGTACAGGCAAAGCTTTCAGAATGAAGTGGCAAAATTTAAAAATCATGCAATAAATAGACATATATATTGCCAATAGCTGTAAAATATTCTAAAAGAATAATAAAATAATTAATTGATTCTAGAATAGATTATTTAAAGCATAAAAGGTGCAACAAAACCTATATAAAAATTTATCTAAACGATATTTAGAGGGTATCCGTTCACGGGTAGGTCGCCCTGGCCACGGAGGTAGCCTGTCCTGGAGCTGGAGGAAGACTGCTTTGGCCTGAAGGAAGACCGTTCTGGACCTGAAGGAAGGCCGGTCTGACTCTAGCGAAAAAACGTCCGGGTCCCGGAGGAAAGCAGTCCTGCACCAGGAATGTGGAAGAGCTGGGTCCTGCTGTAGGTTCCCCCGCTTTCGTCCGTGAACAGATACTTTAGGGGAGGTCAATGTCAAGTTGTTTGGCATGAATCTTGTATGAATCAAGACATTCCCTACTAAAGGGGATTGCTAGAGCCAGCATCATCGTGAGTGTCAAGATTCACGGCACCCCCGGACGCCACGGACTGTCAGCGCATCAGCCCGCCCGGTCCGGGCGGCAACTCCGGACCCGGCGAGCCGAACATCAGCTACGGCAGAGGACTGGTAAAATGAAAGAATCCGGCAGGTGCATCCGCCCCGAAGATCCGCCCTTCTCCACCAGCATCCCGCCGGGCCCCTGGCGGTGGCCGGTCTTCGACAGCATTGCCACGCTCTCCTCCCTGGCCCCGTCGTTCACGATGCGTTTCCATCCCGACTTCAGGCAGGGGAAGGGCCCCCGCAAGTTTCCCCCCAGCTTCGGCGAGCTGGTCGAGCGCTTCTCCTTCAGCTCTCCCGAGACCGGGAGATCCGCCACGTTTGACATAAACCGACTGCGGCTGATGCCCTGCCAGCTGTCCGCCCTCAGGAGGGATCACGACAAGTTCCTGGCCGCCTTCGGTAACGGCGTCGCTCAGCGGCTCGGCGGAAACTTCGACGGCGACAGGACCTTCGAGGCCAGGGGCTTCCAGGCTGGGGACATGTACATTTCCGGAGTGAAGAACACGAGCACGGGATGGCTCGACTCCATGTTCGGCGTCATGCGCTCCTTCATAGTCGGGGACGCCCACTTCCTATTCAGCCTGTTCTGCTACCTCCCGTCCAGCGAGTCGAGAGAATCCTCCTGCACCTCCCGCAGAAACCCCGTCTTCCTGGAATACGGAGAGCCGGCGCTCGACTCGGTTGCGTTCGAACTTTAGTCGCGTTTATCATCAAGACGACGGAGCATGAATCCAGATAATCAAAAGCACTTAACCGTCCATGAACTGGCACACGGCAGCTCCCGGGAAACGCGGCACAGCCCGGACATCCTGAAGGCGTCCTGTCGGCAGTGAAGCCCCCTAAGGGAGCGCGACGCATTCGCCCCCCATGCCTCGACCCAGTCCCCCCTCCCCGATCGCCTAGTCCCGGATGCCGGAGTCTGGCAAGGAGGCGTTACGCGGGGAAACGCGACGCCGGGAAACTTTGCCAGAAAAGCTGTGTCCATGCGCTTTTGGCAACCTGGGTAGCCATCCTTCGGCTCAAGCCGACTTCCTCCAGGTCCTTGGCGGCCCTCTGGCCCATGACAATGGCCTTCCGCGGGCCCATGGCGGCCATCCTCGGACCCATGACGATGGCCTTCCTCGGGCTCATGATGGTGGCCTCACTCGAATCTTGGCCAACCTCCCTCCCATTCATGGAAGGTCCTTCTCCGAGAACAGGGCAGCCTTCCTTCATGTCCAGGGCTGTCGCCATCTTGGGCCATGGAAGCCTCCTCGGGTCCATGCCAGCCTCCCTCGGCTCCAGGCCGATCTCCCTCCCGGCAGCGGCCGGCCTTTCTTCGAGGGGAGGGCGGCCTTCCTCCGGATTCATGGCGTCCTTCCTGCCGGCTATGGCAGGCTTTCCCAGCGACCTGGGCTGCCTCCCTTTGGGAACATGGCTACCTTCCCCCGAGCCAAGGGCGGCCTTCCTCAGGCTACAGCCCGACCTCCCTCCGGTCTCAGGTCTCTGGGCAAGCAGCCCTCTCGGGGCCGGGACTCCATCTTCTGGATCCGGACTCAAAAAAATTTTTTGCCCTGTCGCAGAGGGGAACGGTTCCGGGCTAACGCCATTCTCCGAAAATACGTCCGAAAATGCTGAGGCGACATGACCTGTTTCACAGAATGGAGTGCAGGTCCCTCGAAAGTGCCGAAACTTTCGGAAATTATCAAAAGCTCTTTCTGACGTGTGGTCATTATCAGCACATATGATCTTGAAAATTATTCAGACGATGCTGCCGATTTTCGGACCCATGTTTGTATCACTTTCGGACAATCCAGATGCATCTCTGAAAGTACAGAAAATCATCTTTGAAAAGAGGCAACATTTTCGCGAAAACTAAGGCAAACTCTTTCGGGCAGATCCGCCATTTTCGCGAAGACGTATGAAAAAGTTTCGGACAGATCCTGAACCTTAACGTGCGTACAGGAAAGCACTTTATGACAGAACATCCTCTTTAGCTATAGCATCAGAAAGTGCTTTCTGAAAAAGTTAGATTTACGTAAAAATGCGCGAAAATACCTTCCGGCCCATCCAGCTGTTTTCGCGTGATTTTTAGATATGTTTTCTAAATAAGTAGCATTTACGAAAAAGTATCAGAAAATAGTTTTACTGTATGTCATAAATTTACAGTATTATGAAGAAATTTTTCTACACAGAAATTTATCTAACAGAATGACAATTATAGTCAACAAATTTTACTCATATGGAAATCAAGACTCAGTCAGTATCATTAAGTATAATTTGGAATATTATATTCAGTTATATGCCCTACCATTCCGCCTCCGGCTATGCCACAATTTGACATTCCGACCAGACGAGCCGACTCTCCCCAGGCGGCCTAGCCAACGTCGGACACATTTCATCAGCCTGGACATGCAGCCAGGCCCCGTCAGCCGGCCGCGCTACGCGGCAAAGGACCACTGCCATGAACCCTGTCAACATCATAAGGCGCTTCATCTGCCCCCCCGCCGTCGCCGGTTCCTTTTCCGGCGCCTTCTGCTTCTCCGGGTCCGACACCGACAGCGGGACGGAGGGCTGGCCGGTCTTCGACAGCGCCAGGTCGCTCCCCAGCTCCGTCCCGGGGTTCACGATAAGCTACCCCCCGCTCTTCAGGCCGGCGGATGGCTACAGGCCCCTCAGGCTTAGCGACGGGGAGTTCCTCCAGAACTTCCACTTCACGGACGACACGACCATGAGCAACGCCGTCATGGAAATCAGCCGCTCGACCATGACGCAGAACCAGCAGGTCTTGCTGGACACCATGGGCATAAAGACCTACGCGAAGGTCATGAGCTACGCCACGTCCATGGCCGCGTACTCCACCGTCGACGAGACGGAGACCTGCATCATGGACGGCCACAAGAGAGTGGACATGTTCCTGACTGGGACGAAAGAGACGCACGGTGCCGGGGATCAACACCTGTTCGGCACCATGCGCAACCTCTTCGTGAGGAACTCGCTCTTCGTCTTCAGCTGCTTTTCCTGCTACCCGTCCTGGGAGGCCACCAACGGCGGCTACACGTCGCGGGACAACCCCATCTTCAAGAAGTTCGGCTTGCCCGCGCTCGACTCGATCAAGTTCAGCTTCTAGACCATGAACCGGAGGTTTCCCGTGAGAGATTTTCCCCGCCCAACCGGACACGCGGCCTTCAGCGAGGTCCCGTGTTTCTCCGGGCCAGACGGCAAGGCCATGCCGGGCTGCCCGCCCCGCGTCAACGCGCCGCACGGCCCCGCGACCGTGGGGGGCCCGTCCCACGGCTACGTGAAGCACTGCCCCTACTCTGGCAGGTTCCCGTCCCACGGCAACGTGCCACGCCGCACCGCCCCCGGTGAGCTCCCGTCCGGCACCAACACCCCTCGCAGCCTCGCGTCCAGCGGGCTCCCGTCCCACGGTCACGTGCTCCGCCGCCCCGCGCCAGGGGAACTCCAGACCCGCGGCAACTCGCCACGGCGGCCCGCATCCCGGGCCCTCCCGTCCGGCGGCAACGCGCCCGGAGGTGTCACGTCCAGAGACGGGACGTCCCGCGGCCAGGCACCGCTTACGCGCGGGCGCAATGGGTCCGCGAAGCGCCTCCCGGTCGCGATCATCACGATTGCCGCGCTCATCGTGCTTCTCGCCGTCACCGCCATCGTCGCGCCGCAGCTCTTCACGCCGTCGACCGCCTTGGCCCAGGCGATCTCCCTGGACGGGGACAGCGGGTGTCTCACCAAGGCGTACCCGGACGGCCCCTTCGAGCCGAACGGCCTCTTCTACACCACCTGCCACTTCGAGCAGAACAGCCTCTTCGACCCGACCGTGCCATCCGGGCCGGACGGCCTCTTCCACTCGACCTGGCCCCCCGAGCCGGACGGCCTCTTCAATCCGACCGGGCCATCCGGGCCGGACACCCTCTTCGAGCCGGACGCCCTCTGCTACCCCACCGGCTCCTCCGAGCCGGACTGCCTCTTCTACACCACCGGCCACTTCGAACCGGACGGCCTCTTCCACTCGAACGGGCCCTCCGGGCCGACCGCCCTCTTCAACCCGACCGGTCTCGCCGGGCCGGACTTCCTCATCGCCACGCCCGGCCTCTTCAAGCCGGACGGCCTCCTCTACCCCACCGCGCCTCCGGACCAGGACGCCCTCTTCTCCCGAGACGGCCCCTCCGAGCCAGATGTAACCAGGATCGACCGGTACTGCCAGTACGCCGAGCCCTCCTACGCCCACCGACCGCCTCCGGCCAGGGCTACCAGGACACCGGGCCGCTGGGTTCCGACACGCGGAAGCCCGTCCTGTTCGGACCCGGCAGGAGCGGGAGCCCTCAGGACAGGCCGTGCGAGGTGCTGGGTGCCGCGGCAATCCCCGCATGCCGCCCGTCCCCGGCTCACGGAAGCGGGCACCCAGAAATCGATCCCACGAGTGACGGCTTCCTCTTCAAGGACTGGCACATGACTACCTTAGAACAGCCAGATGTTGACGACTGACTCGACCGCCTCTGTCCTGACACAGGCAACCTCTCTCGCCCGGTGCCCGGACCTCACCGCCCGTCTCTCGAGACGATACCGGACTTCCGATGTCTGAGCCTGCAGGCCCGCTCGTCCGGCACACCCCAACACTCAACCATCCATCTCTCCGCCTTGTCGGCTTAAAGGCGAGGCGGGCCATCAGCCCGCCGGAATCCTTGCCGCCCTCCCCGGACGCCTCACCTGAAGGCTGACGGGGCGGCAGATGCCAAGCGGCAGGACGACCCTCGCAAACTGGGGCAACTGGATTCGCCAGGACCCTCCGAAGGCCGCCCGCGCCCCTTGGCCACTACTTCCCGCAAGACGGCGGGGCCCACTGACACCGTCGGCCCCCCCCCCCCCCCGCAGGAAACTCCTCGCCGCCTGCTTGCCGGCCCAAGTTTAACATTAAATCAATTTCTTCAATGATTTCGGGGGTTTAGCTTACAGAAAAAAATAATTTTCCCTTTTTCTGTTACCATTCAGGTACCCCCCAAGGGGGACTCAAC
>JAISFP010000387.1 GCA_031263525.1 Deltaproteobacteria bacterium | reverse complement strand
TATGTCGAGATATGATACTTTATACAGATGCCAGCAATTTCTGTTTACGAGGGGGATTAGTCGCTTTCTCGGAGCCCCGACCCTCACGGGGGGGACTGCCTCCGGCCAGAGCACCACATTAGGTGACCAGAGTATCCCCTCGCAATGATAGGATGGCTTTCCAAGTTGGCCCAGTAGCATAAGCAAATGTTACGAATGGCTTCCCCAAGCCTTCGCTGTGAACGGATGCCTTATTAGGCATATCCCATATCCCTTAAGTTGGTGACATTGGATACAAATATGTCAATCATCAAAATTTCTCATGATTCGTGGTGAAAGTTCCATAAGCCATGACTAATTTCCTGAAACGTACCTATGATGTTCAACGCCTTTCCTACACAGAAATAGTATTGCTACAGTATAGTGTAAAATGTCATGATTGACAGAAATCATCGCATATGTCTTTGAATTATCTTCTGTGGTTCTATGCGATATCTTTTGCTACTGAAAAAAAAATTTGACCCGCTCTTTCTTCCATGCACCTGATTCTGTACTTCGCGTACTGCGCATGCCACTTACTCCGTCAGCCACATTTGAAAGATCCGCAAATAAAAACGGACTCCAGGCGTCCCTTGCGGGACAACCGGGAGTCCGCTGTCTAATGTCAGCAGAGGCGAAACGGGCTCCTGGGGAAGATGCGAAAGCGACTCGCGTCCCCCCGTGGTTCTCCGTCAGGACGAAGAGCCGTCCCCCCCGGCCGCCCGTTTCTGAGTCTCCAGCGCCTCCTGGGCGAGCTTCCGGTTGCGGGCCCGCTTGTCGGCACGGGAGAGCTTCTTCTCTCCGGAACCCTCGGAGCCCTGGCCGGCGGCCTTTGCTCCGTCGTTAGCCTCGGGGACGTCGATCCAGGCGGGATACGGAACCTTCTTCCAGCTGCCCGAGGTGGTGGCACGCCTTGGTGCCTCCTGAACATCGTCAGAGGGCCCGATGTTCAGAGCAGGGTCAGGGGAGCTGAAGAGCGACGAGGGAGAATCTGTCCGTGCAAGGCCGGGACTCCGCAGGACGTCTCCAGATGGCCTGACGTCTAGAGACGGGTCAGGGCCGCTGAAGACAGCCGAGGGAGAGTCGGGCTTGGCGACCCCCGAATCCGGCTGGACGTCATCGGCGGGAATGACGCCAAGCGCAGGTGCCAGCTCCGGTACCTGGGCGTTGGTCACGGCCTCGGCGAGGGACGGGGGACTGTCGTTCCTGGCAATGCCTGAGTCTGGCTGGCCTCTGTCAGCGGGAATGACTCCAAGCGAAGGCGCCAAGGCCGGGAACGATGCTCCGGCCTCGTTCTTGGCTTCAAACTTAGGCTTGGCCTTGGTCCAGAGCTTGGCCTCGGCCTTGGTCCAGGGCTTGCCCTCGGCCTTGGTCCGGGGCTTGGCCTCGACCTTGGCCACAGGCTCTGAGAAGGCCGGGGGAGCGTCATTCCTGGCGATGCCGGGATCCGGCACGGCATCGTCGACTGCCGTGATGTCCAGCACCGGGGCGAGCCCCGGGAACGCGGCATCAGCCTCTGAAATCGGCGAGGGGGCTTCAGGCCTGGCGAAACCGGAATCCACCTCGACACCGTCGGGGGCCATGATGTCCGGCACCTGAGCCGGACCCTCGGTCGCGGCGGACTCCGGGATGGCGTCAGGCCCGGCGAGGCCGGACTCCGGCTCGGCATCGTCGGCGACCATGATGCCCGGCACCTGCGGCGAGGCCGGGGCATGGACCTCGGCCACAGCGAGCTCCTGTGCGGCATCAGTTTTGGCGTGGCTACATTTCTTCCTCCGCTTCTTTCTGGTGGCTGCGGGACCGAAAGCCAGGCTGGCAACGGCGACGGGAGCCGGGCTGGCAGCAACAGCAACGGAGGAGGGCTCCGGGCTGGCAGCAGCGGAAGCTGGAGAGGGAGCCGGGCTGAAAGCGGCGGAAGCGTGGGCGGAAGCCGTGCCAGTTTCGGCGGCGGCGTTCTTGGCCTGCCACAAGACCAGGGCCTCGGCAAGCGGCGAGGAAGCCATCTGACTGGCCGGAACTGGCTTCTTCTTCTCGTTGTCACCGCCGCTTGGGGATACTTTGACTTTCTTGATGTCCAGGACAGGCTTGGGGGGGGCGGAACCATCCTGCCCGTTGGAGGAAGGTCTTGTCTCCTTCCTCTTGGGACCGAACTCGCGGGGCGGCGGGAAGACCTGTGCGGAGCCGCTGCCCTTCCGGACCTTGCCGGGCAAGGGCAGGATGTCGATGAGCTTGCCGGAAGGCGCGGAAATGTCCGCCGGCAAGGCTGAGCCGGCGGCAAGGCCCTTCATGCTGCCCATGTGCCTCTCCCGGTACTTGCTGTAGCACTCCACCGCCCGCTCGAAGGTCCTGTACTCCAGGACCCTGGAATGGGCTGCCAGATGGCGGATGTCCCTCCAGCGCTCGGGCAGGACGGAGAGCTCCCTCACGAATATCCACTGCCCGCTGTCTCTGGGGCGTATGTATTCCTTCATGGCCCTGAAGAGGGGGCCTATCTCCCGCATGGCGGAGTCCCTGACGTCCGGGTCCTTTATGTAATGTTCCCAGACCCCAGTCCCCAGAGTGTTTTCAAGGATGTCCACCACCGCCCCGTGAACCTGGTCCACAAGCGGGAAGAGGACGTCCCTCTGCCCGCGGGAGATGAAACTGGCCAGGGGTGCCCCCTCGGCGGAAAGCAGAGCCGGATGGTAGAGGGAGTAGCGACCGGGGGAGAGGAGGCCGGCGGCCCAGAGCTCCAGATCCTGGCCCCGGTCCGGGGGATCCGAGCGGGTCGGGCTTATGCCGGGATAGAGGTATGCCGCCTTGAACGCGAAGTCGGGGGGGATGAGCTTGGCCAACGGATGATCCGCGAGAATCTCGCGCACCTGACCCAAGGTTCTGGGGACGTTTTCGACAATTCTGCTTATGAGGGAAGGATCGTCCCCGCAGACCCCCGCGCAGAGTGCCTTCAGCCACCAGTAGACGGTCTCGTCAAGGGTACAGTCCGCCGCCGCCTGCTCAAAGAGCAGATCGCTGTCGACCGAGGACGCCGAACCCCACCAGGGGAAGACCTTAACTCCCCTGAAATCGCCGAGCTGCGGGAAGCCGGGCCTCACGAGCGCAAGGTACCGCATGCCCTCCCTGCCCTGGCCACCTCCGGGGCCCTCATGGGAGGCCTCCGCCGCGCTGGCCAGCTCCCGGCCGGCAACCTCGCGGAAGTCCGCAGGCAGCCCCTCGAAGCCGGTGAAAGCCGTCACCTTCATGTAGTCGCTCGCGGAAGGCCGGAAAAAATCGGCGAATTGCTTCCTCTTGAGCTTCCTGTCCACCCCCGGGAGTTCCGCCATGAGCTCGGAGAGCCCGTCGCGTGTCCGGAGCCCGGACACGTCGACCGAGATCATTCCGGGGCCCCCCTGGCTCCGGAGCTTCCGCTTTGCCTCCTCCAGGAATTCGGGCGTCCTCAGGGGGTCAGGGACGATCAGGACCACGTTCCAGCCTTCTGAAAGGGCCTTCATGGACCTCTTCATGTAGGCCTGGCCCCCCGGCGTCTCCAGGATTGTCATGCTGTCCATGGTGCGGCGACCTTTCTGGGGCGGAGGCCCGGGCTGATGACGGAAGTGAGGACGAGTCGCGTCATGAAGCACCTCTCGCTAATACGGACGCCCGCCGGCCTGGCGGCCGCGAGCCGGTGAAGATAGGGGGCCCGGACGCCTTGCCGTCCGGACAGCACGAAGGAACTGGGGCAACGGAAGTCACGACAGGAGCTCCCTGAGAGCGCCTGTACGGCGGGCATCGAAGGCCATGAGGATGACAATGCGGATGGCCTGGCTGAAGGCCATGCGGGCGACGATATGAGCCAGGACCCTGAACTTTGGCATCAAGGAAGCCCTGGGACTCGAGGGTACCGTCCCCTGCCGCCCAGGCATCCCCCTGTCCGTGCCTGCGAAGTCAGTCTGGACGGATCGGGCCCTGTTCGAGGGGGATCTTCACTTTGTCCAAGCATGGGGCAAAACAAGGTTCTGCCCACAGCTGCTCGGCAAAATGCCAAAGAATGTCTCGCAATGGGCTCAAATTAGCCCCCTCCGAGGTTGTTGTCAAGCTCTGGATTCTTATTCTGAAGGCGTCACCCCTCCCAGGAGAAGGCTCCCGCGACCCAGGAAATTAGATTTGGCGTGCTTTTCAGGCTTTCGGACCTCCATCGAAAACCCATGAAAAAAAAATCTCCGCCCCCCCCGCCGGCACCCTGCGGAAACGCGCTCGCAGGGTGAATGCATGGCCAGGCAAGGCTCCGAAAGTGACGGAGGGCAGCCGACGGATCGAAAGGGCCAGGTGAGCCGGGAAAGGTTAGGATGGGCAGGACAGGATTCGAAAAGAGTAGGCGTGGCTGGCGAGGGTCCGAAAATGCCCATATGTGGCGGGATATGGTCCGAAAAGCCAGATGAGGCAGTAGAGGGTCCGGAAAGGGCCGGACGGAGCTGTAAAGATCTGGAAAGATCTGGAAATGTCCAGATGCTGTGGAATTGGGTCAGAAAAGGATAAATGTGGAAGGATGGACTCGGAAAGACCAGACAAGACGGAAACGGGTTCGGAAAGGGACCAGACGGGGCAGGACGGGAACCAGCGGGTCGACGGGGGGGATGGTCCGAAAAAGCCAAAGGTGCCAGGACGGGAACCGGTGGGTCCACGGAGGGGATGCTCCGAAAAAGCCAGAGGTGGCAGGACGGGAACCAGTGGATCGACGGGGGGGGGGATGCTCCGAAAAAGCCAGAGGTGGCAGGACGGGAACCAGTGGATCGACGAGGA
>JAISFP010000352.1 GCA_031263525.1 Deltaproteobacteria bacterium | reverse complement strand
TATGCAAAGGTTTTTTCGTCCAGAACTGAATGGTTGATGGCAATGTTGTCGCGATTTGTACAACAAGCCTCTAGCTTCCCTCCCCGCCACGGTCCTGGCCTCTGGCACCCAGTCTCCATTCCTGGCCTCCTGCTCCCCGTGCCACGCTCCTGGCTTCCGGCACCCCTGCCCCAGCCCTGGCATCCGTTCCTCTGCCCCCACTGCCCTCTTGCTCCAAGCACCCCTGCCCTGGCTCCGGTGCCAGGTTCCCGACCCTGGCCTGCGTCACCCGTAATCCCGCCCTCTGCGCAGTTTTTTTCTTGCCAGTTGCCAAGTCCCCCGGAGGATGATTTTGCGTTTCGGGCCGAAAAAGTCCAATTGGCACGATCGCTAGCTACGGAGCCGATTTCTGGACGCCCTGGCCACTTCCAAAACCCGATGCGGGCCGTTTAGCCGACACTTTTTGTTGACAGTTAGACTGGCAACAATTATATCCTTTATCCGGCTGCCCCCTCGAAGGCGGCCCAACGCCTCCCAAAGGAACCCGACCCATGCCAGACCCTGCCGACCGCAGTTACCAGCCACCGGGACCTCATGCCCCGGAGGCCGCCCCCCCGGCCCTGGAGTCCGTGACCGTAAAGAGCGAGATCCGCTGGCCTTTCGTCGCGAGCGAGATCACCTTCTTCTACATGAACTCCACCACCCGCAGCATGGAGATAGCACATTCCTTCCCCCTATCCCGGGACTCGGCACTCCTGACACTCGAGGCTGAGCTGGGCGGGGAGACCCTGAAGGCGGAGACGCTTCACCGAGACGATGCCGAGGAACGCTACGAGGACTCGCTCGCTGACGGGGACTCGCCGGTGCTGCTCACCGAGTCCTCCCCCGGCCTCATGACGGCCAACCTGGGCAACGTCCTCGCCGGGGAGACGGCCGTAATCCGAATCACCACCCTGGAGCTCATGAAACTTGCCTCCGACCGGGCCTGGACAGCCCTCCCGACACGCCTTGCCCCCCGCTCCGGGGACCTCCACGCCGAGGGGGAGCTGAGACCCCACGAGAGCGTCCTTCCCTCTCCCGCCGCCCGCTACCCGCTCTCGGCCGAGGTGATGATCACGGGCCCGGCACCGGCATCCGACCGCACGGCAATACCCGGGGACGCGCCCGATCCTGCCAGTGACAAGACATCCTCCCGCGACCCGAGGACCTGGGACGAGCCCGAACCTGCAAGTGACCGGGCATCCTCCCGCGACCCGAGGACCTGGGACGAGCCCGATCCTGCAAGTGACCGGGCATCCTCCCGCGACCCGAGGACCGGGGACGAGTCAGAGCCTTCCAGTGACCGTGCCGCACCGAGGCCCGGAGACGCGCCCTCCCCTGCCGGCGACCGAGCCGTCACCCACGACACCGGGCCCGAGGACGTGCCGGATTCCGCAGCCGCCCTGGCATCCTCCCGCGACCCGAGGCCCGAGGACGCACCAGACACTGCCCTTGCTCAGGCCGCAAGCCTCGACCCGAGGCACGAGGGCGTACCAGTCTCAGCCAAGGCCGCAGGCCGCAACACGAGGCCCCGGGAAGCGCCCGAACCTGCCAGCGCCCAGATATCCTCCTCCGGCCCCAAGCCCGGAGGCACGCCAGATCCCGGCGCTGCCCCCGCCGGCAACATGGTGCCTGGGGAGAACCTCTTCGGGACCACCCCTCCTTCCCGGATGGAGACGCCTCCCTCTCCACCCGACGAGACTGCCCCTCCCCTCTCCAGAGACGAGTCCCGTCCTTCAGCGGAAGAGGCGCGTACGCCCTCCGCGGGCTCCCCGAGCCATATGGTCTTCGCGAGCCCCGCCGGCGGCGGCCTTCTCCTGAGGACGGTCCCCGGAACCCGCCCGGACCGGGACTTCGTGACGGTCATGGACGGGGCCGGGGCGCCGCCGGGAGGACTCTCGTATTTCGCCCGTGACGAGGCGGAGGGGGCCTGGACGCGGCTCGCGATCTTCCGTCCCGAGCCGTCCGCCGGCCTGGATCCTCTCTCAGTCACCGTCCTCCTGGACGCCTCGGCTTCCATGCGCTGGCAGGGGATGGCCACCACGAGAGATGCTGTCGCCAGGATCTTCGAGAAGCTGGAGGAACACGACAAGTTTTCCCTGCTGGTGGAGGCGAACGGCAAGACCAGGACCCTTCTGAAGGACGTCTCCCCCTCCCCGGAGATCCTGGCGAAACTGCACCGGCACCTGGACGGCATCGTTCCGTCCGGCGCAAAGGATCTGGCCGGTATCGTGAAAGGTCTCGCCGTGACGCCCGGACTGCCCGTGAGATCCTCGCCCCAGCCGGTTTCAGGTTCGGCCCCAGCCACGCCGGCCCCCCCGGCTCCCTCCACCTGGCCCGGTCCGGGGCCAACGTCAGCCACGCCGGCCCCCCCGGCTCCCTCCGCCTGGCCCGGTCCGGAGCCAGCGTCAGCCACGCCGGCCCCCCCGGCTCCCTCCGCCTGGTCCGGTCCTGGTACGCTGTCGGCTACGCCGGACCTCCTGGCACCCTCCGCCTGGCCCGGCCCTGAGGTGCCTTCAGCCACTCCGCTTCCCCCGGTCCCTCCGAGAAAGCCTGGGCCCCGGTCAGCCTACTCGCGGGCGGGCACGGCAGAGCCCTGCGGTTCCGGCGAGACGGACGGTTCGGCAAAAATAGGCGGCAAGCGAGGGGGAGGCCGCCGCGGCGGGACGCGCATGCCGGAGGGAGACGAGAGCCTGGAGCCGCCTGCCCCGGAACCTGCGGGCATTACGCCGCTGGTCCTAATGACGGACGGCCTCTCGGCTGGCATGGCCAGGGCGGTGAGGGAGGCCGCCAGGAGCCCGTTCAGGATCTTCTGCCTGGGCACTGGCCTATCCCCTGCGAGCGCCATCCTGGATCAGCTTGCCCGCGCGTCGGGTGGGAGGGCCTGGACGGCGGCCGCCGGAGAAGACACGTCCTGGCTCGCCGATCAGGTTCTGAGGAGTCTCCGCACGGAGCCGGCCGCCTCCTCCGAAGTTTTCTGGGGCCCCGAGGTTCTCTGGAGCCCGGGCGGCAAGGACCCCGCCGGGTCCGACGCTCCGGACGGTTCCGGTACTCCAGGCAGTTCCGGCACTCCGGGAAGTTCCGGCTCTTCTGCCAGTTCCGGCTCTCCAGGCAGTTCCAAGCATCCCGCCGAACCCGGATCTCCAGGCAGTTTCGATTCTCAAGGAGGCTCCACCTTCCCAGGCGGTCCCGACTCTCCTGCCCCGGCCGCCGGGCGCAGGCGTGCCAAGAAACCTTCGGCCTCGGGAGCCGCAGGCTCCGGAAGCCGCAGTCCGTCCGTCGCGAAAGCCGGAGGAGCAAGGGGCGGAAGCGGCTGGAAGAAGGACCGGGGCTGTGGCCCGTCCCGCGGCCCCGTCTGGGAGAGCCCGCCGCACTCCTCGCTCGTTAGCGGGGAGGCCGAGGCCCGCTGGGGGATCTTCCGGGATCGGCCTGGATCGGCTGCCGAGCTCTCCTGGATCTTACGGGACGGGGCGGCGGGATCCGCCCCTGCTCCTCCGCCCGTCCCCTGCCCGTTCGAGGGGCTCCCGGCGCTCTGCGCATTGAACCGCTGCCAGGCCCTGGGCCCGGGCATGAAGTCCGCAGCCATGGCCGTGCGTCACGGGATCGTCACGCCCGCGACCGGCCTCTTCGCGGTCCTCATGAGGCCGGAGGGGGCGAAGGCCATGGACATCCCCGACCTGCACCAGGTCCCCCAGCCGGCCTCGGCCTGGGAGTTCCCTCAACCTGCGGCCCCGGCCGATGACAAGGGGGGGACCGCATCGAACAATCCCGGAGACAGGCGGACAGGCGGCCATGCGACCCTCGCCCGGAACCCCGGAGGAACCAGGAAAAGGCCAGCGAGACAAGGGGAGTGATGAGGCTGTTAGGTCTGGCCGATCGGACGCCCTGACTCCGAATGCCCGGACCGGCCCGATGCCGGAAACGCGCTCCGCGCACCTGAGGGGCCTGCCCCGGAAAGCCGCTCCGGGCCGGGCTGAGACTTTGTCAATTCCCAGACCCGAATTTGATATAATGGACTGAGTCACCTTCATCTCCTGCCTTTAGACCGCCTTCCGCCAGACTCGCGGCAGGTCGCCTTCAGCCGCAGTCCGGTCAAGTGCCCTCCCTGTTACAGACCCGCCCGGTCCAGGAAGTGGCCGAAGACGCCTGATCCGGCCTCCGTTCCTTGCAGGCCCAGGAGTCAGATCCAGGTCCGGGCCGTCAGGTCGCTCACGGCAGACCCTTCCCCCGACGCCGCACACCACAGGGACGCCACCGACCGCCGAACGCCTGACTTCCGGGCCTCACGCCTTAGGAATCCTTCTTTCCCCGCCTCCCGGGCCAGCACTCGGCTTTCCTGTATCCCGCCTTCCCGACCTTCGAACGCCTGACTCTTCGCCCCCTTCCCGGCCCGATCCCGGCTTCCCGACCGTCGAACTCCTGGCTTTCCGCCCCCTTCCTGGCCAGCTTCCGGCTTCCCGACTGTCGAACACCTGACTTTCCGCCCCCTTCCTGGCCAATTTCCGGCTTCACGGCAGCCGAACTCCCGGCTTCGCGGCCTCACGCCCCTGGTTCCAGGACCTCACGGGCACCGGTTTCCCGGCACCCGGCCTCCGACCCCGAACTCTCTGACAACGTATTCCCCCGGATACCCACCGCTCCCCCATGTCACTGAAAGACCCCCCAAGCGCCGATCCGCCCCTGGGATCCTCCCCCGAGACCCTGGGCCTCCCGCTGTGCCTCAAGGGCATCTCGCACGAGGGGGAGGTGGACGGCGCCCTGTACCGCTCGGTCATGCGCCAGAGCTACCGGAACGACTCGGAAATCAGCCTCGAGACCTCATACAGCTTCCCCGTTTCGGGGGAGGCGGTGTTCACGGGGTTCAGGGCGAGAATCAACGGCAAGGAGCTCCGGGGGGAGCTCATGACGCGGTCGGACGCGGAGGAACTCTACGAGGAGGCCCTGGCCGAGGGGGACAGCCCCGTCATGCTGTGCGAGACGTCCCCGGGCATTCTGACGCTCGACATAGGCGACCTTGAGCCCGCCGACGTTGCGGAGGCCGAGCTGGAGACGGCGGAGCTTCTGATGCACGAGGGATCCGGGTGCCGGGTGACGGTCCCCACGGTGCTGGCCCCCCGCTCCGGGGACATGCACCGCGATGGGGAACTCCGGCCCCACGAGACCATCGCGAGCTCTGGCGACGCCTTCTACCCGCTCTCGGTCACGGTGAAGATCCCCTGGATGGGAAGGGGGGCATGCGCGTGCTGCCCCAGCCACGTCACCTCGGCGGAGCCGACCGAGGAGGGCCTGATCCTGAGGACCTCCGGGGGCGCCCTTCCCGACCGGGACTTCGTGCTGCTCCTGGAGCGCCTTTCCCCTCCTTCCGAGGCAGTCTCCTACCGCTTCCGGGACCTCGCGGAGGGGGGCTGGGGAACCCTCACGCTGTTCCGCCCCGACATTCCAGAGGGGTCCGACGACATACCGGTGTTCGTCCTCTTCGACGCCTCCTCGACCATGGCGGGCGCCGCCTGGAACCAGGCCTGCGAGATACTCCTGGAGACCCTGGCCCAGATCCGCGGCCGGGGGAGGGCGCTCTCCGTCAAGGTCTTCAACGCCTTGGGCCTGGCGGAGCTCGTGCCAGACGCCTGCCGTCCGGAAGAGCCCGGCGAGGGGGGGCTGCGGAACAATCCCGGCGGAGGCACGTCCGGCGGGATGGGAGGCAGATCCGGAGGGGGAGACGGCCAGAAGGCCACGGACGCCGGAGGCCGCATGGGGGGACGCATTGACGCGGACGGCCTGCGGGGAACGGCCCGGACCGCGGGCGAAACTCATGACGATGACCGGGACGCGGGCGGTCCCGAGGACGATGGCCGGAAAGAGTGCGGCGCACCGGACGAGAACCGGGACGCGGGCGAATCTCATGACGATGTCCGGAACGAGGGCGACGCACAGGACGAGGACCGGCACGGGTCCGGCCCGCGCGTGACGGACGACGGGGTCCTGAGGAAGGCGTTGCCGGCACCCCCGCCTGACGTGTTCTGGGAGGTCCGCACGCGCCTGCGCGAGAACCTGAGCCTCATCGGCCCCTCCGGAGACAAGGGACTGGCTGCGGCGCTCGCGGCGTTCTCCGGTGCCATGGACACCGGCCCGGACGGGCCCCCGGCCCTGGTGCTCCTCACCGACTGCCTGGAGGCGGGGCTCCGCAGCATGACGGACGCCGCCAGGGAACTCTCGCCCAGGCTGTTCGCGGTGGCGGTCGGCCACAGCCCCCTCGGAGGACACCTGAATGCGATAGCCCGCGCCGCGGCCCGGGGAGGGACGTCCCTCGCCTCGGCCCCGGCCGAGGAGGCCAGGTCGGGCGCCCGCCGCCTGGCCAGGAGGATCGGCGCCCGGTCAGTCTCCTCGGTTGGCGCCACCTGGAGGGGGAAGGAGCCCCTGTGGAACTCGCCGCCGCCCAGGACCCTCGCCCCGGAGCACGCCTTCCCCGTGTGGGCGCTGTTCAGCGACGAGCCAGACGGATCGCCCACCCTCGCGTGGAGCTACCACGGAGGCGGGGACGACGCCCTGGACGCCGCGCCGCCCGTGGCCGGCCCATCGCAGGATCTCTCCGTCCTCATGGCCATGGCCCGCATCCGCGAGGCCGCCGGGTGCCGGGAGGGCGGCGGACCAGAGCTGGAGGCAGGCGGACCTGGAAGGGCGGGCGGCTTCCGCCCGAAGCCAGGCGCCTCGCCCCGCCGGAACGCCAAGCCCGGAACCACGGCGGAAGACGCCGGCGCCCTGGCCATGCGCCACGGGATCCTCACCCGTCAGACTGCCTGGTGCCTGGTGTACCGCAGGTACCCTGACCAGAAGGCCGGCGGGATACCCGCGTTCCAGCAGATCCCCCAGAACCCGCCGGAGACCCGCGCCCATGTCGAGCGCGTGCGGGAACCCGCCCCCCCTGAAAGGTCTGTTGTCACTTCCGCGATGATGGAGTCAAGGGAGAAGATCTTGGACGCGTCGGAAGTTGACGCCCTTTTCAAATCCCTGGACGAACGGCATTCGGACATGTTCGGGGAAGACCCGCTCCGGAAGCGCTACCCCCTCGAGCGCCCGCCGTACCTGGGTTCTCAGGGGAGCCCATGGGAGGACGGGGAGGAAGGCGAATAGGGGAGGCGGAACGGAATTATGACCACCGCCGCCTGTCCCCCCGCGCCTCAATGCCGCAATCCATGCCTCCTCTTCCTCTTCTGTTGCTACTCGTCATGCAACTGTTCAGGCGCCCCTCCAAGGGGAGCTCAACTGGGGGACCTTTTCAATCAAAATACCCTCCACAAAAAATCTTTCCTTCCACATGAAGTATCCATTGTTGACTTTTAAGCTTTAAGTCGTCCTCATCTGGGCTCTATTCCTCCGAAAAGGCCACCTAATAAAGGGGCATCTGAACAGTTGCCTCGTCATCATCTTCCTCTTCGCCATCTCCATCACCAGCATCAGCACGCCAGCTAATTCCGTCAGCGTCCCGGACGATGTACGGCCCCTAGATCGGGGAAGGAAATCACGCAGAGATGTCACGAGAGGCCCCTTCCTTCCCGTCTCCTTCCGGCCGCCGCCCGAAGCCGGCCATGCCCGAGCTGCCGGTGTCCCTCAAGCGGATCAGCCACGAGGGAGAAGTGGACGGCTTCCTCTACCGCTCCGAGATGACCCAGAGCTACAGGAACGACTCCGAGGTGAACCTCGAGACGGTCTACAGCTTTCCCGTGTCCGAGGAGGCGGGCATGTCCGGGTTCAGGGCGAGCGTCAACGGCAAGGCCCTGGAAGGCGAGCTTCTCGCCCGTGAAACGGCCGAAGAGCTTTACGAGGATGCTCTCGCCGACGGCGACACCCCGGTCCTGCTGTACGAGTCGTCGCCTGGGATCCTCACTCTCAGTATCGGGAACCTAGCCCCCTCGGACGTCTGCGAGGCGTCCCTCTCGCTGGTCGAGCTGCTCAGATTCGAGGGGAGCCTGGCGAGGATCACCGTCCCGACAGTCCTGGCCCCGCGTTCCGGCGACATGTACCTGGCGGGCGAGCTCAAACCCCACGAGTCAATCGAGAGCTCCGCCCGGGCGGGGTACGGGCTCAGCGTCGACGTGAGGATCCCCTTCCACGGCCCTGGTTCCCGCGTCTGCTGCCCGAGCCACGTGACCTCCTGCAGGCTCGAGGAGGACGGGGTGGCGGTGTTCATCTCCGGATATCCCCCCCTCCCGAACCGGGACTTCGTCCTCCTTCTGGAGAACGTCTGGCCACCGCACGAAGCCGGCGCCTACGCCTTCTTCGACGAGCGGGAGGGGCTCTGGGGCGTTCTCGCCCTATACCACCCCGAAATTCCCGAAGGGCCGGAGGAAGGGACGCTCTACGTCCTCATGGACGCCTCCTTCACCATGAAGGAGGCCGGCTTCGACCAGGGCATCAGGCTGGCGTCCAGCGTCCTCGCCGAGCTCGGCGCCAGGGGCAGAGACTCAACGGTGCATATCTTCAGCGACCTCGGCCTGCAGGAGATCCGCCCGGACGCCTCGGCAGGCTGGAGCTACGGAAGACTGTATCCCAGACTCCGCGGAACCGTCACCTCTTCAGCGAAGAAGCTGGCCGACGCCCTGAAGCCCTTCTCCCTGCCGGTTCCGCCTTGCCCCGGCGACGCCCCGCCGGCGCTCCTGCTCGTGACCGACTGCCTGGAGGCCGGGGCGTCCGACATTCTTGACGCCGCCCGCGAGCTATACCCGAGACTTTTTGCCGCGAGCGTCGGCCACTCCCCCCTTTCAGGGCGCCTGAGACGGCTTGCCGAAGCCGCGCCCGGGGGCGGGTTCGCCGTGGCTCCCGCGCCGGCGGAAGGCCACGACGTGGCCGGGAAGGCTCTTGCCATGGCGATAAGGGCCAGGGCCGTCGATTCCGCCATCCATGACTGGGGC
Organism: Deltaproteobacteria bacterium; assembly: GCA_031263525.1. Classification (GTDB taxonomy): domain Bacteria; phylum Desulfobacterota; class Desulfarculia; order Adiutricales; family Adiutricaceae; genus JAIRZX01. Next base: position 8,177 of record JAISFP010000352.1, on the reverse strand, counting down.
GGGAGAATGCCCCTCTGGGCCTCTCCCCCGCCCCGGATGCTGTTGCCGGGAGTCACCTTCCCCGCCTGGGCGCTCATGGACGGGCCTCCCGAAAGTTCCCCATCCCTGGCCTGGCGCCACGGCAGACGGGACGGAGGGTCGATGACGGCAAAACTTCTCCCCGGTAAATACACCCGCGAGCTGTCCGTCCTCCTGTCCACGCAACGCATACGCCAGTCAGAGTCGTCCGCTGAAGCACGAACGCCCACAGGCAACGGTCGGTCCCGCGTGGCTCCGACCGGCGGAGGCCTGCCGGCCAGGGAGAGTCCGGCCTGGGATCGTCCTGGCGGGGACTCGTGGACAGGAATCCGGCCTGGCAGCGACTCGGTGACAGGATACCGGACTTGCGGGGAATCGAGGACCGGAGACCTGCCTGCCGGGGAATCGGCGGCTGAAGACCGGCCTTCCGGGGAATCGCGGGCCGCCGCCGGAGTTTCCGGGTCTGGTGCGCTTGACTCGCAGGAAAGGACGGCCCTGGCACTCCGGCAGGGGGTGCTTGCAGCCGGTACGGCTTGGTGCCTCGTCTACAGGAGATACCCCGACCAGAAGGCCAGGGGCATCCCGGAACTCCAGCAGATCCCCCAGACCACGCCTGAGAGGCGCCCTCCGGTCGAGGAGGATCTCTCGGATTACGATCACTGGGCCGGCAGTTGCGAAATGGAAATTCCTGAGGACGACAGCGGGACACGGCCTTCGGCCACCGAGAGAGAGCTGACCGACGACGAGGCTCCCCGACTGGAGGAATTGTACCTCGGGGAGCTCAAATATTCCCTCGAACGACCGGACCCTGACAACCCGCCCCCCCCCTTTTTCCGAAGACGGCGATGAGGCTAAGGAGCTTTCCGCCCTGACCGCCACGTCCTGAATCCTGCCGATCAGGTACGGGAAATAGCAACGGCCAAGGGCGGCTGCCGGAATTTCGCATCAGCTTGAGCTCCTACGTTCCCCCCTGAACACACTTAACCACTGGCCAGTCCGTAATCGCCAACTGCCAACGGCCAGTCAGCAACCGAAACCGCCGCCTGTCAACACTCAGCCAACGGCTAGTCTGTAATTGCCAACTGCCAACACTCAGCCAACGGCCAGTCCGCAACCGAAACCGCCAACTGTCAACACTCTGCCAACTGCCAGTCCGCAACTGAAACCGCCAACTGACAATGCGCCGCCACAGGCCAGTAAGCAACCGCCAACTGACAACACGCCGCCACAGGCCAGTCCGCAACCGCCAACAGTCAAAACGCCGTCGCCGGCCAGTCCGCAACCCTGACGGCGCACAGCCTTGCGATCTGCGGAGGAAAACACGAAGCGATGACACGAAAGCCAACGTCCTTCTCGCCACCTTCCTTCGGCCGCCGCCCGAAGCCGGCCATGTCCGGGCTGCCCGTGTCCCTCAAGCTTATCAGCCATGCGGGAAAAATTGACGGCTTCCTCTACCTTTCCGAGATGACCCAGAGCTACAGGAACGACTCCGAGGTGACGCTCGAGACGGTCTACAGCTTTCCCGTGTCCGAGGAGGCGGGGATGTGCGGGTTCAGGGCGAACGTCAACGGCAAGCCGCTGGAAGGCGAGCTTCTCGCCCGGGAAGCCGCCGAGGAGCGTTACGAGGATGCCCTCGCCGACGGCGACAGCCCGGTCATGCTGTATGAGTCGTCACCGGGAATCCTCACTCTCAGCATAGGCAACCTCGCCCCCTCGGACGTCTGCGAGGCGTCCCTCTCGCTGGTCGAGCTGCTCAGATTCGAGGGGAGCCTGGCGAGGATCACCGTCCCGACAGTCCTGGCACCGCGTTCCGGGGACATGTACCTGACGGGCGAGCTCAAGCCCCACGAGTCAATCGAGAGCTCCACCCGGGCGGAGTACGGGCTAAGCGTCGACGTGAGGATCCCCTTCCACGGCCCTGGTTCCCGCGTCTGCTGCCCGAGCCACGTGACCTCCTGCGGCCTAGAGACGGACGGGGTGGTGGTGTCCACCGCCGGGGAACCACTCCCGGACCGGGACTTCGTCCTCCTTCTGGAGAACGTCGCCCCGCCTGCCCAAGCCGGCGCGTACGCGTTCCGCGACGAACAGGAGGGGCTCTGGGGCGTTCTAGCCCTCTACCACCCAGACATCCCCGAAGGATCCGCGACAGGCACGCTAAACGTCCTGATGGACGCCTCATTCACCATGGAGGAGGCCGGCTTCGACCAGGGCATGAGACTGGCGTCCTGCGTCATCGCCGGACTCGGCACCAGGGGAAGCGGCTCTGCGGCATATGTCTTCAGTGACCTCGGGCTGCGGCAAATCCAGCCGGACAGCGGCTCGGCAGGCTGGAGTTCAGGCGCTCTGCTGTCAAAGCTCTACCACATCGACAACATCGACACCTCTTCCGGCAAGAGGCTGGCCGACGCCCTGAAGGCCTTCGCCGTTCCGGACCCGCCCTTCCCAGGCGACGCCCCGCCCGCGCTCCTGCTCGTGACCGACTGCCTGGAGGCCGGAACGTCCGACATTCTTGACGCCGCCCGCGAGCTATACCCGAGACTTTTCGCCGTCGGCGTAGGCCACTCCCCCCTTTCCGGGCACCTGAGACGGCTGGCCGAAGCCGCGCCCGGGGGCGGGTACGCCGTTGCACCCGCCCCGGCCGAGGGCCCGTACGAGCCAGGGGAGGCTCTGGCCAGGGCGATCCGGGCCGCCGCCCTCAATGCCTCCGGCCAGGACTGGGGCGGGCGAGCTCCCCTCTGGACGTCCCCCCCGCCCCGGATCCTGTCTCCGGGAGTCACCTTCCCCGCCTGGGCCCTCATGGACGGGCCTCCCGCAGGTTCACCCTCCATGGCCTGGAGCCTCGGCGGCAGGGAAGGCGGGTCGATGACGGCTAAGCTTCTCCCGGGACAGCATTCCCGCGAGCTGGCCGTGCTCCTGTCCATAGAACGCATTCGCCGGTCCGAGGCTGACACTCAAACCCGTAATGCCCTCGGTATCGGCTGGGACGACGAGCTGCCGGACGGAGTCATTTCGGGCAGGGAGCGTCCGACCGGACACCGGCCGAGCCGTAAACCGGGGACCGGAGATCGGCCTTGCGGGGACACGGCGACAGGAGACCGGCCTTGCGGGGACTCGGGGACCGGAGACCGGCCTTGCGCGAACTCGGGGTCCGGAGACCGGCCTTGCGCGGACTCGGCGACCGAAGACCGGCCCGGCGGGGACTCGAGGACCGGAGGCAGGCCCGGCGGGGACTCGAGGACCGGAGGCCGGCCTGGAGGGGACTCGGCAACCGGAGGCCGGCCTGCCTGGGACTCCTGGACCGGAACAGTGACATCCAGGACACAAACGCTGGACTCTCAGGAAAGGTTGGCTCTGGCGCTCCGGCAGGGGGTGCTTGCCGCCGGAACTGCATGGTGTCTCGTCTACAGAAGATACCCCGACCAGAAGGCCCGGGGCATCCCGGAACTGCAACAGATCCCCCAGACCTCTCCGGAGACGCGCCCGCCGTGCGTGAACTTGGAGCGTCCGGATTACCGCGGTATCACGGGCTGCGCAGACGATGAATATTTTCCCCGCAGGAGAAAAGAGCTGAGCGACGGCGAGGCTTACTTCATGCCGGCTCCGTGGGACCTCGAAATCAGACATTCCCTGGAACGCCCGGATCCCGCCGTTCCGTACGACCCACGCTCCAGAAGACTGCCGTAAGACCAGGATGCTTTATGAGCAGAGTGTCAAGTCCCTGACCTTGCCTACCAGGTCCTGGAGAATGCATTGACCAGTCTCCGGCTGGACTGCTACATAGGCAAGCACGTAGACATTTTAGGACCTGTCCCTTTACAATTTAAACCTATTGCTCGGAATGCCTGTCAGCTTAAGAATGCCTGAAAAATAGCACAACATAACAAAGATTGGTAGTGATAATCAGTTGACGTCAGTGACGATTGGCTGACTCCCTGAAGATCTTCTGGCAATATTGCAGATTGGTAGACAGCATTGCAGATCGGGTGAGGGCCCGAAGCTCGGCTGACGGTAGTGAAGCTCGGAGAAGGACTGAAAGTCTGCTGATGCTAGCGAAAATGAAATTTATAAGATCAAAGAAACTTGGACAGTTTGCACTTTACTAGAAATGTAATACGAAATGATTTGAATGCGCAACACAGTTGAAGACATCAATTGGATTTAAATTCCACCTATCCCCCCCTCCTCGATCAGTTGCGACGCCGTCATATTTGACCGGCAGGCGTGATACCGTCATCATCATCCATATTGAGGAGTGTTGCGATCAGTTTCCAAATGGCATGACCAGTTACGGTAATTATTACGAGACCTTTGAAAACGATGATCTTTTCAGAGACGCCATTTCATTCAAGCTTCTGAAAATATCCAGATTGGAACAGGTACTGTCAGACCATTTCACAATAGAGCGCGGGAACATGCCATGGCTGGGTGTCGAAAGTCTTAGGCTAATTGTCTCATATAATAAATTCCGCCTGATTTCGAATCCATGTGGGAGATAATTACTGTTGAAATTCCTGAACTGAAACAGTTCTGTCAGGATATCTTGTCTCTGACGGTATCAACGGCTTCCAATCCATCATACGGTGTGACTTGTAACAACGAACACAAAACAAGGATAATTGATATCCGAGTATATGCCTATGTGCCTTACTGGAAGTTAGTTAGTTCATAATCATGATACTGATTCAAGTAACCACTATCTTGCTCCCAGCAGAGTTGAAAAAATTACCACCAGGGTAAAGAATGCACTTGAAATTATTAAAATTATTACAAAGGGAATATATATGGTATATAGTAAAAGAATTGTTAATTCAAATTATAATAATAATTTTAACTATCTCTCATTAACCGTAACCATTCAGCTATATTGCATAAAAATCATTATTACATCCCTCATTCTCTTCTGCCACCGTATCTTCAGGCCTTTTCCAATATACTTATCAGACTAAAGATGATTTCAATAATATGAAATACTACTATTCATAATTTTCTTGAAAAATGATTGATTGGTTAGTATTACCTGTCCATTTAAAAGTCGGAATCATCTTCCATATTTTAGTGGCGAATCATAGCGGGGAGACACAACCACTGGGGGCTTGCCCGCCCTTTCCACCTCTGGACTGATAGCCCAATTCCGACATGTAAATGGACGGGTAATATACAGGGCAGGTAACAGAATGGTAATAAATTTACCATTATTCAATCGATTAAATTAGTAATCACATTTGAGACTGAATAACTTCCATCAGATAAAAAATAGGTGAAGCTTCATCCGATCCCAAATAATTATCTAGGGAAACCCTATTGCCTTCATTCCAATGAACGGAGCGTCTTTCATTGGAACCTGGGCCACATTTTAGGTTGCTTGGCAAACTTCCTGCAGTTTTAGGGCTACTTTTATACAATCGAATATAATTACCTTGAAAGCGATCGGGAAATAATTCGATTGTACACTAGCGAGAAAAGCATCTGGCATGATCTTAAGGCTCAAAGAAGCGAACTGCAACCTCGTTACGTCCGCGAACTGCAATGGCAACGCCTGTAGTCGTCTTTAACGCCTCTCTGAAGGGTGCCGCATAATCTTTCGACCTAATCTGGTCGACAGCAGCATCAAGAGCGGCTTCAAGAGCCTTGGCGGCCTTTCCTTTGTCATCCGCGTCTTTCTCGTCTGTTTTGCAGTATTTCACCTCCACCACAAAACGATTGCCCTTAAGAAATATGCTCATGTCAGTCTACTCGGATGAACTTGACGGAGCCTGGCCAATGACCCCAAGCCCGGTGGCGATAAACGCGGACTGAATTACTTCATGACAATGCTTTTCGTTAGGCTCATGTTGTTCCGAAGCGATTGCTGAAAGAAGTTTATGTAACAGAAGTGCAGTATTGCTGGAGTCGTTCTGAAGCAGAGCTTTCGGTAGTTCTTTAGAAAATGTTCCAAAAAAATTCTTTCTGGGGTCAAAAGCATAAAGAAAAAGGTTAAAGTCGAAATCATGTCTTACTTCCGCGTTAGGAATTTTGAATGAGTATCCATCTTTTGGGACAACTTTATCATTTTCGATTTTTTCTATGGTGACTGGCTTATCTATAGTCAAATAGCCACTATGAAACAGGACTGGGACTGGCTCAAGCGAACTGAGTTCAATTTTCCTTTTTTGAATGGCTGGGTAAGCGTCTAGCTTAGACAGGATGAAGGCAAGTGGATTTTCCCTAACAAGAGCTGACAGATGAGATGGATGTCCGGTCAAAGGCCAATATGTGTCGAATTCATTCAAAGTAAAAAATCGGAGCAAGGAATATGGGTTTAGAACATTTTCTTTCCCGAGCCAGTTGTAGCCGTCGTAATAATCCTCAATCATCACCTTCAAACCGTCGATATCGGTATTCAGCGGTATTAGACCTTTGCCTTTCAAGGCATCAAGAGTATCCGGAAATCTGTCATGGAAAAGTGTTCTCATTTCGCTTTTGGTGAAGCCGCAGATTCCGCCAAATTCCGGCACAAGTGAAATATCATAAAAATTGTTAGGTCTTGAGTCCAGTGCGGTCATGGCGAATCTGGTAATACCCGTAACGAAGGCCAAGCGTATGTATTCCATATTTGTTTTCAAGGACGTGTAAAAATTTAGCAGAACTTCTGTTATCTCCTCGACAACATCTTGCCTCAATATATTTCTGGTTACGGGGGCATCGTACTCATCAATCAATACGACAACTTTGGCTCCATGCTGGATGCAGATGCCTCGAAGAAGCTCCCCCAACATCTCGCCGTAGGATTTTGCGATAAAATCAACTCCCTCTTTCCTTGCCATCATTAGCAGATTTTTGCTGATTCTGGATATGAGTTCGTCCTTGGAAGACATTTGTGAATAGGCCATGTTAAATTTCACAACCGGGTGTCTTTCGAACTGGTAACCCTTCTTGTCTATCAACAGGCCTCTGAAAAGCTCACGGTCGCCCTGGAACAGCTCCGCCAAAGTGTTCAGCAAGAGTGTCTTGCCGAACCGTCTTGGACGGGACAGGAAACAAAAGTTGGTAGGATCATCCTTGAGAATATCGTAGATATACCCAGTCTTGTCGGCGTAGATAAAATTGCCCTGTATTATTTCCCGAAAGGACAGATCATCTTGAAATATTTTTCCCATTTCCATGCTCCCTCTGCGCCGCATTCGATGCTACAATCAAGATCGCCTTAAGTTCACAATGACGTCTCGCTCGGCAGGCTGGCAACTCATGCGAACCTTCCAATAAAGTGACTGTATTTTAAGCCATTTCCTAAGGTGATGCAATCGCTTGAACTTGAAGTCAGTTCTAATTTAGTGACTTCTTAAAAAAAACCAGATTACATGTCAATAAAAGGCCTGGCAACGGCAACATGTCAGGCGTACAAGAAAATTCATTTATGAAGACAATCATACTCATGATGAAGACAATAATAACTATTAAGCATCTGGATAAATATTATAAAATGTTGAAATCTTCTCCTGCATTATGGGAGCGAATCATGGCAGTGAAATACCAGACCTGGGATTCGCACGGATTTTCACCCCTTGACCGAAAGCCAAAATTCTAACATTTATTACGCTTCCGGATAAATATTATAAAACGCTGAAATCTTCTCTCACAATATGGGAGCAAATCAAGGCAATTAGATAGAAGACCTGGGATTCGCACGGATTTTTCACACCTGGACAGATAGCAAAAATCCTAACATTTAACCGAACTGGTAATAACTGAATTGGCAATATAATGATTGGCAAATATCACGCCAATTAATTTAAATACAGGCTTGGACCCGAAGGAAGGGCACATTGGTCCTGAAGGAAAGACGCCAGGCTCCGGGAAGGTGGCCCCCTTTAGCCAGGAGGAAGGCGTCCCTTGGCCTGAGGGAAGGCCGTCATCGACCCGGCTCAAGACCTCCAGACAGAGCGGGTGGCCGCCTGAACCTGGGGAAGGCTGCCATGGACCTAGCGGTAGGCCGGGCCAGATTCCGCTAACATTCTCCCCCGCTTCCGTCCATGAACAGATACATAAGCCGATTAGCTTAAATTAAATATTATGAACAAATATTATGCCACATATAAATAGTTACCCCACTTGCCTTCTTCCCAACCAGGTAACACTGTCTAAATCATGCGAACCAGCTCATTATAACCCCCATCACACAC
>JAISFP010000310.1 GCA_031263525.1 Deltaproteobacteria bacterium | reverse complement strand
GCCTGTTTTGAGGAATCTTGGCATAAATCATGCAAACATATCTCACAGTAGGCTATTTTTCCCATGAAAGGAGATATGATATGTCTACAAGCGAGCTGTACCATATGCAGGGGTCCGTTGGCTTTACCCAGATCGGAAGGGTTTCCTACCACAAAAATCAGATTCACTACTCCCTCATTGCTCAGCCTAAGATGATCCGTTGCCCTTGTTGCGGTTCTACCAACGTTGTGACACGCGGTTCTGTTGACAGAAAGTTTCAAGGGGTGCCTTTGGAAACGAAGAAGTTCATTTTCCTCAATGTCAAAGTACCCAAGGTCGAGTGCAAGAAGTGCAGAATCATCAGGCAGATCAACGTGGGATTTGCGGATACCAAGAAGAGGTACACGAAAAGCTTCGCAAACGAAGCGGTAAAGCTCATGATGGGCACGAGCATCGAGAACGCCGCGAAGAGGCTGATGATCAGCTGGCACACGGCAAACAGCATCCTCCAGAGCTACATCAAAAAAAAATATGCCAAGAACAGGTTCAAGAATGTCAAGAGGATCGGCATAGATGAGACCTACATCGGCAAGACGAAAAGATTCATCACCATCGTCGTGAACCTCGATACCGGAGAGGTCATCTTCGTTGGCCTGGGCAAGGGCGAAGATGCTCTGATACCGTTTTGGGAGCTCCTCGGGAACAGGAAGAAGAGAATAGAGGCCGTTGCCATCGACATGGGAGCCGCTTTCCAGAAGGCCGTGAGGGACAACATCCCCCAGGCCATCATGGTCTTCGACCATTTCCACGTCGTCAAGCTCATGAACGACAGAATTGACCGGCTGAGGAGGAGCGTATTCCGCAACGCCACAGATGATGAAAAGGACGTGATCAGGGGAAGCCGGTATCTCCTCCTGAAGAACCATGAGAACCTCGATGACTTCCGCCATGAAAAAGAGAGGCTGGACAGGCTGCTCCAGCTGAATACGCCTCTCACAACGGGATACGTGATGAAGGAGTCCCTGAAGCAGATATGGTGGCAGGTCAACTACAAGGATGCCAAGAATTGTCTCGAGGGATGGATCGCCCAGGCGAACGCCTCCTTCATCGGTGAACTGATGATGATGGCCAGAACTCTCGCCAGGTTCTCAGAGGGGATACTGAACTACTACCGCTACAACATCACTACCGCGAGCCTCGAGGGACTCAACACCAAGATCAAGGCAATGATCCGCAGGGCATACGGCTTCCGGAACATGAACAACTTCATCCGCATGATTCTCGCGATCAAGGAATTCAACCCGCTGACACTCCTGGCACCCGGCTAGTCGACTTCGGCCCGTTTCCTGAGGCATGCCGCCCTGTTGCATCTGACTCTGGGCACTTCCTCCTTTCCATCTAGACAGGAATGATTCCGTGTCGATGAACGAATGTCGCATGTCAGTCTGAAGCATGTGCCGACCAGGCATCGCACATCCGTCAGGACATGTCATCAACCGGAACAAGGACAACCGAAACTCAAGAACGACACTGATTTTACCATCTGACACTCCGAAAGATGTCACGATGCACCTGATCGTTCACAGTCCTGCACCATGTCAATTTTCACTTCTGAGCCGCAACAGTCAACAGTCGACACCATCAATGTACTCCTGAAGGAGGATGGTAAAGCCTTCCCGTTGAGCCGACCGGCCATCACGTGAACTGATACCATGTTGACCCCAGTTCGCAGAATTGCAGGACAGCCAACGCATTGCATCTTCCCAGCTCTTCGTCCTGGTTCCGGGAAATCTTGCCTGTAACAGAGCCTTTCATCCTCAACACCTCGCCTGCAAGCTCTTCAAAGTCCAACCGTTCAACTCTTGCCCCATCAGATCCTGTTCCACGAAAACAAAATCTCCAAGCTCCTTGGCAAGGCATGTTCGCCCGCAACAGGTTTTCCTGTTCGGACCTTGAACAGATCTGCTTCCTTTCCCGCCATGACCGGGTGGATTACGTTGTGTTGATACATGTCTTTCCTGAACAAACTGTTGCTGAATCGATTTTCCAAGGTGCCACAATCTCTTTCGGGGTATGTAACGGTCTCTGGGAGGATCCAGCGAACATCACTGATGACTATATCTTGTGTCAGTGGCATGATGTCTTGATATAGATCAACATACTATCAACTCTGTAATTCGATGGTGGAGCATCTGCAAGATAGAGACGTGGGTGTTGGGATTGGAAAACTGACAAAGCCACAAACTATCATAACTTTTATGATCAGGAATCACATTCAGGCTGACTCACCCAGCGTGCGCTCCTGCCCAGCGATCGCGTTTCCGCGTAGAGCCGCATTTCCTCGGAATCGTAATTCCAGGACTGTATTTACCCCATCCTCGGCCTGAAAGAGCCTGACTCCTCTTCCTTCGGCCCTAGCAGGGATTTCTGAATATCCCTTATCGTTTCGATTTCGTCCGCAGGCGCGTTCCTGTTTGTCTTCCTGCGGATAAGATCTTCGCAGGACTTCACGATGAAAGCCTTCCGCTCATCGGATAACGGTGCATCCCTGAACATCCGTATGGCCCGCGAAGCACCTCCAACCGGATGTTTCCAATCCCCTCCCGGAACACGGCTGTTTTCATACAACACTGAGTTGTCCCTATCAAGAACGGAGACAGACGACAAGAAAGGCGTCTTCTCGAGCGTCTCTATCGTCCGGGGCATGTTGACGTAGGAAGCGTCATGGGATTCCTGCGCCGTCCACCGCCCGAACCCGTCTTTTTCTTTTTGGGATTCGTATCTCTCGTGGATGCCGATAGTACTGAATTCCTTTTCCACGGCAAGGATTTTGAGTTGCACGGCAAAACCCAGCCCGTACAGTTTTTCCAAAGTGGCCGATATAGGGCCGGGAAGGCGCAACGTGATTTCCAAAATCGTGTTATTATGAATTATCGATGGAATGGCTAAAGAGCCGACTTGTCCAGTCCCGGACATCGGGCTCGGTATATTCCGCTATTTTCTTGTCGTTACAATAAATGATTTTACGGTAGCAAGGATGCCACTCGCGGTAATCATCGCCGTTCACAGCTACGCAGTTGTTGTTGAGCATTCCCGATGATGCAGTGATAAGCTTCGTCTTGCCTGATCCTGGCTGGGCACCGACAATGATCGCGACAGGGGACGAAACGGGCTCAACGTTCGAAAAAACGAATTCCTTGAGACTGCCGAAGACCTCCTCGTGCATTGCGGAGGAGATTCTGAACTTCTCTGGTATCACTCGCCCGCACGCAACCTTTCCGTCAGTCACCGTTCAGCATGAAATCCTTCAAGATTGGGGGAGTACTCTTCCAGGGCCTTCTTCGTTACAGCCATGTCGCCGCAGTACAACAAATGGCGCTCCATGGACAGCAATTTCATCTGGCTTTCCAGCTCACTTTGCCTGTCTCGCGTCAGGCCGACCCTGTCGCGCAGCTTATGGGCGACCATACCGGCCATGCCGTTTATCGTGAACAGGGCCACCTCAGCGCTCAGGAACTCCTCTCGTTGCCTGACCAACATTTCGTACTCCGAATTCCCTTTTTTCATGTCTGGACCTCCCTCAGCAAACGCCCGATCACGCGATCAAATCGGACCCTTGCTATACGTTAACCATCATCAACACTTTAACGCGAGCAAGTCAAGCACTGATTCTTGTGTTCAATGGTGAAACGCCACCAAGAGTCTGTAGCTCACCTCGGCTGGGGTGGCGATGCAGGCTCACGCCGCCGTTGCAACCTTTCTGACTTGCATGCCTGCAACCTGCCGCAGAGTGGCCTTCCGCAGAACAGGGTGCCCTCGGACGAGCGCGGGGACCGGGAAGGAAGGCCAGTGTACCAGAAAAGGGTCGGGGAGGGAGCGGGACGGAGACAAAAAAAACCGGAAGCCCTGGATTCAAGGCTTCCGGAATATTTCCGTCCCGGGACCGAAATCCCTGTGAACTAAATGGTGGTGGTAAGCGTACTCGTGCCTCCAGGACTTCAGCCCGCTGGGCGCGAGGTACAGGAAGAGCCCGCCCCCGTCATAAAGCTTCTGAGGCTTCTCTGGTGGCTTGAGGTTCTTGATTTCCAGGTCTTTCAGGGCCATTACGGCACCGCCTTCCGATTGGTTGTCGATACCGTAAGAAATACCGTAAAACCTCCTGGCTGTCAACGGTACCAGGCGGACTTCCGGGGACTTAGGCCCTTCAAAGGAAAAGCCCGAAAGCCTTATGTTTCAAGGCTTTCGGGCTTTTACGGTCCTGTGCGGACAATGAAGTGGTGGAGCTGAGGGGGATCGAACCCCTGACCTCATGACTGCCAGTCATGCGCTCTCCCAAACTGAGCTACAGCCCCGCAACGAACGCGGTGCCCGTCTCCGACGGGCGGCTACCCGCGGCGGGAAGAGACTTCCCGCCCGAAAAGCGTAAGAGGGGTTTTAACACATCTCGCCAGGACTTGTCAAAACTTTTCGCCCTCCGGCAGGGCGGCCCCTCCCGTTCCTGGCCGCTTTTCCGCCTCCCCTCCCCATAAAGCCCTTCCGGGGAACGTTCCGCCGCCCGGGCGGCCTTAACAAGGCTCTCAGTTTCTGCTAACATACAACATCAAGCTCCCGAACGGCCATTCCGGCCCCACCCGGACGGCCCCGAAGCGGCAGGGAGCGCCTATCAGGCCCGACACCCCGCTGTCGGCGAGGCACGTCACACCTATGAGCAAAGAGGCCCCTCCGGCCGGGAAGGCCCCCCCGAGACCGAGGCTGTTCGCGGCCGTCCCGGTCCCCCAGCAGGCGGGCCTGAAGTTCGCCTGGCTCAGGGGCAAGACGGAGGAGCTCAAAAACCTCACCCTCCGCAACCTCCACATCAACGTCCGCTTCATAGGCGAGGTGGACCAGGAGCTCCTGCCCGCCGCCCGCGATGCCCTGAGCGCCGTCTCCGGATCCTGCGGGCCCTTCACGGTGTCCCTGAAGGGCCTCTTCGTGCATCCCTCCGAGAACTCCCATCTGCTGTGCGCCCGCCTGGACGACCATGAACCCCTGGCGGCGCTGAAGGCGGCGGTGGACGCCGCCCTGGACACCGTGGAAGGCTTCCCAAAGTCCTGGAACCGCCCATACAAGCCGTCCCTTCTCCTGTGCCGCCTGAAAGGCCCGCCCTCCAAAGAGCTCGTCCGGCTGATTGCCGGCGTGAGGACCAGGGTGGCCGCCACCTTCCCGGTCTCCTCGCTCACCCTCTTCCAGAGCCGTCTCTCCCCCCAGGGGGCCGAGCACACCCCGCTCATGCTGATCCCGCTCGAGGCCGCTCCCTACGTGCCCCGTTCCCGCCCGCGCCCCGCCCGGCGTCCCGCCAGGGGCGGGCGTCCGGCCCTGGGCCGCAGGCCCCCGGCCGCCAATGGCCCCGGAGGGCGCCCTTCCGGCCCCCGGAACCCCGAAACGCCAGGACCGGCCCCGGCCGGGCCAGCGCGGGCGCCCGACGGTGCCGCGCGGACGTCTCCCCCGATCGATGCGGCCCGTCCGGCCGTGAAGACAATTCCGCGAGGCACGGCATCGGCGCTCGCACCTGCCGGGCCGGCCGACCCGCCCTCCCCTCCCGAGGACCTGACCCCCGCCGTCCCAACGGTCGGCCCCGCCCATGAAACCGATTCGGCCGGCCCGGTTCCCGCCGAGGGACCCGGGACGGTCCCCGCCGATGCACGGGCCTCCGATGCCCAGGCCCAGCTGGACTTCGGCGCGGGCTTCCCTGTCCCGGAAGACGCGGAACCCCAGCCGCAAGACTCCGAGCCCCGGCCGGACGATGCGGAACCCCGGCCGGAAGGCCCCGAGTCCCGGGACCCCGCCACAGTCCGGACTTCAGCCGGGGCTGCTCCGGGAACCCCCAAGGACAAACCGGCGAAGGCCGCCGCCAAACGGCCGGGCAGGTTCGGGAAGAAACGCCGCCGCGGACCCCGCTGACCGGCCCTTCCGCCGGACGCCGGTTTCCCCGTCCGGTACTCCGGAACCCGAACCTCCTGCCCGGACCCGGGAACCCGGGCCTGCGGCCTGCGGACGCGGGCGCTCCCCGGCTCGGCCTCAACGCACAGGACCCCCGGAAGGCCAGCGAGCCCTCCGGGGGTCCTGCGCAGTTAAAGGAAAAAGATCGCCCCTGACCAGCAACGGCGCGCCGGGGGACAGGGAGGGGGTCTCGCGCGTCAGGGCCGCGCGGGCTGCCCCGCCTCAGCCGGAGCCGGGGCGGAGGTCTGGTCCTGGGTCTGGTACTTGAAGGCGGGGATGGTGGCGCCCTCGTACTTCTGGAGAATGAACTCGGCAACCTCGGCGCTCTGGTAGGCCTTCACGAACTGCAGGAACCTGGGATTGTCCTTATCCGCGTCGCGGGCGACTATCACGTTCACGTAGGGCGAGTCCTGGTCCTCCAGGTAGATGGCGTCCTTCAGGGGGTTCAGGCCCGCGTCCTGGGCGTAGTTGTTGTTGATGGCGGCGGTGGCCGCGTCCTCCAGGGAGGCGAAGGTCTGCGCGGCGTCCACCTCGACTATCTTGAGCTCCAGCGCGTTCCTCGTGACGTCGAAGGGCGTGGGGGTGATGCCCGCCTCGGGCTTCAGACTGATCTTGCCGGCCGCCTGGAGAAGAAGGAGCGCCCGCCCCCCGTTGGACGGGTCGTTGGGGATTACCACGGTGTCGCCCTTCTTCAGCTCGTCCAGCGACTTTATCTTCTTCGAGAAGAAGCCCATGGGCGAGACGTAGGTGGTGCCGATGGATACCAGGCCGTCGGGATGATCCTTCAGGTAGCTCTCGAGGAAGGGTATATGCTGGAAGGAGTTCAGATCGATGTCGCCTGCGGCCAGCGCGGGATTCAGCTGGCCGTAGTCCGAAAACTCCCGGATCTCCACGGCGAGCCCGTCCCTGAGGGCCACCTCAACGGCCTTCTCGAGCATCTCGACATCGGAGCCGGCCACAGTGCCCACGGTAACCGGCGTTTCCTGGGCCGGGGCCGCCTGGGCTGAGAAGAGGACGGCCGCGGCCGCCAGGATGGTAATTAAGCTTTTCATGGGGTATGTCCTCCGAAAGTGTCTTTGACGGCCCGCGCCTGGGGGGCGCGGGAAAGCCCCTGCCCGCCTCTTCCGTGTCCGGGCATGTCCGGAACCCGGGCTCCCTGCCCCTGAATCCCGCCCCGGTTCTCGTCGCGGCGGCGGAGGTCCTCAGGCGGGGCCCTGCGGGAGAGGCGGAGAAACCGCTGCGGAAACCGGGGTGAAGACGTTGAGGAAACCGGGACGGACGTTGCAGGGGAAGAGCCCGGCCCAGGGGCTCCGGCATGTGCGCCGGGACTGTCCGGGCCGCCCCGCAGGCACCCGGCCGTTCCGTGCCTGACCGGAAGGCCAGCAACTTGAAGGACCTGCCGCCGACCTGGCGGCGGTCGGGCCGGGCTCCCGGAAATGCGCCCGGCCTCCCGGTCCCCCGGGGGGTCCGGAGACCGCGGCCGACGGGAGGCACCCCGGGGGGCCCGCCGTCTCACCTCCGCGTGAACTTCAGGACCAGCCGGTCGCCCGCGAGCTGGACCAGCTGCACCACCGCCACGAGGAAGATCACCGTCGCCCACATGATGTCGGTCTGGTAGCGGTGGTAGCCGTAGCGGATGGCCAGATCCCCCAGGCCCCCGCCCCCCACCATGCCCGCCATGGCTGAGTAGCTTATGAGCGTTATGACCGCTATCGTGACGGCCATCAGGAGCCCCGGGAGGGCCTCGGGCAGCATCACCTTCACGATGATGTTCCAGGTGCTGGCGCCCATGGACTGCGCGGCCTCGATGACCCCGTGGGGGATCTCAAGGAGGCAGGTCTCCGTAAGCCGCGCCATGAGCACGAAGGCGGCCAGGGCGAGCGGCACTATGACCGCGGTGGAGCCGATGGAGGTGCCGACCAGGAGCCTGGTGAGCGGTATCACGAACACTATGAAGATGGGGAAGGGGACGGAGCGGGTGGCGTTCACCACGAAACCAAGGATGCGGTAGGCCCAGCGGTTCTCGAGGATGTGGCCCGGACGCATCACCACCAGGAGCACGCCCAGCGGCACGCCGGCCAGCACCGTCAGGGCGGTAGTGACCGACACCATGTAGAGCGTCTCGAGGGAGGCCTTCTTGAGCATGAGGAGCTGGGTGGCTGACAGGAGCATGCTAGTTCAGGACCTCCACCGAACTGACGCGGCCGCGGATCCAGCAGAGGGCCTCGTCCGCCATCCCCTCCGGGCCCGCCAGATCCAGTATGAGGGTGCCGAAGGGGGTATCCTTTATTCGGTCCACGTGGGCCTGGAGAATTATGGGCGAGAGCCCGAAGCGGGTGGCGAGCTCGCCCGCGAAGGGCTCCTGGACCCAG
>JAISFP010000236.1 GCA_031263525.1 Deltaproteobacteria bacterium | reverse complement strand
AAAAAGAATGCCAAATATTTTGGATATCCAGGTTCGGCAAGTGGATATGCAGCTTTTCCTCAGGCAAATGTCCTGGCATTGGTTGAATGTGGTACACATGTAGTTATCGCAGGGGCAATAGGACCGTTTAGAAAGAGTGAACAGGCTCTCGCTTTTGAGATTGATGAAAACAAACTTTCGAAAGACATGCTCTGTTTTGCAGCTAGAAGTTTTTATGGCTATAAACTATTTTGTAAATATGCAGAAAAGTGTGAATTACTATGGCGAGTAAAAAAAACACTTAAACTCAAAAGAGAAAAGTTATTACCTGATGGTTCTTTTCTTTCAATAATTTATGATAGTATGAACAGAAAAAATTGTGTGCCAATTACCGTAAGAGTGATTGAATTTTCAATTGAAAAGGACGATAAGAAAAAAGAAACTTACAGATTGATAACAACTTTACTCGATCATGAATTATATCCAGCAAATGAATTAGGAAGACTATATCACGAGAGATGGGAAGAAGAAAGTAGTTTGAGAGAAATTAAGGATTTCTTAAGTTATAATAAAAAACTTATTCGTTGTCAAAGACCTGATCTTGTATTGCAGGAGATATGGGGATTACTTATACTCCATTATATCATCAGATCAACAATAAACAAAGCCTCATTAATTATTGAAGAAGATCCTGATATTTTAAGTTTCACTTCCTCATTAAGAATAATTAAGCAATTTTTACCAAATTTTCAATCAGTTGGACCTATTAATTATGACATGGAAATTCAAAATATAATTTACAAAATCTCTTTGACTCGAGCTGATAGGAGCAAAGGGGAGAGTAACCCACGTGGTGTCAAACAACGGCTTAGTAAATATCCTGTTAGGTACAGAGATCAACCTTTACATATACCTATCAAACTCGAAATGGTAATACTTATTCAGTAATTAATTTCATATACTAATAAACATATTATTCTATTCACTCATCGTAATTATCGAAAAAAAATTTTTTATAAAGTAAGTATTTACTTTTCACGCAAATATGAACGAATGAAGATGGACTAAGAGACAGTGTGGCAGGCGAGTGAGTCCAACTCATCGGCCCATTCGTTTATGTCTTTACTAAAGCTTAATTGTTATTAATTCTAAAATATTATATTTAAAATTAATTTGATTTCCATCGAAAATTCATAATGCTTTAACATCATTTTGAGAAGAAACATTATAAGTTTATTCCTGTATCTGCTCAAGAGTTCTGGCTAAATTTATTCAGTTTATAGAATTTAAAGGGATTATTGTCTCTTCCCATTGAAATTTAGAATATTCTATAACACATTAAAATAATTAGCATATTATAGTATTGAGTGTTTTCTTGTCTTTCAAGATAGAAAATACTTTGTTCCTATGCTGGTGATAAGGAGGTAGCTACCCTCTAAAAGACCTGCAGAGGCCTTCTTGGCGAAGTTCTCACCCAAAGTTTGACTTAAGTAAACGGTATTGGGGTCAGGCCCGAGGCCTTCGTCAAGATGATGTCGGAGACGCTGTTCGACGCCCCTGCCGTGAAGACCTACGGGGAGCTCATCCTGTCAGGATCCTTCGACACCGCCGGCTTCCCACTGGCCCTCGGCCTCAAGGACGCCTGCCTGGTCAAGGACGCCGCCCGCCGCACGAGGACCCCCATGATGTTCGCGTCGATGCTGGAGGACCGGTTCCTCAGGGCCATGGCCCGCGGCTGGGAGAATAGGGACTGGTGCGTAATAAGCGACCTCGTGAAGGAGGGCTCCCGGGGCTAGCAGGAGGGGATCCCGCGCCTGCGGACTGGTGATCGCCAGCTCCAGGCGTCCGGACTTGTCCGGGGCCGACTGCTCATGGTCCAGGTCTCATGGCTACTCGCCAGTCGTCTGTCACCCTTCAGCCCACGGATGCCGTACTCGACCGGCCGGCACGTGACGGGTACCGCAAGAGCTCTGCCTTTCCTGGCCTCAGTGACAGCTTCGCCGAGACCTCCCGGAGCGGCGGGTACGGCGGACCTGGAGGATCAGCCGACGCCGGTCCCTCAGGTCACGACGCCCTCCAGCGGGTACGTGGCGAACAGGTCACCTCTCCTGAGGTAGGCCGACTGGGGCATGAGCCCGTGAGCCTCCAGGACCGGGAGTATCAGCTCCCTGTCCCCTTCCTTCAGGCTGATGGCGAGCCCGCAGTTTGGGTTCACCTCCTTGGGCACGGGCACCAGGATGAAGGGGAGCTCCCCCTCCTCCAGGAGGTCCTCGGCCTCAAGGATCCTGGTGTTGGAGGCGAAGACCAGGATGATGTCCCCCTGTCCGTCGGTCAAAGATAACCCTCAGTTCCGCCCCGCCTTCAGGGACCGGGCGGCAGGCCGCGCCTGCCGGCCCCGGACCGTCCGGGCCGTCCTGCCCCCGCAGAGCCCCGCAGGCCCCGGGAACCGTTGATGCAGAAAAAAATGCTCAGGATGCCCGTGACTCCTCTCGGGCGAGCCGGATGCCCGGGACTCCTCTCGGGAGAGCCGGATGCCCGGGTCACCACAAATATATAGGGTGCCCCGGGTGCATCAGCCGCTCGGATTTCCGTGACGCCCCGGTCGACCGGGATGCAGAGGACGCCGCAGACGACCCCGGCGGAACTCCCTGGCCCCGCAGGCCGGGCGGAACCTCCGACCGGCTACCCGCGACCGCGGCTGGCTGCTATCTCCCTCAGGGCGCGGGCGGCTGTGGCGGCCTCCTCCTCGGTGTTGAAGAAGCCGAAGGAGAACCTGGTCGACCCCCCGGGATAGCTCCCGGAGGCCTGGTGCGCCATGGGGGCGCAGTGGAGGCCGCTCCGGGTCATGATACCATAGCCTTCCTCCAGCATTCTCGCCAGATCAGACGAGCTCGCCTGCTCCATCACCACCGACACCGTGGCCACGCGCCTGGGGTCGCCGGGGCCGGGTCCCAGTACGGAGAGCCCCGGGACCTTCGAGGCGCCTTCCATGAAGATGCCGGCAAGCCTCATCTCGTGGTCGCGGATCCTGCCGATTCCGGTCTCCAGGAGAAACTCGGCTGCCGCTGCCAGGCCGGCCAGCCCGTGCGTGTTGAGCGTCCCGGCCTCCAGGGCGTCCGGAAGGAAGTCGGGGTGCTCGAGGCTCTCGGAACGGCTCCCGCTCCCTCCCACGGCGAGGGGCGAGAACGGCATGCCCTCCCCGAGCCACAGCCCGCCCGTTCCGGTGGGGCCCAGGAGACCCTTGTGGCCCGTAAAGCAGATGACGTCGGCCCATGATGCCATGTCGTCCAGGGGGAGCGATCCCGCCGTCTGGGCGGTGTCGACTAAGATCGGCACGTCGCCGGCGGCCTCCTTTATCTCCCTAGCCGGCTGCAGGGCCCCTGTCACGTTGGAGGCGTGGTTCAGGACTATCAGCCTTGTCGCGGGCCTTCTCCTCCTCCGGAACTCCTCCGGGTCCAGGATCCCGTCCGGCCCGGGCGGCACCGCCTCCCAGTCGGTGCCGCGCCTGTCCCGGACGAGCCTGAGCGGCCTCGCGGTGGAGTTGTGCTCCAGCCGTCCCGAGAGGACGTGGTCGCCCGGCCCGAGGGCGAAGCCGTGGAGCGCGGCGTTTATTGCCCAGGTGACGTTCGGGCCGAAGCACACCCTTCCGGGATCCTTCGCGCCGAAGATCCTGGCGATGCCCTTCCGGGCCCGGTGGACCGTGCGGGAGGCGGCGTGCGCCGCCGCGTGCCCGCTCCTGCCGGGGGACGCGGGGGCCATGAGCGCACTCTCCACGGCCTTCACCACCGCTTCCGGCTTGGGGAAGGAGGTGGCGGCGTTGTCCAGGTATATCACGGCGTGCCTCCCCCGGTCCCGAACGACCCCCTGGCAGCGTCCATGGCCTCAAGCGCCTCCATGGCGGCCCTGAGCGCCCGGGCGCCTGCGGCCCCCGGCAGAGCCGGGCCCAGGCCGGACGGGAGGCCCGCGTCCATCCCGTCCGGCATGGCCGCGGGGACGAGGCCCTCCAGGGCCCTCAGGACGTCCTTCACGTTGGTGAGCTTCATGCTCGGGCAGAACATCTCGGTCTCGGTCTCCCTGAAAATCTTGGCGGGGAACGCCTGTGCCAGGGTCTCGGAGAGGCCCGCCTCGCAAAAAAGAAGAAACTCGGGGGCGCCGCTGGTGGCGACGGTCCTCGCCAGGGCGTCCGCGTCACCGCAGAAGTCGCACATGGCCTTCACCTCCGGCGAGCACATGGAGTTGGCCCCGAAGACGGCCGCGGGGAACTCCTCCCTGAGCCTCGACACCTCCGCCGCCTCCACCTGGTCGTGGATGGCGCACACTGGGGCAAGATCGCCGTAGGCAAGCCTGCCCGGAATGCCGGAGGGCTCGAGATCCAGGAGCGGCAGGACGGCGGTATCGCGGTCGGAAGGGCCCTGGCGGGAGGGCGGTCCCAGGCGGACGGACGAGCCCTGGCGGAAGGACTGGCTCTGGAGGGAAGACGGTACCTGGCGGCAGGAAAGTCCCTGGCGGACGGACGGGCCCTGGCTGGAGGAAAGTCCCTGGCGGACGGACGGGCCCTGGCAGGAGGAAAGTCCCTGGCGGCTGGACGGGCCCGTGTCCACGAGCCTAAGCGTGAAGCTCCCCGACACGCCCGCGCCGAGGCCGGTGCCGGCAGAGCCGGGAGCGCCCTCCAGCGGGAGATCCAGTGACGCGTCCTCCGCCGCGTCCAGCGAGTGATCCGCGTCGCAGAGCTCCGCCACGTCCGCCCGCGCCTTCATGCCAGCGGCAAGCCTGCGGCACGGGAAGGCGCGGCGGGCCGCGAGCGCCGTCTCCGGGCCCGCCTTGGCGCTCATGGGGCACACGGCGTCCGGCCGCGGGTAGACGACAGGTATGTCCGGACGCAGGCGGGCCACGGCGCGGACCATGAAGTCCACCCCGCAAACCACCAGGGCCCTGGCCGGGCTCACGGCCGCCCGGCGGAGCACGGCGCGAGACCCACCCACCAGATCCGAGAGGGCCTTCACGTCCGCCCTCTGATAAAAGTGGGAGAGGATCTCGGCCCCGAGAATCTCCCTGAGCTCGATTATACGTCTTGCCTGGTTTCTTTTCCTCTCGCTTTTCATGCAATTCCCCCGGACATGGACTTTCGGACCTGACTCGGACTTGGACTTCGGCATGGACCGGACTCTGACTTCTTCATGGACCGGACCCGGACTTGGACTTTCGACCTGGCCCGGACCCGGACTTGGGCTCGGACTCGGACTTCGACATGGACCGTACCCGGACTTCGGCCTGGACTAGGCTCGGACTTCGACCTGGACCGGACCCGGACTTCGGCATGGACCGGGCTCGGACTCGGACCGGAATCGGACTTTCGTCCTGAACCGGACCGGTCAGCACTCTTCCCGAAATTAGGTCCTGTTCAGCCTCCAGGACAAATATCCGGATCATGCCCGGACGTCGGGCGTCTCGCTGTCCTGGGCAGACTGCTCGCCAACGGAGGAGAGAGGCCGGCTGCATGACAAAATCAAACGCGCCCGGCAGCCAGCCGGCCGGCCGGCCGGCCGTTCGGGAAGACGAGGGACCGGGCCGCGCCTCTGCCCCGCCCTTCGGACGGGCCGGAACTGGACGGCTTTCTCGCGAGGCAGAAGGAGGCGGGGGGCGTACTCCGGCACGACGGACGGTCCCGAGCTTGAAGCGCCGTCCGGCAGGAGCATGCCGGCCTGAGGCATGCAGCCCCTTACCACCTCACGCCGTACACCATGCTGAGCGCCCCCTCCGCGTCCTTGAAGCGGCCCACCGACTTGATGGAGATGAGCGACGAGTAGCGCTCGCGGAGGGCGAACATGTCGGGGAAGAAGCGCAAGGACCCCTCCCTCTCCGTCCTGGGCATGGAGAAGATGAGCGGCTTGCCCTGGGGCACGTGCTCCAGGAAGCCCAGGTCGTCCTCTATCGTGTCCAGCACGTTCAGGAGGAGGAAGGCCTCCCTGCGCTCGTACTCCTGGCGGACGTTCGGATCGTTGAAGTCGCCGTAGATGAAGCTCCAGCCGGGGAAGGCCGCCCGGGCCCGCTTGATCCTGTCGTGGCTCATGTCGACGCCCAGGTAGACCTCGGGCTTCTGGTTCTTGTCCGTCATCACCCCGGTGAAGCGGCCGGTCCCGCAGCCGAGATCCGCCACGTTGGCGATGCTCAGGAGCCCCAGCCTGGAGTAGGCGTCCCGGTAAAGGCCCTTGTCGTAGGGCTCCAGGGGCACCGGCGCGGCCGGCTCTGCCGGCCTTGCGGCCTGCTGGCCCCGGAAGGCCAGGAGGTTCGCGGGGTTGTTCAGGAGCTGGTTCGGATTGAAGGCCATGATGTTCCTCGGATGACATGGTCGGCGGGCGGGGGGGACGGCTCGGGAATCTCAAGAGGATCCGGAGAAAAATCCGAATAAGTTTCCGGATCAGGCTCAGGTCCCGAGCAGGTTC
>JAISFP010000221.1 GCA_031263525.1 Deltaproteobacteria bacterium | reverse complement strand
AAGAGGCCCCTTCGAGGGCGGAAACGGCCCGCGCGGGGTCCCTGGCGGTCCTTCCAGGCCCTGGAAAATACTCTTCTTCGGGACCGCGCCCTTCGCCATCCCGGCCCTGGAGGCACTGGCGTCGGGCCCGGACTGCCTTCTCGCGGCAATAGCCCCGCCCCCTGCCCCGGCCGGCAGGGGCAGGGGCCTCAGGCGGGCCGCCACGGCCGCCAGGGCCGAGGAGCTCGGGATCCCCGTCATCGAGGAGGCCAGGCCCAACTCGCCCGCCTTCGTGGAGAGGCTCCGGACGCTCCGGCCTGACCTCTCGGTGGTCTGCGCCTACGGGTCGCTTCTCAAGGACGGGCTCCTGACCCTCTGTCCGGTCCCGCCCCTGAACATCCACCCTTCCCTGCTTCCCCTCCACCGGGGCCCCGCCCCGGTCAACTGGGCCGTCATCAGGGGCGACAGGGAGACCGGGGTCTCGGTCATGCACCTGGAGAGGGGCATGGACGACGGCCCCGTGCTGGCCCAGGCCAGGGTGCCGGTGCCGCCCGGCGCCTCCGCCGGTGAGCTTGAGCGCACCCTCTCCGCGACGGGGGCGGAGCTCCTCATGCAGGTGATCGGGCTCCTGAAGGACGGCAGGGCCGAGCCGCAGGTCCAGGATCACGGTCTCGCCTCCGTGAACCGCCTGCTGGAGAAGTCCGACGGGGATCTGGACTTCGCCAGATCCGCCCGCGAGCTTGCCGGCACCGTTAACGGATGCGACCCCTGGCCCGGGGCCCGCTGCAGCCTGAACGGCAAATCGGTCAAGCTCTTCGGTGCCCTCCCGCTCCCGGGCGCGGCCGAGCAGGGCGCGGCCCTTCCCCTGGACGGCGAGGGCCGGCTCCCCATCGGCACAGGGGACGGCATCCTGGCAGTCGCGGAGTTCCAGCCGGAGGGCAAGAGGAGGCTGCCCGCGGCCGAGTTCGCCAGGGGCTACCGTCCGAAGGCCTTCGGCCCCGCCCCCTGAACGGCTCCGGATCCACCGCCCCTGTTTCCTGCCGTTCCCAGCCGCTTCCGATTCCGTCCAGACGTTTCCTGTCGCTTTCTTTCGTTTCCTGCTGTCTCTGCCGTTTCAGTTGTTCCCTCATGTTCCCGCATGTTGCGCACGGTCGGTCCGCAGGCCCGCACGCCTCCCCGGCCGCGGAAGGGATGCCTCGCATGACCCCCTCGGACATCTCGAAATTCCTTGAAAGCGGGATGCTTGTGGCATTCGGATTCGCGTGGCCGGCCAACATCCTCCACACGCTGCGCCTGAAGAGCACCCAGGGCAAGAGCCTCACGTTCCTCCTGATAGTCTTCGTGGGATACGTGTTCGGGATAGGGGCGAAAATCCTGGGGAACAACATAAACTACGTCCTCCTCTTCTACATAGCGAACATTCTCATGGTAAGCCTGGACATCTGTCTGTACTTCTTCTATCTGAGCAAGGAGCGGAAGAAGTCCGGGCCGGCAGAATAGCCTGCGTGGCCGCCAGACGTCGCCCCAGCGGCCCGCGCACGCCGCACGGGCCCCAGCCATCACGGCCCGTTCCCGAGACAGGACGAGACGCACCCATGCCCCCGGCCCCGACGCGCACATGTCAGCTTTCTGACCGCCAGGCCCGTGAAATGTCAGAGACACTGCACGGAACGTGTCAGGACCAGTTTCCCGACACGCCGTCATTTTGTTCAAGCGAGCATTTGCATCACGCGCGTACATGTTTGTTTCTGACATCAATTCCCCTGACGCTCCTGAGACGTCACAGGACACGCGCCAGTGCCAGTCGCCTGAAACGCGGCCGTATTCGGCCAGCGAGACTTCACGCGACTCCCGTCCCTGTCCGTTTTCTGACAAACAGGGTCATTTTGCCAGCGAGACCTCGGACGGCACTCTCCCATCTCAGTTTCCTGAATCCCCGGATAGCGGAGCTCCAGAGACTTCAGACGGTACGCGTCCATGCCAGAATCCAGACATTGACCAACGTTTTGCCCGCAAAACGCCACACGAGACGCGTCACTGCCAGCTTCATGACTCTCAGGAGCATGCTGCCGGCGAGAAGTTTCATGAAATTGCTGCGTCGCCTGCCGGGAAGCCGCCGGCTCCCTGCGCCGGGGCCACGACGGCTCCAGACGCCGGGGCTAAGCCGGCTCGCTTCGCCGGGGCTGCGCCGGCTCCCCATGCCGGGACGCCGGGCCGCTCGGACGGAGGTCCAGCGGTGAACCGGGGAAGGGTCCTGGTCGCCATGAGCGGGGGGGTGGACTCAGCCTGCGCTGCGCTCCTGCTCAGACGTTCCGGCATGGACGTTGCCGGGGCGACCATGAAGCTCCTGGACTACCCGGCAGGGGAGGACTGCGCTGGCAGGAGGAGCTGCTGCTCCAGGCAGGACATCGAGGACGCCCGGGCCGCCTGCGTGAGGCTGAACATCGACCACATGGTCTTCAACTTCACCCGCGCCTTCTGGCGGGAGGTGGTCGAGCCTTTCAGGAATGACTACCTCGCGGGCAGGACCCCCAACCCCTGCATCCTCTGCAACCGCCGCATGAAGTTCGACGCCCTGCGGGAGCGGGCGGGGATACTGGGCTACCCTCTGATAGCCACGGGGCACTACGCGCGGATCGCCGCGGACGGGGGAAGGCGGCTCCTCCTGAAGGCCCTGGACCCGGCCAAGGACCAGAGCTACGTACTCTACGCCATGACCCAGGAGGAGCTCGCGGGGACGCTGTTCCCCCTGGGGGACATCACCAAGGCGGACGCCAGGGCTCTGTGCGCCGAGGCCGACCTCAACGTGGCAATGAAGCCCGAGAGCCAGGACATCTGCTTCGTGCCGGACGGGGACTACGCTGGCTTCCTCGCGGCAGGGCATGGCGGGCCGGAGGCCCTCTGGAACATGGGTCTCGCTGGTGCCGGCACCGGAGTCGGAGGCGGACGCGGAATAGGAGACGGAGACGGAATAGATGGCGGATTCGGAACAGGAGACGGTAACGAGGATGGAGGCGAAGATGGCCGTGGCGTAAGAGGCGCATGTTTAGCTGGAGAAATGTTCGAATCTGACAGCAGATACAGCAGAGATGATGAAAATAAGGCTGGATATCCAGGAAGACGGAGAGATACGGGGAGAGGGAGAGATGCGGGAAGAGGAGAAGACGAAGGCTGGCGGGGAGACGGAGCCAGAGGGGGATGCGGGCATGGAGGGGGAGACGCGGGGGGAAAGGAAGGAGGAGCGCGCAGGGGGGAAGCAGGACACGGGGACGGGGCGGCCCGCAGGACTCCCGGAGGCGGGAGCTTCGGCGGATACGAAGACGGCCGCGGGGAGCCTCCCTCAGGCCTCGTTGCACCTGCCGGGATTCCGGCCAACGCCCTCCCAGGACCGGGCGACATACTCTCGAAGGACGGGAAGATCATAGGACGGCACGGGGGCGTCTGGCGCTACACCGTCGGCCAGAGGAAGGGCCTGGGCCTTCCCGGCCCGGACCCGTCCTACGTGCTTCGGATCGACCCAGTCCGCAACACCCTGACCGTGGGTCGGTACGCCGACCTGGCGTCACCCACGGCGGTCGTGGGGGCCCTGAACCTGATCTCGGTACCGGTTCTGAACGGCCCGATTGAGATAGGATGCAAGATCCGCTACCGCCAGCCGGAAAAGCCGGCACTTCTTGAGCCGCTCGGGGACGGGAGGGCGCTCGTGACATTCCGGACCCCCCAGACGGCCGCAGCCCCGGGCCAGGCCGCAGTGTTTTACGACGGCGAGATCGTGGTCGGGGGAGGGACGATCCTGGGTCCCGGGCCTCCTTGAGACGCAATGTCAACAACTTAAGGAAGAGAGCCTATTCAAAGACAATTTAGAGTATTGAATAAGGTTATGATACACTATGAGTAGTAACGAGATATTTCTGTTCACGAGGAATATTCGTCTCTTCGCAGAACCTCGCCCATCATGGAGGACTGCCTCAGACCAGCTAGCCACATTGGGTGACCGGAGCATCCCTTCGCAAGGATGGCTTTCCAGGCCGGACCTGTGGCCTAGGTAAATGTCCCGAATTGCTTTCCCATGCCTTATCTGTGAATCGTTCCCTGAAGCCTTTCCTTAAGTTGTTGACATTGCCTTGAGACGGCATGGACCGGCAAGTTGGCACCTCGCGTCAAGCCAGCCGTCGCCAGGGCGGCGGTCACAGGCGAGAACGCCCCTCCAGGGCCGCGACCAATGCGGAAGCCTGGGCCTGGTCTCTGCCTGCCCTGTGCCGGATCCGGTTCCGGCATTTTACCGAATCAACAATTTCATGTCCGGTATCAGTTCACCCTGCAAGTAGCGGGGGCGGCATGCATTTATGCTAGACAACACCTTATATAAAGCTTTAAATTATCCCGAAGTCGGGATAATTGAAATTCTCCCGACTTGCATATATCCGGACTTTTAAAAAGTTGCGATTATTAGCCGCCTTGCGGATTGAAAGTCGGGATAATAAGACGGCAGGAGACCTGATGGACTGAAGCATCATCATGATTGAAGAGCTGGTCGATGTAGCCTCTCTATTGCTTAATTTCAGGAAACTTTATAGGCATGGAGATCTGAGAGGTTGAAAGCTCTGAAGGCCATGTGACTGGGTGGAATTAAAGTATTACCCCGGAAATTCAATCTGGCCCTATGGGACCTCTTCACTGTGAGCTAGGCAGTGAAACTGGCCCTGCCCTCCCCTTCCGCCCCTAACCCTTCCCCCAAAGCTCTCACCAATTCAGTACTCGCATATGCCCAAAGCCCTCTCGCCTCTTGCCCCTATTAGAGGGCCAGATTTAATTTCCGGGGTAATAAGAGAAGTTTGATTAAAGGCATATGGATATGAAAGACAAGGATTATGGTATGGGTTTTGCTACCATCGGCATTGCTTTAGCTAGTGATGGCATGGTTTTTGCAAGAGTTTGCAAGAGTTTGATTCGCTTTACTTGAGTTATCACATGTGGCTTGGGGCAAGTCATCGAAGGCTCTTTCTGAAGGCAAACAATTCTGGTCTTCAATGATGAGCAAAGCAATCTAACTGAGCCAAAGCGTCACGAAGTTCCGAAGTTCACATGCTTGCATTATCGGGTGAAAAATTATATAATGACTTGTAGTGGATTTAAGTGCGGCAGCCCGTTGTCTGTCACGCGAAACCACTTAATAAAGGCGAGGATGACCAGCTTTTGTCCGAATTCTC
The DNA here is from genome assembly GCA_031263525.1 of Deltaproteobacteria bacterium. GTDB lineage: Bacteria > Desulfobacterota > Desulfarculia > Adiutricales > Adiutricaceae > JAIRZX01. The sequence continues at coordinate 6,858 of JAISFP010000221.1, read as the reverse complement.
CGATGAATGTGGAGGAAACATGGAACAGAAAACACTGCCTATTACCGACAAGACTTTTCAGGCTATAAGAAGGGGAAATTTCCTTTACGCCGACAAGACAAAATATATCTACGAAATCCTTAATGTCGATAAATTGAGTTATTGCTTTCTGTCCAGGCCCAGGCGCTTCGGCAAGACGCTCCTCCTTGACACCATAGGAGAGCTTTTCCAGGGCGACAGAGAGCTCTTCAGGGGGCTGTGGATCGACAGTAGCGACTACAGTTTCGAAAATCACCCGGTCCTGAAGTTCAAGATGAACTATGGCGACACAACCACCAAGAAAAAACTTATTAAAAACATAAAGGATGATTTGCTTGAGTTTTCTGTCGCTCAGAACGTGCCTCTATCTTCTAAGTCATACGATAGGATGCTCAAACAGCTTTTGGCCGGACTATATGCCAAGCATAACGTTGGCGTTGTCATCCTGGTTGACGAGTACGATTTCCCGGTGACCAAGCATATATTGAACGAGAATCTTGCTTTGGACAATTGTGAAGTTCTTCATGATTTCTATATGGCCTTGAAAAAGAATATTGAATATATCCACTTTGTCTTTGTCACAGGCATCACCAGGTTCGCCATGACTGCCCTGGACTCCGGCCCGAACAGCTTTAAGGATATTTCCCTGATATCAAAATATTCAGGAATCTGTGGATTTACAAAGACTGAGCTTGTAACGCATTTCAGCGACAGGTTTGAGAAAACCCTTGATTTTCTTAAATCAAAAGGAGAAATAGCTCTGAACGCCGGGTCAACTGAGCTGAAGGAAAAGATCCTCGATTGGTACGACGGTTACAACTGGTTCGGGGAAGAGGATATTTTTAATCCTTATTCGATTAACAATTTTTTTTATGAAAACAATTTCGGCGAGTACTGGACATTGTTAGGAATGCCTTCACACTTACGCGCTCTCGTAAGGGAAAATCCACTTGATTTCATACATCCTAAACTGGAAAGCTATACTACAGCGGAAATCAGAAAGTCCGAACTCATAAACTTAAATCCAGTTCCTATCCTGTTCCATAGCGGTTATTTGACAATAGGTCCAGAAACTACCAAGAAAGAACTAGTTGAAGGAGAAATGACCGATGTCAAATCTTACATATTAAGGATGCCCAACAGGGAGGTCAGAGAAGGTTATAAGACATACCTTTTCCAGGGAGCATTTGACCCTCGCGATAAATACTTTACAAATTTTGCAAAAAAACTTCCGATTGCCTTGTTGGAAACCAACTCCGGTGAAACTGCCAAAATTTTACACAATCTCCTTGCTGCTATTTCTTCCGAACAGCATGAACCTTCAGAAAAGCATTACCATGCCGTGCTTCAGTCAGCATTTATTGCTGTGGGCCTTGAAGTTTTGGGCCAAACACCTAGCAGTGCCCATGGCAAATCCGATATGACAGTGTTATTCGATGGCAAGATCCGCGTGGTGATCGAGGTGAAATACTGCAAATCGGACAAGAAACAAGGTAAAGTCGACAAAGTTGGTGGGGAGAATGAACTCTCGGCAGCTCTTGACAAGGCAGAGGAACAAATAAGGTCAAAAGACTATGCCGCTCCATTCAGGGTTGCTGGTTGCAAAGTGATAGGCGTGGCTCTAGCAGTCCGCGGTCGGGATGAAGTGGCGGTTCGTTTCATTGAACCATAGGAATACCATCATTTTTTTCCATAAGTAATAATTATTTAATTCAAATGTTTTTTTTATATGACATGCAGAACATAATGTTTATAGTATATTTTGATTTATATTATCTTCAACAACTCAAGAAATATCATCTGATACCGTTGATGCCTCCTGTATCGCATGAACGACGACAAAAATTACTCTGGAACTAGTTGGTTGATAGATGTCCCGGAAGTGGGATTATGACCTGCTGTCCAGTTGTATCCACTCACCGCTCACATTATCCTTCTTGAAAGAAGTGAGATGGTTTCATTATATCCAGACGCTATGTCTCGGAGAAAATGCGTACATCTGCTATCCTGCATGATGTTCCAGTGGATCACATTCCTCGCCAAGCTGTAGGAAATTCTAACCGCTACTAGCGTCAGGTATCCCGAAACTGAACTGATGCGTTCGCCGTTCCTCTGCCAGGGGAGACTCTGTCAGAAAGATACATCATCTTCTATGCGGTCGAAGTGGCGCAGTTTCGTTTGACATTCAGTAACTTTGGTGTGGAAAGAGAGTGGGGGGACGGTATGGAAGATGTATGCCCAGTTTCATTTCTTCTCGTGTTTCTCATAATGTTTGACAATAAACAATATTACCAGCCCAATAAAGAGTCGGAATTTCCTTTCATTTTTTAGGAGCTAATCATAATGAGGAGATGCCTGGACTGTGGAGGAGAAGATGCCGGGACATGGGGATTTCCTATATTTCTAACCTTTTATCGGTACCAAAAATTATGATATTTAACTGGATATATAATATCATCTGTAATAATTTTATGCATAACTTATAAAAATTTTTTTCATGGACCTATGATGGGTATTTATCATTCACCCGTTTTTACGTCCCTGCTGTAGCCAGTATCTCCGTCAAGTCCTGTGATTATTTGATTTCTGGTCAGTAATTTCACAGTGTTAGCTTGTGCGATTAACCTTTATTTCGCTTGTAAATCAAATTATCCTCGGTTTAGACTAAGGCCTGTCGATACTGTCATCCCATGCCTATTTGTTCTCGCCTTAATGTTAAGCTTTACTTAATATCAGCATTATTACGCTTCCGGATAAATATTAGAAAATGTTGAAATCTTTTCCCACATTATGGGAGCGAGTCATGGCAAAGAGATGCCAGACCTGGGGTCTTGCACAGATTTCTCACCCCTGGAACGTAACCAAAATTATAACATTTAACCGAACTCGTAATATTACCCCGGAAATTTAATATGGCCCTATGGGACCTCTTCACTGTGAGCTAGTCTGTGAAACTGGCCCAGCCCTCCCCTCCGTCCCTAACCATTCCCCCAAAGCTCTCACCCATTCAGCACTCGCCCCTGCCCAAAGCCTTCTCGCCTCTTACCCCTGCCAGAGGGCCAGATTTAAGTTCCGAGGTAATATCCAGAAACTCCATCCGTCACTCCGGCTCCCTGAAATCTTCACATGTGCCTTCCCCGCCTTCCGACACTTAGGCTTGATTAGCCTAAATTTTTGAGCGTTTAGCATACAGCATGTTCTGCAAAAGTTATTGTTTTCACACTAAAACGACACTTCATGACTCACTGTCAAAACGGCACTGGAAAGGTTAAAATCATCCCGCAGTCGACGGAGGCAGAATGCCCTGGCCCTGAAACCGGGGATCACGTGCCATGATTCACCCAGCCCTGTCCAGTCAGAAGGGACTGGAACCCGAGTTGCCCACATGACCGCCCTCACGGTTCGAGACAGCCTGCCTCCGACCGACGGCTTGTCTCCGCCCGACGGCCAGCCTCTTCAAGATGGGCATCTCTTAACGATGAAATGCCTCCGTCCCAAACGTCTAAATCTTCTGTCCGCGGCCTTCCGCCGCGGGAGGCGCCCCGAGGGCGCCGGAAAGGAAAGCACATGACGCCAGATCCGGGTGCCGCCCGCGCCAAGCGGGCGGCGCTTGCAAGCCGGCTCGCGGGGCTGGGCACCGCGGCCGTGGCCTTCTCGGGGGGGGTGGACTCCACTTACCTCCTCATGGAATGCCATCTAGCCCTGGGAGCCGGGGCCGTCGCCGTTACCGGGCGCTCATCGAGCTTCCCGCCCAGGGAGCTCGAGGCCGCCAGGAGCTTCGCCAGGGAGCGCGGCATCCGACACCGCGTGATGGACTCGGAGGAGCTGGACGAGCCCGGCTTCGCCGACAACCCGCCCCACCGCTGCTACATCTGCAAGCGGGGCCTCTTCACGAAGCTCCGCGCCGTGGCTGACGAGGAGGGCGCCAGGTGGGTCCTGGAGGCCTCCAACCTGGACGACGAGGGCGACTACCGCCCTGGGCTCCAGGCAGTGGCCGAAATGGGGGTGCTGAGCCCTCTGAGGGAGGCCGGCCTCACCAAGGACGAGATACGGCTCCTCTCCCGCGATGCAGGGCTCCCCACCTGGGACAAGCCCAGCTTCGCCTGCCTCGCCTCCCGCTTCCCCTACGGGGAGCGAATCACCCCGGAGGCCCTTGGCCGGGTGGACGCGGCAGAGGAGTACCTCATGTCCCTGGGGGTGCGCCAGGTGCGCGTCCGCGTCCACGATAGGGCGACCCTCGCCAGGATCGAGGCAGACGAGGACGGCCTGGCCATCCTGTCCTGCCCGGAGGCCCGCCGGGCCGCGCATGCCAGGCTCCTGGAGCTGGGATTCACCTACGTGGCCACGGACATGGCCGGCTACCGCACGGGCAGCATGAACCTGACACTTCCCGCCGGCCCCGACCGGGACAGGACGGACGGGTGCCAGGAAAAAGGGGCGGAAGGACAGGCGGAAAGCGGCGGGGCCGTCTGAGAGGGGACTGACGGGCCTGGCCGTCCCCGCGGCCAGTCCAACCAGCGGCCGGCAGTACCGGAACCTCGGCAAGGGCTTACAGAGCGAGGCAGTCTCAACGAACATTCAGCAGAGTGTACATGCCTCGCTCTGCAAGGCCTTGAATTCCGGAACCCCCAGTCCATAAAGACGCCTGCCCCGGCAGGGCGGAATACGCCGCGCCGCCTGTCATCCCTTACCGTCTTGAGAAGCCCTGGGCAGGCCGGTCAATCAGGACATGCCCTGCCTCCCCGGGCCGTCCTGCGCTACCTTTTTGCCTCCGTCGCCGCAGCCAGCTTTCAGCTTTTCCTTCTTTTCCGGCTCCAGGCCCTTCCGCCTGTTCCGGCTCCTGGCCCATCCGGACCTTCCGCCTGTTCCGGCTCCTGGCCCATCCGGACCTTCCGCCTGTTCCGGCTCCAGGCCCATCCGGACCTTCGGCCTCTCCGGCTCCTGGACCTTCCGTACCTTCCGCCTTTTCCGGCTCCAGGCCCATCCGGACCTTCCGCCTTTTCCGGCTCAAGGGCCTTCCGACTTTTACGGCTCCAGGATCTTCCGGACCTTCCGGACCTTTCGGCTTTTCCGGCTCCTGGCCTTTCCGGCCCTTCCGCCCTTTCCGGCTCCAGGCCCATCAGGACCTCCCGACTTCTACGGTCCCAGCCTCTTCCGGACCTTCCAAACCCGGACTGGCTCCCGAGCGAGGACCCGCAGTCCGCCCCGCCATCTCACCATAAAGAGAAAGGGGGCCCCCCCGGAACCTGTCCGGGGAGTCCCCCCTAGATCTAAAGTTCAAAACCGTCTCTGGTCGACCGTGCCCGGTCAGGAGGGTACGGGACCGTTCCGGAGAGCTCGGGCGACCGGAAAGGCCTGGCAAGGCGAAAAGGCCGGAAAAAACCTGGGAGGAGGTCGGCCGGCTCAGCCGCCCGAAGGCTACCCCAGCGCCGCCGCCCGGCCCGGAGCCGCTACTCGGCCGCGGGAGCCGCCTCGGCTCCCTTGATGGTCACGGAGTTGATCTTCACTTCGGTCCTGGGCCTGTCGGCGGCGCCGACCGGGGTCTTGCCGATGTTCTTCACCACGTCCATGCCCGAGATGACGTGGCCGAAGATGGCGTGCTTGCCGTCCAGCCAGGAGGTGGCGGCCAGGGTGATGAAGAACTGGGAGCCGCCCGAGTTGGGGCCGGAGTTGGCCATGGAGAGGATGCCCTCGGCGTCGTGCTGGAGGCCCGGGCCGAACTCGTCGGGAATGGTGTAGCCGGGTCCCCCGGTGCCGCGTCCCTCGGGGTCTCCCCCCTGGATCATGAAGCCGTCTATGACGCGGTGGAAGATGGTGCCGTCATAGAACTTGCGGCCGACCAGGGTCGCGAAGTTCTCGGCGGTCTTGGGGGCCAGGTCATTGTAGAGCTCCACCTCGAACGTGCCCATGGTGGTGTCGAAGACTACGGTCTGGCGGACGGAGGGGTTGGGCGTCCCCTGGGCGGAGGCGGGGGCGGGGGCCAGGAGGGCGAGCCCCGCCGCTACGGCCAGGGCCGCGACGAGCGGCATGAGCATGGTGTTCCTCAGGATACGCGGCATGGTGTGGTACCTTCCGGATGAGTGCCCCCAGGCTTGGGGGGGCTTTTGGCTTGGTCGGGGCGAGAGGATTTGAACCTCCGACCTACTGCTCCCAAAGCAGCCGCGCTACCAGGCTGCGCCACGCCCCGACATTGAAAGGCAACAGATAATACTCGTTCGCGGAACCGATCGCAAGAGTTTCGCCTCCCTCGCCTCCCTCCCTAACAACGTCTGTCCGCCCGTCCCCGACCACTCCGGCAGACGCACTGGCCGCATGGACGGGACGGCTCAGGACGGATAGCTCCTGGCACTGGCCGCATGGACGGGGCGGGTCAGGACGGATAGCCCCCGGCATGACCGCCGGGCGGAGACGGGTCCGGACGGAGAGCCCCTGCCCATGCCGCCGAAAGAGGGGGCGGGTCAGGACGGAGAGCCCCTGGCATACCCGCAGGGGGGGAGGCGGGTCCGGACGGATAGCCCCCGGCATGACCGCCGGGCGGAGACGGGTCCGGACGGAGAGCCCCTGCCCATGCCGCCGAAGGAGGGGGCGGGTCATGACGGAGAGCCCCTGGCATACCCGCCGGGGGGGTGGCGGGTCCGGACGGAGAGCCCCCGGCCTGACCGCCGGAGGGGGGGCGGGTCCGGACGGAGAGCCCCTGACCAGGCCGCCGGAGGAGTGGCGGGTCCGGACGGAGAGCCCCTGACCAGGCCGCCGGAGGGGGGCGGGTCAGGACGGAGAGCCCCTGGCCTGGCCGCCGGAGTGGGGCGGGTCAGGACGGAGAGCCCCTGGCCTGGCCGCCGG
>JAISFP010000217.1 GCA_031263525.1 Deltaproteobacteria bacterium | reverse complement strand
TAGGTGACCAGAGTATCCCCTTACAAGGATAGGATGGCTTTCCAAGTTGGTATCTGTTCACGGGTAAGGGTTGAAGACGGGGTCAGATTCACCCTTCAGAGGTCAATATGGCTACCCCGGGGATAAATGTAACGTATCCGTTCACGGGTTGATCGCCTTGGCCACGGAGCTAGCCTGTCCTGGAGATGGAGGAAGGCCGCCCTGGCCACGGATGCAGCCTGTCCTGGAGCTGGAGGAAGGCCACTCTGGCCACGGAGGCAGCCTGTCCTGGAGCTGGAGGAAGGCCGCTCTGGCCACGGAGGCAGCCTGTCCTGGAGCTGGAGGAGGCGGCTCCGGCCTGGAGGAAGACCGCTCAGGACCTGAAGGAAGGCCGGTCTGACTCTGGCGGAAAGCCGTCCAGGCCCAGGAGGAAGGCCGTCCTGCACCAGGAATGAGGAAGAGCTGGGTCCTGCTGCAGGTTCCCCCTCTTTCGTCAGTGAACAGATACTTTCCTTGCCGCCGCGTTCGGATCAGGAGGATCGGACCCGTCGCCCGGGTCAGGATCTGTCATCCTGGGCAGCGAGGATGTTCGGGGGGGAGGCGCGCCACAAAGAGGCGGGAACCGCATCCAGAGCCGGGACCCCTGGCCTCCTCCATCCGGTTCCGGAAATTCTGCCCCCTGTCCTGGTCCGACATCCAGGGAGGAGCCGACCGGGCCCCGGCCGGCCCGGGACAGCATCCCGAGCCAGGACCCCTGGCATCCGACATCCGGTTCCTGAAATCCTGTGTCACCGCAGGTTCCTGAAGTCCGGACGGACGGACTGAAGTCTGGACGGACGGACAGCCCCGGTGTGAGGATCCGGGTGCGGTCGCAAGCTAGCGGGCCGACGAGGGGCCGGGGCAGAAGTCCGGGTCCAGGTGGCCAGCCCAGCGCGTCCCTGGCCGGCACGGCCAAAAGCTGCTTTCGGTCCGGCGGGATCCTGGTCCGCCCCGGGGGGAGAAACGGGAGAGCCTGCCTGGGGCGCTGGCCGGGGAATAGCCGGGCTCCGGGTTCTGACTCGGGAGCTGGTTCGCGGAGGGGACATGGAGCTGAATCGAAACGGATGCCCAGACTGTCCCGGGCGGCTCTGGCATCCGGAGGCGGCCGGCAGGCAGGCCTGCATCCGCAGACAGCTCGACCCGAGGGCGGTAAGTCCGAGGACAGTCCGTCCGGCAGGCCTGCATCCGCATACGGCATGGCAGGAAGACATCGTCGGAGGGCACGACCGGCGGTCCTTCATCAGCCGGCGGCGCGGCAGGCTGCGAGCAGAGGTGTCGGGGTTTCTCGGCACCGGGAGGGGATGCCGGAGACGGCTGGCTACTCGTCCCCGTCCGCCCGGCTCGGCTCGAAGAACCGCAGGGTGGGGCTGGGGCCCCTGACCCGGCGTTTCGGCCCGGGATCCCCTTCCTCGGGCTTCCTGAGCGGCAGGACCGTGTAGTTCCACTCGCTCTGGAACTCGCCGGGCTGGGTGTGGTCGAGGGCCATCTCGACCGGGACCCAGTCCCTCTCGCCAAAGCTGGAGAGGTGGTTCAGCCGGCAGAGGCGATCGAGCGGGGCCATGGGAACCGAGGAGTCCGAGATGAGGCTCACTGTGGTCTCGCAGTCCCCCGAGTCGATCCCGCCCCAGCCGGTGCTGAAGAAGGAGAAGAGCCGGTGCACCAGGGCCGGGTCCCAGCGGCTCGTGCCTGGCTGGAAGTGTGAGACGGCCACGGGAAGCCTTATCTTGCTGGCGAGCTCGAAGACCGAGACATGGAAGAGGTTCAGGCTGGTGAAGGAGCAGCCGCCCCTGCCGGCAGTCATGTAGATGAGGTTCGCATTGGGGAAGAGCCTCTTGCCCTCGGCCTTCCACCAGCCGTGGACGGAGTGGCAGGCGAACTCCGAGTCTGCCCTGTCCGTCGGGATGTCGTAGCCGGAGCGGTTGGGGCCGAAGCCGTAGATGCCCCTGGACAGGCCGGCCAACCCCTGGGAGTCGGGGTATTCCCGGACGGAGCAGCGCTCGAAGGAGGGGGACTCGTCCTTGCAGAGCTTGCGGGACTCGATGCTCAGGACGGGGTTGTTCCGGGAGAGCTCCAGGGTCACGCGGGCGTTAATGTGGGCGTGCTGGGCGTTCCCGTACGGGTGCTGGTTCGCCCCCAGCAGGTGGCGGTCGGTCGTCTGGAGCGTGTAGCCCAGGACCTTCAGCTGCTTCCTCGCGGTCGACGGCGAGACGTCCAGGCCCGCCTGCTTGAGCCTGGCCGAGATGTTCCTGGTGGAGTCCAGGGTCCACTTCAGCGGCGGGTAGGGCCTGTCCGAGTAGTCGGAGGGCTCCAGGACGGCCTCGATGGCGTCGTTCAGGCCGGGGTAGCGGGCTGTGAGCGGGGCGCGGCCGCCCCCCGCCCGGCGGATCCTGCCCGGCAGGAGAACCGACTGGGGATCCTGGTCTACGGCCCTCATCTCCTGGAGCCCGCGCTTGATCGTGGAGCGGGCCACCCCGGTCGCGCGGTGGACCATGGTGACGCCCCCGTATCCCACTGCCAGGGCCTTTTCGGCCACGAAGGCCCTCAGGGTGCGCTCGTTCAACGATTCCCTGGCCGTCTCGAAGTCGTGGCGGATCGTGTCTTCGGTGTTCATGAGGGTGGTCTTACCTTCCTGTGAAGCCGTGAAGGCCGCGTCCTGCGGAAGGACGCCCGGAGGACGGAGGGCGCCAGGCCGCCTGGAAGGCGGCCGGACTGGAGGCGCCGGAAGAGGAAAGGCGGATAGCGGGCGGCCCGAAGGCCGCCTGCCGTGGCCCGAAAAGGGCTCCGGGGCAAAAAGGCGCAGTGAACGGGCGACCGGATGCCCGGGAGCTCGGAAAGCCTGGAGTGCGCCGGAAGGCCCGGGAGATAGGGAAGCCTGGACTGGGCCGGAAGGCCCGGGAGATCGGGAAGCCTGGAGTGCGCCGGAAGGCCCGGGAGATCGGAAAGCCTGGACGGGGCCGGAAGGCCCGGGAGATCGGAAAGCCTGGACGGGGCCGGAAGGCCCGGGAGATAGGGAAGCCTGGACGGGGCCGGAAGGCCCGGGAGATCGGGAAGCCTGGACGGGGCCGGAAGGCCCGGGAGATCGGGAAGCCTGGACGGGGCCGGAAGGCCCGGGAGATCGGAAAGCCTGGACGGGGCCGGAAGGCCCGGGAGATCGGAAAGCCTGGACGGGGCCGGATGCCGGGGAAGCCCGAAAGCCTTGCCAGGCGGGACGTCCGAACGGCTGGTCGGGGACTCGGGTCCAGAAAGGCCGGAAGCCCGGACAGGCCCGGAAGGCCGGAAACCTGAAAGGCCTCTGGCCCCGAGGGCAGAAGCCTGAACCCCGAAAGCCCGGACTGCCCGCAGCCCGAAAGGGGCGAGGGCCTGAAGGACAGCAGGCCGAAAGGACCGGATACCCGGAAGGAGGTGCAGCCGTTTTCCGGCAAATTCTTGAGGGAACCGGGGAAACGAATGCTGAAAGAGCGCGAAGATGGCGGAACAAAGGGGCCGATTTCAAAATATCAAAAAATCAGGCGTCAGAAAGCGACAAAAATGTCAGATATTTCGCGCCACAGGACGACCGAATCCGGTTCCGCCCGGCGGCGGCCCCGGACACGTCATCCTTCATTCCGCCGGCGGGCCCGGGAAAAGGCGGACCGGGCCGCACCAGTTCCGGCAAGGCAACGGCAGAACAAGACATGCGCAGGCCAGTCCCGCGCAGGACGCGTCGAACCGGACCCGGCAGGAGATGCCCGGACACCGAAGACTTCGGATTTTTTCAGGGCTGCGGAGGGCCGCAGAGAGGAAAAGGCGTGAGACGGAAAGGCCGTGAAGATGTGCCTGCGATCCGGCCAAGGGCAGGCGCGGAGCGGAAGGCTGTGCCGGAAGCCGTCTTCCGGGTCCGGAGGCTCCGAACGGAACGAAAAGCGGACGGAAAACAAAACCTGGCCGGGCCGAAAGGCAAGAGACCGACGAGGCGGAGGGACCGAGGCCGGCTTAAGGACCGACGCCAGCGAAAGCCCGGAGCGAACAGGACGAAAGGCACGAGGCTGAAGGGAAAGGCAAGAAAAGGACAAAGGGAAAGGTTCGGACATTACAAGGGGAAAGGTCCGGACCGCACAAGGCAAAAGGCAAAGGTTTAAATGCCGAAGGCTGGAGACCAGACGGAAAGGCAAGAGACGGACTGGCGAAGGGCCGGGACGCCGCGGGCCGCGAAGCCTGATGTCCCGGGCTGGAAAACTAGACCTTAAAGTTAAAAATGAGACTTAAAATCATAAAAAGTCAGATTATAACCAAAAATCAAAATTGTCAAGCGTAAATTTGAAAGCCCGAAAAGCCGCCGCCGGAGGACCCGGACGGGCGTCCGGCCTTCCGGAACGCTTGCCAGGCAAGGCCTGGAAATGTTTGAAATTCCGGCGGGGAAGCGCCAGGTCCCTAAAAAGTGAGGGAAGTCAGGGGCTGATGAGGAGAAAAACCGCCTGCGAACCCTTCAGCTGGTCAAGCAGGAGCCTGTGCTCCGCGCCGCCCCTCTCTATGACGAGGCTGTCGCCGGGCTCCATCGTCCTGGCCTCGCGCCGGTTCGCGTCGAGCTCGTGGACCCTCACCACCGCAGTCCGGTCCAGGCTGTCCACCGCGTCCACGGAGACGAGCACCTGTCCGCCCAGGAGGAGCCTGGACTCGTCGCTGCGGACGTTCAGCCGCGTCAGGGTCGGCTCCGCGGACCCGGCCCGGGCCGCGCCTGCGGTGCCGTCCGCCTGGCCCGCGGCGTCCGGCCCGGCCGCCAGGGCGGAGGCCCCCGCGTCACCTATGAAGGCGCCGGGCGCCTCCTCGGACGGGTAGGGAGGCGTGCCGGCCCGGTCCGTGCCGTCGGTGTCCGTCCGGCCCGTGCCGTCGGCGGCCAGTCCCGCGCCGGCGAGCGCCGCCTGTCCAGCGCCGCCCGGAGCTGCAGTGCCCGTCCCGCCGTCAGCGGAACCGCCCGGCCCCGCGCCTGCCCCGCCGGCCCTGAGCGAGGCGACCTCGCGGCGCAGGAGGCCCACCTGGAGGGCGAGCGACTCGTTATCGGCCTCCAGGCGGCGGGAGTGCTCCTGGAGCCGGGCTATCCTTGCCTTCGAGGTCTGGCGGCCGTTGTCGAAGCTGAAATAGTAGATGAGCCCGCAGAGGGCGAAAAGCGCGACCAGCCGCCAGATCCGGTCGAAGTTCGGGCTCGCCCGCGGCTCCCGCATCAGAGTATGAGCCCCAGGGCCACACGGGAGATGAACTCGGCCGTGGAGCTGTCGGTGGAGGGCTTCAGGATGCAGTCGTCCACCCCGTTGCCCGGGGCCATTATGATCGGGTACTTGTCGAGGCCCGCCGTGCAGACGACGAAGTAGAGGGGCAGGAACTTGCGGTTGAACTTCATCTCCTGGCAGAAGTCCACCCCCGTGCGTCCGTCCTCCAGGTCGTAGTCGCTTATGATGATGCGGGGCTTCTCGGAGAGGGCCAGGTTCACGGCCTCGTCCACCCCCGAGGCAGTGACCACGGTGAAGTTCGACTCCTCCAGGAGCTTCTTGAGCATCTCCCGCTGGTAGCTCGAGTCGGACAGGACCAGCACCTTCCTGGGCTGGGAGTTCAGCGGGGTGGTCAGGAGGTAGTTCACCAGCTTCTGGGCCCCGGCGAGGAGGACCTTGGCCCTGGCCAGGGCCTGGCCGGTCGTCTGGAGCTCCTCCTCCAGCAGGCGGTCCCCGTCGCGGCTGTGCCGGATCCGGGCCGGGCCCTCGCAGATGCGGGCTATCATGTTGAGGAACGCCGCCTTCTGCACTTCCGGCCTCAGGAACGCCGCGGCCCCCTCGTTGAAGGCCATGGTCAGGTTCTCCAGGTCCGTGCCGCCCATGTCCGCGAAGATGAAGCCGGTCGCGCGGCGCTCGTCCGTCACCTCCTGGAGGACCTTGACGCTCCAGGCGTCCTCGGCAATGTAGTCCAGGACCACCACGTCGGGCCGGGCGGCCAGGATCTCGGAGGAGGTCCCGGTGTCGGATCCTCCAGGCGGGATCTCGAGGGGGGGGAGCACCGTGTACTTCCCGCCTGCGAGGAAGCTTTCCAGCTTCTCCTTCAGCGGGGCGTCGGAAATATGGAGGAGTATCGTAGCGCTCATTGGGTGGTCGCTCGGGAGGGTGAGGCGCTCGCCCCGTCGGGCGGCGGCAGGCGGGGCCGGGCTTCCCTTGAGCGGGACGCGAGAGGGCTCCGGGTAGGGCGTTCAGTCGGGCGCCCGCGCCTGGCGGCGCGGGAAGACCCGCGGTCGGGGGGCGCCGGGTGCCGGTGCCCGGTGGCGCGGAAGCGCCGGAAAGCTGGAGTCGGGCGCCTGGCGACGGTGCCCGGGTGGCGCTGAAGCGCCGGAAAGCCGGAGTCGGGCGCCTTGAGCCGCCGCCCGGGGGCGCGGAAGCGCCGGAAAGCCGGAGTCGGGCGTCTGGCGACGGCGCCCGGGTGGCGCGGAAGCGCCGGAAAGCCGGAGTCGGGTGCCTGGCGACGGTGCCCGGGGGGCTCGGAAGCAGCGGAAAGCTGGAGTCGGGGACCAGGCGACGGTGCCCGGGGGGCTCGGAAGCGCCGGAAAGCTGGAGTCGGGGACCTGGCGACGGTGCCCGGATGGCGCTGAAGCGCCGGAAACCGGGAGGGGGACGCCGGGGCACCTGGAGGCCGGGGGGCGCGGAAGCGCCGGAAAGCGGGAGGGCTCCCCTGCTCCGGGGGCCGCGGGGCCGGCGCTCACGGGCCGGGGGACGGACGCCCGGAGATCAGTCCACGGGGAGGTTCTCGTACTCCACGACGTTGTAGAAACGCTTAAGCTGGTTCTCGCAGAAGGAGTTGACCTCCTCCAGGGAGTGGGTCGAGGAGAACATGAGCTTCAGCTTCTCCGAGGCCAGGCCCTTCTCGATGCGGTCCAGACTCGGGACGGTGTCGATCAGGTCGCCCAGGAGCGCTATCCTCTTGACGATGAGGTAGGCGACCAGGCTCGTCTCCTGGAAGGACGGCCCTATGCGGAACATGGACTGGTAGACCCGTGTGCCCCTGGTGCTTATCTTCGCGAAGTAGAGAATGGTCCCCAGCGGGGAGAGGTGGAAGTTCTCGTCCTCGGGCTGGGTGTCGGCCTTGTCGCGGGTCTCCGCGCGCTTGTAGCGGGCGAGCTCCGCCAGGAGATCCGGGTCGCGGACCTCGTAGCCGCGGCCGGCGCGGATCTCGGCTATGCCGTGTTCCATGCTCTTGACCGCGTCCAGCAGGAGGTCTATCACGTCCTGGGTGACCTTCAGCTCCTTCTCGCGGACCTGGTCCAGGACCGTCTCCACCTCGTGGACGAAGGTGCCCACGCTGGTGAAGCCGGTCATTATGAAGTTCCCCTTGATGGAGTGGAAGTGCCGGAAGATGGTGTTCACGCGCCGGATGTTGTCCGGGTCCTTCTCCAGCTGGAAGATCTCCTCGTTCAGGTCGTTCAGGATGTTCTGGATCTCGACGAAGAACTCCTCGGCCATGGACTCGTCCATCATCTCCTGCGGGCGCGGAACGGGGGGGACGGCGGGCGACGTCCCGTCGCCGGGGGCGGCCACGGCCTGGCTCCCGTCCGGGGCCACCGTCTCCACGGACACGGGGGTCCCCTCGCTCTCCACGTCCATGAGGGAGCGGTCCATGAAGCTCCCGTCCGTGGCCTCCATGACCCTGCCGCTGGACATGGCTATCAGGTCGAAGGGGTCAAGGACCATGCCGAGCTGGCTCCCGCCCAGGATGGTCGTGCCGGCCACGCCGCGCACGCTGAAGATCTCCGGGAGGGGGATGAGGACGAGCTTCTGGGGGCGGATGAACTCGGAGACCTTGAGCGCGATCCTGCCGTTCTTGGCGTCGATGATTATGACGGGCAGGTACTCCTCGAACTCGGTGCCGGAAAGGGGAGTGCCGGTCAGGAGCCCGCGCAGGTCGTGGAGGGGGACTATGGTGCCCAGGTAGGTGATGCTCTCCGTGCGCTCCATGGTCGTGTGGACCTCGCTCACGGAGAAGGACTGGGTGGCCACCACGTTCCCGATGGGGACGGCGTAGTAGCTCTCGCCCGAGCGGATGATGAGCGCGTCCGTGATGTTCACGGCCGATAGCTGGGGGATCTTGTAGGTGAACACCGTCCCCTTGCCGGGGGCAGTGTCGATGATCACCTCCCCCCCGAGGTTCTCCACCGTGCTCTTCACCACGTCCATGCCGACGCCGCGGCCGGAGATCTCCGTCGCCTCCGAGGCGGTGGAGAAGCCTGGCTGCATGATGAGGTTCCAGCACTCCTGGTGCGAGATGGCGTTCGCGGCCGAGTAGGGCAGGAACCCCTTCTCCACGGCCACCTGGCGGATGCGGGCCTCGTTCAGGCCGTGCCCGTCGTCCGAGACGGAGACGTAGGTGAACCCCTCCTTCTTGTAGGCGGTGAGCGTCAGCTCGCCCGTGGGGGACTTGCCCGCGTGCTTCCGGTCGAGGGGGTCCTCCAGGCCGTGGTCCACGGCGTTCCTGATCTGGTGGGCCAGGGGCTCGTAGAGGCGCTCCGCCACGGTCTTGTCGACCAGGGTGTCCTCGCCGACTATCTCGAAGTTGACCTGGCGGCCCTTCTTCTTGGCGAGATCCCGCACCAGCCTCCTGAACCTCAGGAAGGTCTCCCGGATGGGCACCATGCGGATGTCCATGACCAGGTGGTGGAGGTCCGAGGAGATGCGGTTCGTGGTCAGGGCCACGTTCTTGATCATCTCCATCGAGTTCTTGTCGATGTTGGCCGTGGAGGTGGAGAGGTGCCTCTGGAGGATGGAGATGTTCGAGGCCGAGATGATTATCTCGCCCGTCAGGCCCAGGAGCCTGTCCAGGTGGGAGATCTTGACCGCCATGCGGTCGAGCTCGGGAGGGGCGCCCGACCCGGCGGCTGGGCCGCCCGCTCCGCCCGAGGCGGCCGGGGGCGCGGAGGCGGGCTGCTCGCCCGCTGGGTTACCATTCACGGTTGAAGATCCTCGCGAGGACGATGTTCACCATCTCGGCCGACGGGGGCTTTATGAGGTAGTCGTCCGCCCCCAGCCTCAGGGCCTTGAAGATGTACTTGTAGTCGGCGTGGGTGGACAGGATGACCACGGGGATGGACCTCAGCTTGGGGTTGTTCTTGAGCGTCTCGGTCAGCTCGAAGCCGTCCATCTCGGCCATCACCAGGTCGCTTATGATGAGGTCCACCTGCTTCCCGTTAAGGACCTCCAGGGCCTCGACGCCGTTCACCGCCTCGGTCACGTCCAGCCCCATGCCCGCGAACAGCTCCTTGATGGTCTTGCGGACCGCCTGATAGTCGTCCACCACCAGGACCGACTTGCCCTGCCAAACCTTGCCGTCGATCTGCTGAGCCATGTCCGAGAGTACTCCACGATATAGGGGGACTGATGCCGGGGGAACGCCGTCTGAAGGGCTGCTGCCGGGGCAGTCCGCCCGCATGATTATAACACCTTCACCGGGCCTCTTCAAACCGCCCCGTGGCCCCGGAAGCCGCAGACGCTCCCCCGTTTCGCCTGCCTCCGGCCCCGGAACGGCACCGGAGGCAGGACAGCGGCCCGGCCCATAAATCGACATTACCACAGAAATGATAATTATAGCAATTTTAGCAATTAATTATTGATATTGACAACCTTTTTGGCATGGGCAGCCCACAACAGGGATTCGACGCTGCCGGAAGACGGAAGACCGGAAGACGGAAGACCGAAAGAAAGGCTGCTAACATTCTCCGAAAATCCTGGAATCTTTCTGAATCCCGGCCAAAGGTCCGTAGCCTTCGAAATCTGTGGAAATCCCAGGAAACCGTCAGGAATCCTTTAAATTCTTCGGCAATACTTGCACGTTGCCGACAGTTTCGGAGTGGCCTAAATCCTCCGAAATACGCCGGAAATCTCGGAAAGGATCCTGTTACCGCAGACTCATCCCCGAGGCTTCGGACAAGCTCCCCGTTCCCCGACAGGGTCGGATCTACGTAAAAATATGTGTATCTGTTTACAGACGAAAGCAGGGGAAACTACATCAGTATCAATTCACGGGTAGGTCGCCCTGACCACGGAGGTAGCCTGTCCTGGAACTGGAAGAAGGACACTCTAGTTCAGTAGGAAGTCCGCTCTGGACCCGTAGGAGGCCGACCTGGCATCTGAGGAGGTCCGCCCTGCACCGGGAATTAGGGTGCTCTGGGGCCTGCTAGAGGTTCCCCTGTTTTCGTCTGTGAACAGATACCCATATTGACCTCAGAAGGGTGAATCTGACCACGTCTTCATCCCTCACCCGTGAACAGATACAAAAATCTCATAAATTATTCGGAAATCTCAGGAAATTTCTGAAATGCTCCGGAAAGATCCAGAAAGATCCAGAAAGATCCAGAAAGATCCCGAGAGAGCGTGAGAGATCCCGAGAGATCCCGAAAGATACGGAAAGTTCCGAAATCCTTCAAACACTCAGAAATACTCAAAAAAACTTTGAAAAGCTCCGGAAGCCTCCTCAGGCATCCCCCCGGCAGAATCCAGCGTGGACCGATCGGGACTAGCCCGTGTTCCGTGCTTGCGAAAGTGCCGGCCGTCCGGCACCCGGGCCGGGAACCGGAGACTGAAGACCGGCCCTGACGGCGGAGCAGGCTGCTAGCAGCCGCAAGGTTCTGCAAACGGTACCATGCGCGGTGCCCCGACCGTCCCGGCCTGCGTCAAGGCCCGCGAGGCCGGACGGCTAGATGGTCTTGAGCCTCTCGCGGGCCACCCCGGCGGAGTAGCTCTTGGGATACTCGCGCACGACCTTCTGATAGAGGATGCGGGCGCTGTTCACGTCCCCCGTGGCCTGGAAGGACAGCCCCTGCTTGAGCAGGGCCGCGGAGACCAGGTTGTTCTTCGGGTGCCCGCTCACGAGGACCTGGTACTCCAGGATGGCGTCCTCGTACTGGTTCTGGAAGTAGAGACACTCTCCTATGTAGTACTGCGCGGCGGGGGCCTGGGACCCGCCCGGCTCGGCCCCCAGGTAGTCCTTGAAGAGCTGCATGGCCCGGGGGTAGTCCTTCTGGTCGAAGAGGGCCTTGCCCTGGTCGTAGAGGCTGGCCTGCGGGGGAGGCGGCGACGCAGCCGCCGGGGGAGCGCCCCCCTCGACCGGGTACTCCGCGGAGGCGCCGGGCATCACCGGCGGAGGTCCGGTCTGGACAGTGCCGGGCACGGGCGGCGCCACCTCGGGCCCAACGGGAGGCCCTGCCGGCGGCACTGCCGGGACTGCGGGCGGCTGGGCGGCGGGCGGCGGGCCCGCCACGACGGGGACGCCGCTCATGGCCGGGTCGGGCCCCACCACGTCGCGGGAGAGAGGCTGGAGGTTGGCCCGCTTCTCGAGGCGGTCCAGGCGGGCCGAGGTGTACTGGAGCTGCTGGCTTATGCTCATGCCGCCGAGCGACGCGGTCTCGATGTTCTCGGTCAGGCGCTGGACGTTGGCCCGCAAGTTGTCCACCTGGAGGCGCAGGTCTGCCGGGCTTCCCCCGCCCCCGCCGCCTCCCCTGTCCTTAAGGTCGGCCACCTCCTGGCGCAGGAGCGCCACCTCCCGCTCGAGATTCGAGCTGGTCACGCTTATGCCGCCCCCCGCGCAGGCGGTCATGAGCGCCAGGGAGAAGGGTACGGCGAGAAGGAGGAGGGAATTTCTCATTTCGGGGCACCTGCCAGGAGGGGAATCGTTGCGGGACCCCGGCCCGCGCGGGTTGTCGGCGCGGTGGTCCGGGGCTGGATCCGGGGCACAAATCATGCATTTTTTAGCATACGCCCCCCAAAATAGCAAACCGCGCGGCACCCCCCCGCAGCCTTCCCGGGCCTGCCCGGGCCTGCCCGGGAGGGCCCGCGGCCGCGTCCCGCAGGCTCCCGACGAGCCGCAAAACGACCGTGCCGGAACCCTGCGCGCGTGACGCGGCATTTCGCCAAGAGTATCTGTTCACGGGGGAGGTGGAGGCTTAGGATTCTAGGTAGCATTGTGGCATTTCTGCCACTGGAAGGCATCCGACTCACACCTCGTCCGACATGTGCGGCATGAGTTCAAAGATTTCATTTCGCAAAATTCAGGCCAAAACAATACCTGCCAGAGGGGAAAGCGCCGAGGCAAGGGAGAAATGGTCACACGCTCAGTCCCAGGTCAGCAATGAGGACACGTGTCCTTCGCCCTTAACATGACGGCTGGCTCCTGCCCTGGCTCAGATGCCTGGCTCCTCGATTCAGTCCATGCCGGGGCCGTTCAGAGAGCGTGGCTCTCCCTTCACGCCAGCCAGGGCCGAGTTTCCGTTCGAACGCCGACGCC
This sequence comes from Deltaproteobacteria bacterium, assembly GCA_031263525.1. Lineage (GTDB taxonomy): Bacteria > Desulfobacterota > Desulfarculia > Adiutricales > Adiutricaceae > JAIRZX01. The sequence continues at coordinate 2,673 of JAISFP010000217.1, read as the reverse complement.
TGGCCGGGGGCTGGGAACGCGGCGTTTCATGAGCAGGAGGGCGTCCGCCTTTCGCCGGCTCCTGCATGAACGGTGCTGTTCATGTTAATTTCAGCCGGCAGGATTCCGGCCGTGGCTCTGCCGGTCCGGGCACAGATTTCCGGCTCTTGGGGGGGGAACCACCACCCAATCCGCAGTGAGTCATGTGGAGAAGACACCCGTCCGTCCGCCTGGACATGACGGCAGGCTCTTGCCATGGCTCTGGTTCGGACGCCTGGATCCACAGGATCAGGCTATGTTTGGACCTCTCGGAGGGCGTGGCTTTCCCTTCGCGTCCGTCGGGGCCGATCTCCCGTCCGAACGCCGGGGCGTCGCCGTGACCTGGGCAGGAGGGCTGGACTTCCTCCGGACGGCGGCTTTCGCCCCGTCCCCAGGGCTGGCTCCGAGGGGTGCCTTCGCTCTTGCGGGCGGGCATGACCCCACGGACTTCGACTCGGTGCTCCCTGAGGAGCCGCGAGTGCCGTCAGGGCAAGCCCCAGAATCCCTGCGGGGGGACTCTGGGGCTTCCGAAAGCGTGGCTCTGAGTGCCGTTCCAGGCCTGCCCTTCAGGGCAGGCGCTACGGAGCCTCCGGCGAGGGGCCGTCCCTCAGAAACGGGCCTCGCGAGCGGGGTTACGCCGGGACGCCTTTCGGACGCGGGACTTCCGAACCCGGCAACGCCGGGCCGCCATTCAGAGGACGGCCTTCCCGGGCCGGCTCCTCCGGGCCGCCATTCAGAGGACGGCCTTCCTGTGGCGGCTCCTCCGGGCCGCCATGCAAACGTGTGCTTCTCCGGAGGCGGTTCCTTCCGCGGCAGGTCCTGAGCCCTGCCCTCCAGCTGCGGCTTCTCCCGTGCCTCGGGCTCCGCCTGCGACTTCTTCCGTGCCTCGGGCTCCGCCTGCGGCTTCTCCCGTGGCTCGGCCTCCGCCCTAGGTTTCTCCCGTGCCTCGGGCTCCGCCTGCGGTTTCTTCCGTGTATCGGGCTCCGCCTGCGGCTTCTTTCGTGTATCGGGCTCCGCCTGCGGCTTCTCCCGGGCCTCGGCCTCCGCCCTAGGCTTCTTCCGTGCCTCGGGCTCCGCCTGCGGCTTCTCCCGGGCCTCGGCCTCCTCCCTCGGCTTCTGCCCGTCCTCTGCCTCCTTCCTCGGCTTCTCCCGTGCCCCTGGCTCCGCCCTCGGCTTCTCCCGCGCCTCGGCCTCCGCCCTCGGCTTCTCCCGCGCCTCGGCCTCCGCCCTCGGCTTCTCCCGCGCCTCGGGCTCCGCCCTAGGCTTCTCCCCGGTTTCGGGCTCCGTCCTCGGCTTCTCCTCGGCATCTGTATCCGCCCTAGGCTTCTCCTCGGCCTCCGCCTGGGGCCCCTTCCGGGCCTCGGCCTCCGCCTGGGGCTCCTTCCGGGCCTCGGCCTCCGCCTGGGGCTCCTTCCGGGCCTCGGCCTCCGCCTGCGGCTCCTTCCGGGCCTCGGCCTCCGCCTGGGGCTCCTTCCGGCCCTCGTCCTCCGCCTGGGGCTCCTTCCGGGCCTCGGCCTCGACCTGGGGCTCCTTCCGGGCCTCGGCCTCCGCCTGCGCCTTCTTCCGGGCCTCGGCCTCCGCCTGGGGCTCCTTCCGGGCCTCGGCCGCGACCTGGGGCTCCTTCCGGGCCTCGGCCGCGACCTGGGGCTCCTTCCGGGCCTCGGCCTCGGCCTCCGCCTGCGCCTTCTTCCGGGCCTCGGCCTCCGCCTGCGCCACCTCCAGGGCGTCCGCCGCCGCCCTTGCCGCCCTGTGAGCCTCAAGGCACTTCTTCTTCTTGAGGGCCCTTTCGGCATTTATGAGGGCCTGGGCCGCCTCCGTCAGCCTGTCCTCCTCCGCCGCCATGTCGACGAACTCCTGGGGCACGGTCTTTCCCGGGTGCAGGAGCGACGGCAGGGGCCTCCCCTCGTTCGCGGCCTTCAGGGCCTCGATGAGGAAGCTCAGAATGCTCATGCCCTTGCGCTTCAGCGTCTCCGTGATGGTCCAGAGGGTCTCCAGGTACTGGTTGCCCTGCAGCTCTTGGAACCCAGGCTGTTCCTCCTCGAGGGGACGGGCTTCGCCCTGATGGCTAGCTCGGCGCCGTTGTTGGTCGGCTGGACGCCCGGGTAGTCCATGAACGTGAAGTAGTAGTGGCCGTACTTGGCGAAACGCTTGGCGATGGCCTTCGCCCTCCTGCATCCCTCCGGGGGGGCAGCCGCATGGGCGACGAGCTCCCCCTTCAGCCGGACGAGCTCCGCCTGGAGCTCCCGGTACCTGTCCGAGGACTCCTCGCCGGACTCCCGGAGCCTTTCGAGCTCGTTGTGGACATGGCAGATATTCCCGACCAGCGTGACGCCCCTGTTGCCGAATCTGACGATATCCGGACGGCTCAGGTCATATCCGGCAAAATATTCGAAGTCCCTCTTGAGGTGGGCCATGCAGAGCTGCAGGACCACCATGGCCTTGTCCTTGGCGTAGCTGAAATAGACCGTGTAGCAGTCGCAGCCGATGATGCCCCGGAACAGCTTTCCGAGCACCTTGGCAAGCATCTCGCCGGAACGGGTGCCTATCGCGTAGACGACGAACGACGGGCAGTTGAAGGCCCACGTGTACATTCTCTTGCCCAGGAACGGAAGGACCGTCTCGTCGGACTGGACGATCGGCTCGGACTTCACTGCC
>JAISFP010000112.1 GCA_031263525.1 Deltaproteobacteria bacterium | reverse complement strand
TCCCCGACGCTCTTCCGATCTGGGCGTGGATCCCGGGGTTGGGGGGCTGGTGTCGAAAGCTGGGGCTGGGAGGCTGGTGGGGTGGGGCTGGAGTCAGGGGAAGTGAGGAAGGGCGGCATGGAGCCAGGGGATGTGAGACGGAGGTCGAAAGAGGGGGCTGGAAGCCTGGGGAGGCGGGGCTGAAGTCCGGGGAAAGGAAGAAGGGGGGCGTGGATCCAGGGGATGTGGGGCAGGGGTCGAAAGCTGGGGCTGGGAGGCTGGAGGGGTGGGGCTGGAGTCAGGGGAAGTGAGGACGGGCGGCATGAAGCCAGGGGAAGTGAGACGGAGGTCGAAAGAGGGGGCTGGAGGTCGGGGAAGGGGCAGGGACGCTGGGGATGGAGCAGGGGACGGATGTGGGGGGGCGACCTGGGCCGTGTGGCAATGATGCAGAGAGAGGGAAACAGGGGACGGGAGGCGGGAGATGGGAATCGGGGCGGCCAGCCTCGCCGCGGCAGGATCGTCACTTCATGCCCGGGAGAGGCCGGCCCCCATGCTAGGGTGCATGTTCCCCGGTGAACGGGCTGGCTCCAGACGGCGTGGACCGGCAGCCGGCTGAGGCGACCCGCCCAGGCCGCCTTGCGGTCGGAGTGGCACCTCGCCGGCGACCCTTTTTCCGGCCCCCGCCCAGGCAGTCCTGCCCGGCCTTTTCCCCTGTTTCCAGGCCCTTTCGCCTCTCGATCTCCTTTTCCGCGAGCTTGTCCAGGTTCTGCCTGTACCTGACGACCCGGTTGTAGTTCTCTACCCTGAGCCCGAGCGCAATGCTGTGGCGAATCTTCTGCATGCCCCTCACGGTCAGCTTGCCGTAGCGGAGCAGCAGCTTCTTCAGCTTCTGGATGGTTGCCTCCACGCCTGAGCGGGGGCGGTAGTTCTTCTTGAACCAGTCGCTGCGCTGCCAGGTCCTCCTGATGGCGAGCCCCATTTCGTTCTTCGTGTAATGCAGGACCGCCCTGGTCTTCAGGATGCTGACGGGGCACTCGGCGCTTCTTTCGCAGCCCAGGCAGGTGCCGCGGCAGAACCTGGCCGTGAACGCGCGCCCGTCCTTGTTGTCCCTGAACGTGGTCGTTGCCTTCTGGCCGCAGGGGCAGGCCAGGATCTTCCCCTCGGAGTCCTTCTCGAAACTGTCGAGCGGGATCCCGAAGCTCCTGAGCACCGACTTCACGGCCCCGGGAGTGCTGCTGCACACCAGAGAAAGGAGCTCCACGCCGTGCTCCAGGGCGAACTCGAAATTCTTCTGGCTTCCGAATGCCCCGTCCAGCAGGAGCATGAGAACTTTGGTCGGCAGGCTGTTGATGACGTCCATGAACAGTGCGAAGCATTCGGTGTCGTGGAGGTGCGCCGGCATGACTGTCATGAAAAGAATCAGCGATATGCCCCTGAGCACGCCCGGGCGGACCTCGGGCGGCACGTTCTCCAGAACGGGGACGGTGTAGCCTTCTCCCTTGAAATGGTTGTACGTCGCGTCAGGATCGGAGGGGTTCTGCATGGCGGTGGCAGCCACCTCGTCCTTGGGCTTCAGCCTCGCGCGGGGCTTTATCCCCCAGGTCTTGGGCTTGCGCCTGCGGGACTTGTGCACGGGGACAATCTCGCACTGATCGTTGAAGACGCGCTCCAGGTCATGCCAGCTCTTCAGCTCGACGGGGCCGCCGCTCTTCTTCCCGGGCGTCTGCAGAAGGGAGAACATGTCGTCCGCAGTCCGGTTCATGAACCTCTCCGTCCCCTCGCGGCGGACCATGGAAAAGACGCTTACCGGGTTCTTGTCGGCGGCATACCTCGCCCTGATCGCTTGGGGGATCAGGCGGGAGAGCTCGGGGTCGCGCCTTTCCGCCTCCTTCAGGGCCTTCTGCATGGCCCTGAACATGAGCATGAGGCGGTTCAGCTTCTTCATGTTGGACTTGACGTTGAAGGTGTCGCCTCGGAGGACACTGTTGTCGGGACCGTATTTCTCATCAATCGCCTTGTCCATGGGCCCGAACACTTCGTCCGTCAGCCCTCTTGCCTCAATCTCGTTCCGGAACCGCCTTATGCTTCTCGGGCAGACGTAGGTTTTGTCGCTGAAGGGTTCCAGGCCCAAATCCACCTGCAGGAAGCCGTCGGACGCCAGCCGCAGAGATGCTTCGTCGTCGGTCAGTTCTTCCAGTTTCTGGACGAACGTGATCCCCAACATGACCCTCGCGGAGTGGCGGGGTCTGCCCTTGGTACCGTCGCCGTCGTACAGCACGTCCAGGGCGTCGCAGTTCAGCTTGTCAAGGACATCCGTGCGTATCAGGGAGTGCCAGCTTCGTGCGTGGGCTTTCGTGTGGCGCCTGCTCCATGTGGAGGGCAACACAACCGGATTGTCCATGGCCTTGAGTGTCCGCTGGTACTCCAGCAGCAGATCTCCCAGTTGCAACAAGCCGGCGTCGACCGCGGCTTTTTTTAGACCCTTCGCCTTAAGCTCCAGCTTGTCGCAGAGCCTGTCGTAATATCTAATCCTGACGTCCTCGTCGGTGATGTGTTTGACCGTTGCACATATGTCGGCATAGACAGACTCATGCTGCGGTCTCAGGGTGTAACGTCCGTCGTCACCGACAGTTGCACCGATGAATCGGACCGGGTCGGCATCGGCAAGGGTTCCCACATACTCGGCCTGGTCGTGATATTTCCGCAGTATCTCCCTGGGATCCGGAAGCGTGGCCGGGTCAGCCGGGGCGCAGACGTCTGCTTCCGGAACCTTCTCGTCCGGAGGGCCGACGCCATACTCATTCAATTCCTTCAGCAGCTCCGGGATGGAGACAGGCGCTTGACTGGCCTTCCAGTCCGCCAGGCTGAAGACAGACGTTTCCCTGTCCTTCAGGTCCAGCAGGAAGTCGAAAAGCGGATCCCTGCCCTTCCGGTCCGGCGGGCTGAAGACAGGCGTTTCACTGGCCTTCCGGTCCTGCGGGCTGACGACAGGCGCTTCCCTGGGCTTCTGTTTCGGCGTGGACATCTATTTCAGCGGGACCATATTTTTCAGATAGTCCTGCAGTTCCTGAAGGTTTGGCATGGATTTTGCTAATTCCTCGGAATGATGGAAAGAGGTCAGTTCTCGAACACTCATTGCTACGAAACACCCCGGGCAGCGGTCAAAATCTTGCCGCGGGAACCAACGGCATGGAACCGGGACACCGTCGAGATGGTTGGATTTGCCGGCATGGGTGAAACCTCCTTCTACATTTTGCACCCACGCTCATAATGATATAACCCGGATTCAAAGTCAAGAGGGGAACTGAAATCGTAGCCGAATCAGTTCGGGTGGGCCGGCCCGGAGTTAATATTGCGAGGGGGCCTGGCCAGGTTGCCAGCTGCCAGGCCCACAGGAGGCCGGCATGGCCACAATGGGTAGATCCTTGTGTTCAATCGGTAAAATTTATGATGTATCTGGTCACTGCCTGAAAGATTGCTGACTTAACCTGGGCCCAGCTCAGCATTTCTCTGGCTCCGGAGAGCCTTCCTCCCAGACCCAGGCATCCTTTCCAGGGTCCCGGGCGGCCTTCCCCGGGTCCGGGGGGCCTTCCCCGGGTCCGGGGGGAGTCCCCGGGTCCCGGGCGGCCGTCCCCGGGTCCCGGGCGGCCTTCCCCGGGTCCCGGGCGGCCTTCCCCGGGTCCCGGGCGGCCTTCCTCGAGTCCCGGGCGGCCTTTCCCGGGTCCGGGGGGAGTCCCCGGGTCACGGGCGGCCTTCCCCGGGTCCCGGGCACCGTTCCTCACAGTCCAGACTGTCTTCTGTCCAAACGAAAGGCATCCTTTTCACAAGGTCAGGACGGGCCCTCTTCGGGAGCAGAGCTTCTCATCATGTACAAGAAAACAATCTCCTTGCGAACACGAACCTAGTCGGTTGGTCACTAGATTAGTATCCGTTCACGGGTAGGAAGTTCTGGCCACGGAGGCAGCCTGTCCTGGAGCAGGCGGAAGGCCGTTCTGGCCACGGAGGCAGCCTGTCCTGGAGCTGGAGGAAGGCCGTTCTGGCCACGGAGGCAGCCTGTCCTGGAGCTGGAGGATGCGCGCTCTGGCCACGGAGGCAGCCTATCCTGAAACTGGAGGAAGGCCGCCCTGACTCTGGAGGAAAGCCGTCCAGGCCCCGAAGGAAGGCCGTCCGCGCCACGGAGGAAGGGCGTCCAGGCCCCGGAGGAAAGCCGTC
>JAISFP010000182.1 GCA_031263525.1 Deltaproteobacteria bacterium | reverse complement strand
CCAGATGAGGAACTTTCAAAGTTGAAGAGTCAACAATTGATACTTCATATGGAGGGTAAGAGTTTATGCATAGGGCATTTTGCCTGGAAAGGCCTCATGTTGAGCTCCCCTCGGGGGGGCGCCTGAACAGTCACAAAGCGGTGTGAAAAAATTGTTTAAACATAAGTTTAACTTGGCCAATTCAATGCATCTCACGTCATTTGTGGTTCGACCCCGCACTTATAACATTTGACATTTTATCGCACTCTGATGACATGCGACATGTCTGCGCTGCTTCCCCGCCTTCCCAGTTTACCTCCCGGCCAACAGCCCAGCTGCCTTCTCTGCCTCGCATCCCTGCCGGCTCTTTCAGGCGGTTTCAGGCGGGTCCGTCCCTTCCGCCCGGCTTCCATCCGGGTCCTTTCTGGTCCGCTTGCATTTGTTACAGTCTCCCCAAAAGAAAGAGCCCCCCGTTTCCGGAGGGCCTCTTTCGACAGGGGAATGTTAGGAAACGGACTTCAGGGCGGACCGGAACGGCGGGGTGACGCCTTCGCGGGACTGGGGGGCCTGTTTTGCGGTCGCGCGTGATGTCCGGGGACAGGCGGCTGGCCGCCGGGGCCGCGCCGGTGCGCGGCACCCGGGGTCGGCGGCATCGCTACGCCAGGGCGGCGTAGCGCTCCGGGTGCAGGCCCACGACTATGTGGATCTCCTCGCCCTCCCTGGGCACGAAGAAGCTCACGGGGAGCTTCTCGGCGAGCTCCGGCCGGAGGAGGGAGCGGTCCTTCAGGATCACGCCCAGCCTGGTCTTGGCCAGGGGCTCGGCCTTCACGATGTTGTCCTCGCCGCCCAGGGCCAGTCGGATGATCTTGAGCTCTCCCTCCTGGGCCGGGGGCAGCTCGACCTCGTCCACCTCCAGCGGGGGCGGGGCGCCCTTCCGCTCGGCGAGCGACGCCCTCTCGTCGGATGTGAGCTCCGCGTCGGTGCCGGAAGTCTGCATGTACTCGCGCATGTCGGTCATGAGGTTCCCGGCCCGGGTGCCGTAGATGGCCTGGACGGCCTTCCCGGCCTCCACCACGCCCGCCGCCCCGAGGTCCTTCAGGCGCTGGGCGTCCACGAGGGCCGGGTTGCCCACCGAGATCCTGAGCCTCGTGATGCAGGAGTCAAGGTTCGTGATGTTGCTCTTGCCGCCGAATGCCAGGACCAGCTGGCGCGAGAGCTCCCTGCCCTCGTAGGCCTCGAGGTTCGCAGAGGATGCCTCGCGGCCCGGCGTCTTCAGGTCGAAGAACCTGATGACGACCCTGAAGACGACGTAGTAGCCGATGGCGTAGAAGGGGCCGAAGATGAAGGTCATCCACGGCTTGGTGTCGATGGCGTAGTAGAGGGCGAGGTCGATGCCCCCCTGGGAGAAGGTGTATCCGATGTGCGACCCCATGAAGTTCAGGAGCGCGAAGGCCGTGCTGGTGATGACGGCGTGGATCACGTAGAGGAAGGGGGCCACGAACATGAAGGAGAACTCGATGGGCTCCGTTATGCCGGTCAGGACCGACGTGAGCGCCGCCGAGACCATGACGCCGCCTATCCGGAGCCTGTTCTCGGGCCTGGCCGAGTGCCACATGGCGATGGCCGCTGCGGGAAGGCCCCACATCTTGATGAGAAATCCGCCGGAAAGGATGCCCGCCGTGGGGTCGCGGGCGAAGAAGCGGGTGATGTCTCCGTGGACCACGTTTCCCGTCGAGGGGTCTGTGAAGGACCCTATCTCGAAGAAGAAGGGCACGTTCCAGGCGTGGTGAAGGCCGAAGGGCAGGAGCAGCCTCTCCACCAGGCCGTACAGGCTGGAGGCCATCACCGGGTTCTTGATCGCGGCCCAGTTGGAGAAGACCTGGATCACGCCCTGGACGGGGGGCCAGACGTAGCTCAGGAGGATCCCCAGCAGGATGGCGGAGAAGCCGGTCACTATGGGCACGAAGCGCTTGCCCGCGAAGAAGGCCAGGTACGACGGGAGCTCTATCCGGTAGAAGCGGTTGAACAGGAATGCCGCGATGCCGCCCGCCAGGATGCCCCCGAAGACGCCCGTGTCTATGGAAGGGAGGCCCAGGACCGGGCGCATCTCGAGTGCCGCCGGGTCGGGGTCGAGGCCCAGGACGTATACGCCCATGGCGCCCAGGGTCGCGACCATGACGATGTAGCCCACCACCGCGGACAGCGCGGCGGCCCCGTCGTTCTTGGTGAAGCCCAGCGCCACGCCCACGGCGAAGACCAGGGCCAGGTTCCCGAAGATGATGCTGCCGCCGGCCTTCATGATCTCGGAGACGACTGTCGGGATGAAGGAGAAGTTGGACGAGCCGATGCCGAGCAGGATTCCGGCCACCGGGAGGATGGCCACAGGGAGCATCAGCGACTTGCCGACCTGCTGCATGAAGCTCGATACGTTCTTGAGAAACGACAGGCTCTTAAGCATCGGCGCCCTCCTTGGCCGCTGTGTCGGCAGCGAAGGCGGCCAGGCGCTCGCGCACCTCCGCCGCGGTGAGCATGGACAGGATCTCCGTGGCGAGAGCCCGGCAGGCCGGGAGGCTCTGCCGGCGGACGGCAGCCTTGATGGACGGTATGGAGGGGACGCTCACGGACAGCTCGTCCACCCCCAGGCCCAGGAGGACGGGCACGGCCAGGATCTCCCCGGCCAGGCCCCCGCAGACGCCCACCCACTTGCCGTGCTTGTGGGCGCCGGCGACCGTCATCTCGATGAGGCGGAGGATGGCCGGGTTCAGGGCGTCCGCCAGCGCCGCCAGCCGAGGGTGGCCGCGGTCGATGGCGAGGGTGTACTGGGTCAGGTCGTTTGTGCCTATGGAGAAGAAGTCGGCCTCCTGGGCGAGGCCGTCGGCGAGCACAGCGGCCGCCGGCACCTCGACCATGATTCCCACGTATACCGGGTCCGTCACCCCGAGCCTCTCCTTCTCCTCCGTGACGATGGCCTTGGCGCTCCTGAGCTCCCTTATGGAGCAGACCATGGGGAACATGATGTGGAGCCGGGTGTACGGCGCGGCCCTTATTATGGCCCGCACCTGGGAGCGGAAGAGGTCGGTGCCCAGGAGGTTCAGCCTTATGCCCCTCACCCCCAGGAATGGGTTGATCTCCGGGGGCATGGGCATGTAGGCGAGCGGCTTGTCGCCGCCCACGTCCAGGGTGCGGACCACGAGATCCCGCTCCGGGCCCAGGGTCTTGGCGATGGCCGTGTACATGGACTCCTGCTCCTCCTCGGTGGGGGCGCTGGCCCTCTGCAGGAAGAGGAACTCGGAGCGCAGGAGCCCCACGCCCTCGCCGCCCAGCGGGGGGACCTCCTCGGCGTCGGCGACGCCGCCGATGTTGCCCACGACCCTCACCCTGTGGCCGTCCGAGGTCATGGCCTCCTTCGCGGCCTCCATGAGCTCCATGGCCCTGACAGCCGCCGTCTGGTCCTGGAGGGCGCGGATGTCGGCCACCTCCTTGTCCGTGGGGTTCAGCCTGAGCTCGCCCCTGTCCCCGTCAAGGACCACCGCCGTGCCGTCGGCCAGCTCGAGGGCCTTCGTCTCGATCGCGGCGACTGCCGGGATGGACATGGACCTCGCGAGTATCGACGCGTGGGACGTGGCGCTCCCGCCGGTGGTGCAGAACCCCACCACCACGCTCTTGTCCAGGCCGGCGGTGTCCGAGGGCGTAAGCTCCTCGGCGATGAGCACCGCGTCCTTGGGGAAGGTGAACTCGGGGGCCTCGGAGCCGACCAGGTGGTTCAGGACCCTGCGGCCCACGTCCCGGATGTCGTTGGCGCGTCCGGCCAGGAGCTCGTTGTTCAGCCCCGCCAGCGCCGCCGCCTGCTCGGTGAAGCTGGCGTTCCAGCCGAAGGCGGCGCTCTTGCCCTGGCGCAGGAGCCTCCTCGCGCCCTCGATGAGCTCGGGGTCGTCCAGGAGCTCCTGGTGGGCCGAGAAGATGGCCGCCTTGTCGGTGTCGGCCCGCTTCCGCATCTTCTCGGCAATTTCCGCGAGCTCCTTCTGGGAGTCGGCTATGGCCCAGAGCAGGTTCTGGTTCTCGGCCTCGAACCCCTTGCCCTCCTCCTGGATCTTCGCCTCCTCGTGGCGGAGCTGGTAGACGTGGCCGGTGACGAGCCCCGGGGAGGCAGAGACGCCCAGGAGCACGTTCGGGTCGTCGGACACGGGCTTGGGCGGGTCGAGCGGCGGCGGGACGGCGGGCTTCTCCTGGGGGAGCGCGTGGAGGCTCTCGCCCAGGCCCGAGGCGATGAGCGGGGCCAGCACGTCCAGGGCCTCCTGCGCGTCCGCGCCGGACGCCCTGACCCTTATCTTGTCGTGGAGCTTGACCTCCAGCCCCATCACCCCGACGACGCTCTTGGCGTTGGCCTCGTTGGAGCCCTTGACCAGGCGCAGGTCGGAGGAGAAGGTCTTGGCCTTGGCCACCAGCACCGCCGTGGGCCTGGCGTGGAGGCCGGCGGGGTTCAGAATCACTATCTCGTCGGACAGGACCGAGCCCCCCGCGGCGGCCTCCCCCTTCGCCCCGGCGTCCGGCGCGAGCTTCAGCTCGAGCGCCCTGGTGTGCCCGGCCCTGGCCGTCCCCGAGCCCGGCAGGTACCGCTCCACCGTCTCGCCGTTGGCGACTATCATCATGGTGAGCAGGCTTCTGGCGTTGTGGGCGAGGTAGTCGGCGTCGAAGGCGATGAGCGGGTCCCCGGCGGCCACCTCGGCCCCCTCGGCAACCCTGGGGTCGAACCCCTTGCCCTTCAGCATGACGGTGTCGAGGCCTATGTGCATGAGCACCTCGACGCCCTCGGGGGTCGTGACGGTCAGCGCGTGGTGGGAGCTGTGGAGCTGGGTGACCCTGCCCTTGCACGGCGACACCAGCACCTCGGAGGTAGGGTCTATCGCTATCCCGTCCCCGACCATCTTCTGGGCGAACGTGGGATCCGGGACAGTATCTATGGGCACCATGGGGCCGGACAGCGGCGCGACCAACACGAGTGATCGGAGAGCTTGGGCAGCATCGGCTGGCATTGAGGCCTCCTTGTCGGAAACAGATGCGGCGCGGTTCTGGCTTCCTGGCTGTTCTGGCTTCCTGATTGACCGGGCGTGAAATTTCAAGGGACGCCGGGGCCCCGGCCCGGCATGCCCGGGAGGGAGGGTCCTGCGGCCGGACTGCGTCCGTTGCGAGGCGGCTGTCCCGGCGGCCGGACTGCGTCCGTTGCGAGGCGGCTGTCCCGGTGCCCGGCCGAACGGCCGCAAGCCGGGGCGGCCGGCTCCGACCGTCCGGATCGGAACAGGCGCACGTGACCGGCGTCAACATGCGGCCGTGCGCACGGCGCCTGGCGGAAGGCGTCCGGCTGGGCCGGAGGAGAGACGGTGTCAGAACCAGGCACCGTCCGTGGTATGAAATTCAAAGGGCGGGCAACCCATGTTCCAAAATGCGATCGGGCGGGCTGTCGAAAGGACGGACAGGCGTCCCCGGTCGCGAGCCTGCAAAAATTTTATAGCGTCAAACGCAGTTTGTCAATTTTGCGAAACTGAAACGAATCAGCCCGTTTTCGGGTCGCGGTGAGTCCCGCGTCCGGGCACGGTGGCGGAACTGCCGTGTCAGGCCCCGTTTCGGACGCAGGACGGAGCTACGGCTCAGCTATATCTTGACATGGAGGCAGGGCTTGCCGGATTTCCGGAACAAAACGGTGCCGGTTCGGAGCAGCAATGCGCAAAAGCATGATAAGAAAGAAATGTTTGAGAAAAGAAATTGACCTGTGTCGCATGCGGCAAGAACTATGCGCGAATGGCGGTTGTCCGTCCCGATTTGAGGCGGGTGCCGGAAACAAACTAGGAAGGCGGTCAGCAACGGCGCTCCCTCCACGGGCGGCCCGGAAAGAGCGCGAGAAGGTGTCTGGGTCCGGTGCGGCAGGCCCGCCAGGAAAGAAGGCCCGGAAGGCCCGGAAGGCCCGGAAGGAACGTAAGGAGGGGAAGGCCCTGAAGACATGGCAGGCCCGGCATGAGCGGAAGGAGGGGCAGGCCCGGCATGCGCGGAAGGAGGGGCTGGCCCGGCATGAGCGGAAGGAGGGGCAGACCCGGCATGAGCGGAAGGCGCGGCAGGAGCGGCACGGGGCGGCTGCCCCTGCCCGGTGCCGTCGTGGCGGCACGGGAACGGACGTCACGCCGGAATCCCAGGATCCGAGCGGCGGCCGGCCTGACGGTCCGAGGGGCGCAGGCGCGGCGGAGCCCGTGAACGGAAGGACTGAATTATTCCTTGCAGGGAAAAGACTTCAGTCGTCAACTTGTCAGATCGTCCGTTACGTTTTGGAAGAAAGTCAGGGAAAGAAAAACTTTTGGAGAGTTTAGAACGCTGAAGAGCGGAATCAGACAAAATTGATATTAAATTATTTAGTAAGTCTATATATTTTGAGAAACTTTTCTGTTTTATGTATTGAATAAATTTATATGTGTTATCAGATACGCTGAATTGTCAGTGTTTGATCAGAAATAAAAACCGGCACTGATTTGCCCGGTCTGTCGCTGCCGCCGGAAGCCCCGGAGCCTTCAGCCCGTTTTGTCGGCCGTCAGAGCTGCAGGAGGGGGTCAAAGCGGCGGCCGGGGGCCGTGGAGGGAGGCGGCAGAGCGGGCCGCCGCCGCCACACGCGGGGGCCGTTGAGGGGGGTGGCAGGCGAGGGCCGCCTCGGCTGAAGGCAGGGACGAAAAAGGGGGGCCCCGAGCGGGACCCCCCTCGTGAGGCGGGACGTGCGCCTCACGGGCCGGCGGAGGGCGGCCCGGAGGCGCGGGATGCGCTGGGCGCTCAGTAGGTGTTGATGAAGTCCTCGTAGGCGGAGAGGTCCAGGAGCCCGTGGCCGGAGAGCACGAACACGATGTCGCTGGACGTCCCTTCCTGCTCCAGCTCGAGGGCCTTCATGCAGGCCGCGGCCAGGGCGTGGGCGGACTCCGGGGCGGGGATGATGAACTCCGAGCGGGCGAAGAGGGAGGCGAAGCGGAACAGCTCCGGGGCGGCCACGGTCTCTGGCTTCACCATGCCGCACTTCACCAGGGAGCTCACGATGGGCGAGGCACCGTGGTAGCGCAGGCCGCCCGCGTGGATGGCCGGGGGCTGGAAGTCCTTGCCCAGGGTGTACATGGGGAGGAGCGGGGTGAGGCCGGCCACGTCCCCGTAGTCGTGGGTGAACTTGCCGCGGGACAGGCTCGGGCAGCTCTCGGGCTCGGCGGCGATGAGGTTTATCTTCGATCCCTCCTTGATGTCCGGGACGAAGGGCACGGCCATGCCCCCGAAGTTCGAGCCGCCGCCGTGGCAGGCGACGAGGTAGCCGGGCCTGACCCCCGCCAGGTACATCTGCTTCCGGAGCTCCTGGCCGATGACCGTCTGGTGGAGGAGCACGTGGTTCAGGACGCTCCCCAGGCTGTAGTTGGTGTCGGGGCGGCTGGCCGCCTCCTCAACCGCCTCGCTGATGGCGAGCCCGAGGGAGCCCAGGGTGTCGGGGTTCTCGGCCTTGGCCTTCCGGCCCGCGTCGGTCAGGTCCGATGGGCTGGAGAGCACCTCGGCCCCCATGAGGTTCATGAGGGTCTTGCGGCCCGGCTTCTGCCGGAGGGAGATCCTGACCATGTAGGCGCGGATCTCCAGGCCGAAGGCCTGGCCGGCGATGGCCAGCGCCGTGCCCCACTGGCCGGCCCCGGTCTCGGTGGCGAGGCGCTTGATGCCCGCCGCCTTGTTGTAGTAGGCCTGGGCCATGGCCGTGTTGCTCTTGTGGCTCCCGGAGGGCGACACGGACTCGTTCTTGAACCAGATCCTCGAGTGGACGCCCAGGGCCTTCTGCAGGTTCACGGCCCGGGTGAACGGCGTGGGCCTCCAGCGGGACAGCGCCTCCACCACCGGCTCGGGGATGTCGAAGTGGCGGCGGGGGGAGAGCTCCTGCTCGATCAGGGTCTCCGGGAAGATGGCCGAGAGCATCTCCGGCTTGACCGGACTGCCGTCGGGGGTGAGGTAGGGCTCCAGGGGCTCCGGCAGATCGCTCAGGACGTTGTACCAGGTGCGGGGTATCTCGGACTTGGGCAGGGTGACTGTGGTTTCTTCGAGGGGCATGGCGGTGTCTCAGGTCCTTTGCGAGGGCGGTCTCGGCCGCCCTTTCATGGTGATGGGCCCGTCACGGGCGCGGTCAGGTCCGTGCGGCGTCCGGGGTGCGGCGGCCGCGGCTGGGGGGAGAGGCGGCAGGGCGGACTGGGCCCGGGGGCCCGGAGGAAAGCCTGGATGGCCGGAGGGGCAGGGAAGGGCCGGCGTCCCGGCTGGGCAGGGAGCCGTGAAAGTCCTGAGGAGCGGAGCCCGGAGGGATCGGGGGAGGTGAAGGCCCGGAGGGATCGGGGGCCGTGAAGGCGCGGAGGCCGGGAGATGCCGGGCAGGGGGACCGTGAAAAGGCTCTGGACCTGGGGCGCCTGCCGGGGGAGGGCCCGGGATGTCCGTGAGAGACGGAGGCCCCGGAAGGCGGGGGAATTTCCGGGGGGGCGGGCCGGCACGGGGCGGGAAGGCGCGGCGGCCCGCTGCGGGCGGCGGGTCAGCTCCCGGCTAGATCCGCTATGAGCCTGGCCGCGCCCAGGACGTCGGGGGCTTCCAGCACCCCCTCGGGCGGGGGGCCGGTCCCGGCGCCGTAGCCGGTGCGGACGAGCACGGAGGTGCATCCGGCGGCAAGACCTGCGCCAATGTCGGAGCGCTTGTCGCCCACCATGAAGGAGCGGGGGAGATCCAGGCCGTGCTCCCTGGCGGCGCGCTCCAGCATGCCGGGGGCGGGCTTGCGGCAGGCGCAGGGGCCGGTGAAGTCAGGGTGGTGGGGGCAGTAGTACAGGGGGGGGACGCCCAGGCCGTGCCCGGCGAGTTCCGAGCCCATCCTCAGGTGGAGGGCGGCCACGTCCTTCTCGCGGTAGAGGCCCCTCGCCACCCCGGACTGGTTGGTGACGACGGCGCAGAACAAGCCGGCGTCACGGAGAAGCCTCAGCGCGTCCACGGCGCCGGGGAGCCACTCGAAGTCCTCCCAGCGCCAGAGGTAGCCGACGTCACGGTTCAGGGTGCCGTCGCGGTCCAGGAAGACGGCCCGCCGCAGGCCGGAGGGGGAGGAGGGGTCCGGGGAGGGCCGGAAGGCGCCTCCCGCGTGCCCGCCGAGGCAGGGGACGGGGGGCCCGCCGGGCGATTCCGGGCGCCGGGGATGTGGCCTGCGGGCCGCCATGCCGGGCCTACAGCCGCCCCTCAATGGCCTGGACGACCAGGTCGCCGACCTTCTGGCAGGGGGCGCCGCCGTCCAGCTCGTAGGGGAGCATGACCCTGGGGCTCTTCGCCAGGTAGGTCTCCACGGCGGTTTCCAGGGCGTCCGCGGCCTCTCGCTCGCCCAGGTGATCCAGCATGAGCGACACGGAGAGGACGGCCGCCAGCGGGTTGGCCTTGCCCGTGCCGGCGATGTCCGGGGCGGAGCCGTGGACAGGCTCGAACATGGAGAGGCCGTCCCCGATGTTTGCCGAGGCCGCCAGCCCCAGCCCGCCGGTGATGCCGGCCGCCAGGTCGCTTATTATGTCCCCGAAGAGGTTGGGGCACAGCAGTACGCCGAAGAGGTGGGGGGCGCGGGCGAGCTGGTAGGCCAGGTTGTCCACGTTGATGTTTTTCAGCTTCACCCCGGGGTGCGCCTTCGCGGCCTCGGCCACGGTCCGGTCCCAGAAGCCGTAGAGGTGGGGGAGCGCGTTGGACTTCGTGGCGGAGTACATGACCCTCTCCCCGCGCTCCTCTGCGAGGCGGAACGCCCGCTCGGCCACGCGGAGTGTGCCGGGGGAGGTGAGGATCCCAAGGGTGAAGGCCGCCTCGACCGGCGGCTCCAGCTCAAGCTCGACCCTGGCCTCGCCCCTGTAGAGCCTCCTGTCGACGGGCATCGCGGCGCGGAGGCCGCGGGAGTTCCCCGAGGTGCCGAGATTCATGTAGAAGTCCTCGGTGTTCTCGCGGACGACGAGGATGTCCGTCTCGGCCCCTTCCGGGAGGGAGACGGGAACCGGGGCGCTGGGCCAGCTCCTGGTGGGGCGGATGTTCACGTACTGGTCGAAGCGGAAGCGGAGTGCCAGGAGCAGCTCCTGCTCCAGCGGCCCGACTGGCACCCTGGGGTCGCCCACGGCCCCCAGGAGGAGGGCGCTCGCGGCGCCTATGTCGTCGAAGGCTCCCGGGGGGAGCACCTCGTGATGCCTGAGGTAGTGCTCGGCCCCGAAGGGGTAGCTCTTGAGATTAGCCTTGAACCCGAAACGGGGGGCCAGGGCGTTTAAGGCCTTCACGGCCTCGCAGATGACTTCCGGCCCGATGCCGTCTCCGGGAATGACGGCTATCTCGTAACTTGGCATGCGTGTCCTCGCGGGTTCTGGGTCCGGACGGGGCCCCGGGCCGCCCCGACGGCGGGTTCGGGGCATTCCCGGCATCCCATTTAGCCTTTAACCACATTGTCGAGGCGCCTGTCAATGTGCCGCGGGCCCTGGCGGGAGCTTCTCCTCCTCTCGGCGAGGCCGCCGGATCCCCGTCCCGTGCGGGACGGGGCCCCGTGTCCAGGGCCTTCCGCCCGGAAGGGACAGGGGCCCTGAGGCCGAGTGCCGAGGCGCGTTGGGCTGCAGGCGAGCCGGACGGGCGGGCGGCGGCTGATTCCGGCCGGGAGCGACAGGGGCCACGGGGAGGGGGCATCCGTCCTGGCCGGACAGCTGTCCGGGGTCGGCGGATTCCGGCCGGGCGGGCGGGGCAGGGGGGGGCCGGGGCCGGCTGATAGCAGGCGGGAGGGCCGGGGCAGCCCGAAAGCCCGGGCCGGGGAAGGGTGCCCAGGCGGAAGTCCGGCCCGCGGCATGTGCCGGGCGGGGGGAAGGCCTCAGGCATGGGGCCGGGGGAGGCGGACGTGAGGAAGCCCATGTGGCGGCGGGGCCGTTAACGGGGGGGGTTGAGCTGGGGGGAGCTACCCCGGCAGTGGCCCACCGGCGGGTCTCATGTCAGCCCGAGGGGACCTGAGACGGATCCTGAGAGCTCGGAAGGCAACATAATTAATGCATGTTGTTCTTGCCGTAGTCGGGACGGGGGCTGGCTGGCCGGGCAGGAAGGCCGGAATTTCCTGGGGCTCAGGTGGCTTTCGGCGTGTCTGTCGACAGGGCAGGCACCGTGAGGAGCTGACTCGGGAAGCGAGGGGGTATGCCGGGGCTTTCAGGTCCCGGTGCGGACTTCGGGAGTTTTCCTGGCCGTTTCGCGGCAGCGAGGAGATTTCGGGAGCTTTGTGGCCTTTTCGCAGCTTTGAGGATCCTTCGGGAGTTTCCCTGGCTTTCCGCAGCTTTGAGGAGCCTTCGGGAGTTTTCCTGGCTTTTCGCAGCTTTGAGGAGCCTTCGGGAGTTTCCCTGGCCTTTTCGCAGCTTTGGGGAGCCTTGTCGAGTTTTTCTGACGTTCCAGCAGTTTTTAGGAGATTTCTGGATGTATTCTGATCTTTCCGGGCCTTTCGATGGCTTTCCGGAGCTTGCAGGGTCGCACCGCAGTTTTCGGAGCTTTCCTGAGCATGCAGGCCATTTATGTAGTTTCCGGAGGTTTTTCTGATATTTCCTGATATTTCCGTAGTTTTTCGGATTTTTCCGGAGTTTTTCCGACCTTGAAGTCGCATTTGAAGGCTTCCTGTGTTCCGGGCCTTTCAACGGCTTTTCACGGTGTTCCGGCCCTTTCTGCGGGTTTCCTTGACCTGTCGGCGGCAGACGGGACCGTGAAGCCGGCCCGGGGGGCTTCCGGGAGGGGCCGGTGATTTTTTTTTATGGATTCTTTTCCTTCGGCTTTTTGTCAGGGAATCGGGCTGCGGACCCGCGAGGGCTAGGCTCCTGGCGGGGTTCCGGGGGAGGGGGGGGCCCCGGGAGTTCCCGGGCTTCGAAAAGCGGGGTTTTTCCCCGGAATCGGGCCCTTGACACCCTGCGGCGAGTGACTATAATGAAATTGAGAATCATTCTCAATTCGGCGTCCGGGCGGATGCCGCGGGAACGGTTCTCGGACGCCCGTCCGGGAAGGGCGTCCAGGAGACTCTGATGGGGCGCCCGGGCCCCGCGAGGCTTAAGCCGTGGAACAGGCAATCATCGGCATCATAGTCCTCGGCGCCCTGGGGCTCACCTTCTACAAGGTCTTCGTGAGGCCCTCGTGCAGCTGCGGCTGCGGGGGCAAGAAGAAGCACAAGAAGTGCCCCAGCCTGGCCGACGGGCTCCAGGACGACTAGGGGGGGCGCCGCCCCCCGAGACCGCGGCCCCGGGGAAGAGGGCCGCATTACCGATCGCGAGGTAGAAAAGCGTATGGCCGACGACACCATGAAGAAGACGATGCCGCTCAGGAAGCTCAGGAGGGGCCAGAGCGCCATAATAACCGGAATAACCGCCGACGGGGAGATGGGCCGCCGCATCCGCGACATGGGCCTCATCCCCGGCGTCCAGGTCAAGTGCATGGGCCACGCCCCCCTGAAGGACCCCATGGCCATGAGGCTCATGGGCTTCACGCTCACCCTGAGGAACAGCGAGGCCGACTTCATCACCGTGGCCGCCTGACGCGGCCCCGCGGGCCCGGCGGCCCGCTTCCAGCCCGCGCCCCGCAGGTCCCCGGGACAGTCCCCCCGGAGTTTTCCGCGCGGCGCCCCCCGAACCCGAGGATCGCCAGAGAGATCCTCCCGAATCTCCCGAGCGGGCCCCTTCCCCGCTCCGCGAACCGCCTCCGTCCCGCCCTGGCCGGCCCCCCGGCCGGGCCAGGACGGCCCCCTTGCCGGCCTTCATGGCCCCTCCCGTCTCACGGACGGCCGCCCGACGCCCCGCGCAAGCGCCAGCGACGCGGGTGCCCGGCCGGCCTCCGGGAAGACGGGAGCCACGGCGTCCTGAGGCCGCGCCCGCCTGACGGCAGGCGGCGCACGGCAGGGGGGAGCGCAGACATCCAGCCGGAGCCCCCCCTGCCAGGCGGGGGGCTTCCCGCCCTTAAGCCAGGGACCGCAGGCCCGGCGCGCCCGGAACGGCCGCTCGGACCGGGCCGTCCCGTCCCGGCGCCGCCACAGGCGCCGGCGTTCCGCCCCCCCGGGGAAGGCGCCTCCCTGCCCAGCGGGGGCCGTTGTCCTCCGGGGGCACATCCAGCACGGCACGCCGGAGAAAATTCCAGCATGCCCGGACGCGCGGGGCGCGTCCGGGCGAGGACGCCGCCCCGCCCGGGCAGCGCTGTCGCCTCCGTCCGGAAGCCCGCGCGGCGCCCGGCCGGCACGGTCCCGGCGCCGTCCGCGGCGCGGCTCCGGCGTCCCCGGCAGGCCGGACGGCTACGGGCGCTGGCCCGGAAGGGCGCGGAGGGGAGTCCGCGCGCCCCGGGCAGACGGCGACCGGCGCCCTATCCGCGCCGAGGCCACCGGTCAAAGGGCCGGGGCCAGGCACTCCGCTCATCAGAGGTGTAACTTTGACAGCAAGCGCATCGCAGGCGATAGCGATAGCGGGGAACCCCAACTCCGGCAAGACCACGGCGTTCAACCGCTACACCGGCGCCCGCCAGCACGTGGGCAACTACCCCGGCATCACCGTCGAGAAGAAGGACGGCACGGCGCACCTGGACGGGAAGGACGTGACCCTCATAGACCTTCCCGGCACCTACTCCATAACCGCCTACTCCCTGGAGGAGGTGGTGGCGAGGAGGGTCCTGGCCGAGGACAGGCCAGGGGCAGTGATAGACGTCGTGAACGCGGGCGTCCTTGACAGGAACCTCTACCTCACCGTCCAGATGCTGGAGCTCGGGAGCCCTCTCGTCCTGGTCCTGAACATGATGGACGAGGTCGAGAAGTCGGGCGTGAAGATCGACATCGGGCGCCTGGAGGAGCTCACCGGCATAAAGTGTTTCGCCGCGGTGGCCAGGAAGGGCCGGGGCCTGGACGAGGCGCTGAGGGCGGCGGTGGATCTCGCGGCCGAGAAGAACGGCCGGGCGGCCCCGCTGGAGATCTCCTACGGCTCGGACCTGGACCTGGTCCTGCAGAAGATGACCCCCATTGCCGAGGATGCGAAGCTCCTGGCCGAGCACTACCCGGCGCGGTGGGTTGCCCTGAAGTTCCTCGAGGGCGACACCGAGATAACGAAGCTCGCTAAGGCGGCCAACCCCGAGGCATCGAGGAAGCTCCAGGATCTGACCGACGAGGTCACCAGGCACCTGCGCGCGACCCTCAACACCTATCCCGAGGCGGTGATAGCCGACTACCGGTACGGCTGGATCAGCTCGATACTCCGGAACGGCGTGATCGACCACGAGGAGGACGTCTTCGAGAGGACGGCGGCCTCCGACAGGGCCGACACGGTCCTGACCCAGAGGTTCGTGGGCCCGCTCATCCTGCTCGCCGTCCTCTACGGCATGTACTACATAACCATCGAGGTGGGGAACATCCCCCTCGGCTGGACCGAGTCGTTCTTCGGGTGGCTCTCCGAGACCGCTGGCTCCGTCATCGGGTCGGAGGGGCTCAGGTCGCTCGTGACGGACGGCATCATAGCCGGCGTGGGGGGGGTGCTGGGCTTCGTGCCCCTCATAATGATCATGTTCTTCCTGATATCCATCCTGGAGGACTCCGGCTACATGGCCAGGGTCGCCTACATGATGGACAGGGTGTTCAGGATTTTCGGGCTCCACGGGGCTTCCATCATGCCCTTCATCATAGGCGGCGGCATAGCCGGCGGCTGCGCGGTGCCCGGCGTCATGGCTGCGAGGACGCTCCGCTCCCCAAGGGAGCGGCTCGCCACGATACTCACCGTGCCCTTCATGATGTGCGGCGCCAAGATCCCCGTGTTCCTCCTGTTCACGGCCATCTTTTTCGAGAAGAACCAGGCCATGATAGCCTTCGGGTTCACCATCCTGGGCTGGGTGTCTGCCCTGCTCATTTCCAAGGCCCTGAGGTCCACCCTGGTGAGGGGACCGGCCACCCCGTTCGTCATGGAGCTCCCGCCCTACCGCTACCCGATCCTCTCGGGCGTGCTCCTGCACACCTGGGAGCGCACCTGGCAGTACATAAAGAAGGCCGGGACGGTCATCCTGGGCATCTCCATCCTCATCTGGGCCTCCATGAGCTACCCGCGGCTCCCCGCCGAGCAGCACGAGGCCCTGCACGAGGAACGCGCCCGGATAGAGGCCAACGCGGCGGCCCTCCCTCAGGAGGAGGTCGACGAGAAGACCCTCGAGCTGGACAACCGCGAGGCCGAGGCTGAGCTGAACCACTCCTTCGCCGGACGCATGGGCCAGGCGGTGGAGCCCATAACCCGGGGCGCGGGCTTCAACTGGCAGACCAACATCGCCCTCATAGGCGGCGTGGCGGCCAAGGAGGTGGTCATCTCGACCCTGGGCACGGCCTACGCGCTGGGCTCGGTCGATCCCGACGAGTCCCAGAGCCTCGCCGACCGCATCAAGGCCGATCCCAGCTGGACCAAGGCCAACGCCACGGCGCTCCTCTTCTTCACGCTCCTGTACTCGCCGTGCTTCGTGACGCTCCTGGTCATAAAACAGGAGACCGGCAAGTGGCGCTGGACCTTCTTCAGCCTCTTCTTCGACCTGGCGCTCGCCCTGGTGGTCGCGACGGTCGTGAACCAGATAATGCTGGCCGTCTGACCTGCGGCTCGGGGTCCGGGTCCCAGCGGGTTGTCCGGGCCCCGTGCCGGGAGCCGGGGGCGCCGCCCCCCCGGCCCGGCGCCGCCGCCGGTGCCTGGCGGGCCGGCGGAGGTCGAGGCGGCCCGGACCTGACATCCGATGGAGGGCCCCGGAACCGGAGGCGAAAGCCCCCGGCTCCGGGGCCCTTCCTTTTTGGGGCCGCTGTGACGTGCCGGGAGGAGGACCTGTCCGCCGGTCCTGCTGCCTGTCGGTCCGCCTGCCTATCGGAAAGCCGGTCAGGCGGTCGGGCGGGAAGCTCCGAAATTAACTGTACAGGGAGACATGAACGCAGAACGGGCACGGTCATCCGTTTCAGAGGACGGGATACGGGAGGTGCAATCACGGCCCTCCGGAGCACGGGCGGCAGGACGGGCAGGTCAGTCCCTCCGGAGCACGGGCGGCAGGCCGGGCGGGTCCGTCCCGCCGGAGCACGGTCGGCAGGCCGGGCGGGTCCGTCCCTCCGGAGAACGGCCGGCAGGCCGTGCGGATCCGTCCCTCCGGAGCACTGGCGGCAGGTCTCGTTGTATGTCAAGTCTAGGGATGATGATTCAAAATGTTGGTGGCAGTTCAGACAATAATCGGAGGATGCCAGGAGTCCTGCCTTGCCAGGCCCGTGCGTCCGACGGGAAAGTAACGTGATAAGGTATCTGTATGAGTGTGATAACATGGTGAAGGTACCATCAGTGGACATTTGCTGTAATGTTTGATTGGAGTTGGTCGGGGGGCCGAAGGAAGTCCTGATGAAGGAAACCACTCTGACTTCCGGTGTCCGGGGAAAGGGCCGCCCGATTCCTGCGGGCCGTATCCCGCCTTTTGGGCGGAAAACGGAAAAATGAATTAGCTGGCTCGAAAACGACCCCCAAATGTGGTAGAAGTCTGTCTGGAGACGAATTGCCGCAGGGTTTCCTGACCCGTTTGGTCCTGCCGCGGGTCGTCACGGGCGGCCTGCCGCCGCCCTGGTCAGGGTCGAACGGGCGGGCTGCCGAGGAGGCAGGTCTATGACCGGGCGGACGTCCAGACCCATGGACTGTCGGCCCCTGCGTCCAGGAATTCGTGCGGAGGCGCTTGGCCGACCCGCACAGGAGGAACACGGTGAGCCTCAACAAGAAGCTTCTCGACAAGACTTTCCGGCTGGAGCCCACGACCCGCGTCCCCGTGGGCTTCTGGCTCCACCTGATCCCCGAGGCCGAGATTGGGGACGCCGTCATGAACCCGTCTCTCAAGGACGACTCGGTCGCGGCCCACCGGACCTTCATCCTGGAGGTGCGTCCGGACTTCGTGAAGACGATGTCCGACGGATTTTTTTTCTACCCATCTGGCGGGGTCCCCGCAGAGCGGCTCGCGCCGGCCGATCTGAAGGCGGCTGACGTCTCGGATCCCTGGATAGCCGGCCAGGTCGAGGTCCAGGCCAGGGTTCGCGAGACTGACCCGGACATCCCGTACTTTTTCAACATCTTTTCCCCCCTGACCTCGCTCAGGTTCCTCGTGGGCCGCGAGAGGCTATCGGCCCTCCTCCGCGAGGATCCCGACGGCGTGTCCGCGGCGCTCGGCAGGATGGGCGAGGGGCTCTCAGTGCTGGCGCGGGAGCTTGTGAGGGAGGCCGGGGCGGACGGAATCTACCTTTCCGTCCAGAACCCAGACCGGGACGCCTTCGGCTCCGACTTCTACCGAACCCGTGTGTCGCCTTCCGAGGTGGCCGTGCTTGACGCTGTGAGGGCGGCGGGAGGCCGCTCGATACTCCACGTCTGCGGCTACTCCGGCGTCCGCAACCGACTGGAGGACTTCGCGGCCTACCCGGCCGACGCCATAAGCTACGCCCGCACAGTGGAAGGCGTCTCCTTCCCGAAGGCCAGGGCGATATTTCCGAACAGGGCGCTCGTGGCCGGCTTCGCCAACACCGCCGGCTCAGTAATCCACAAGGGATCGCGGGCGGAGGTGGAGGCGGAGACTGCCCGCATCATGAACGAGGCCCAGGGCCTGAACGGGATAGTGATAGGTGCCGACTGCACAGTGCCATCCGACATAGAGCTCGAGCGTCTGGGCTGGGTGCGCGAGGCCGCGAACAGGAAGGCGCTGAGGGCTTGACACCGGTCCTGCTTCTGACATGTTGCTCGTTGGGCGTTGTGCGTTACGCTTAGTACTTTTCGCTCTGCGGGATACGTCTCAACCGAACGCGGGCCGTCTGGCACGGACGTCGGGAAGGCCGTGCCATTTCCCTTCGGGGAGGTGTGTCGTTCCGGAGTATCCAGTCAGCGCTGCCGTCCTGAAGCCATGACGCGGTACCATGCCCATAGGACATGCGCCCGGTCAGTTCTGCGGACCTGCCGCTGTAAAATGTTTTGTCAAAAAATTACTGCATTTCTGTTCACAAAAGATAATGTTCCACTTACATCGGAAAAATTTTGATAGATTGTCCGATGAGACTGATGTGGTCTGAAACGAAAAAAATTTATTTCATTCTTTCTACATGCGTTGACTTGTCAGCGATGACGTAAAAGCGGAAACGAACGACATCCTACACAATGATCATAGGACAGGCAAAACAAATTTTTTTATTGATTTTATGTTTTGTGCTTAACTGTCATAGTTAGTGCTGGTATATCATCTAAATATTTAAATATGCGTTCATAAGGAGTTAAAGCCGAATGAATGGAGTGTGAGCCGATAATGGAGTTGGAGTCGATAATGGAGTGCGAGCAGAGTGAGGGGGCGTGTCTGGCTTTGCGTGAAAGAAAAATGGCAAGAGTGTTCAGGCGTGCAATTGGTGCAGTCCATTTCATGACCAGGGCGGATCGACTGCAGACGGGGAATTTCCGTTCTGACGCGACGGCGTCCGACCGTCCGGACCGCGGTCCGGTAAAATCAGGAGGCGGGAGGGACGCTGTCGGTGGATGACGCACCAGGTTGCGGTCCGGCAGTTTCTGAGCCCATGATCTCGACCGCGTATTCAGCCAGATCCGGCGGGAGGCTGTCGAAGACCAGCATGAAAGGTATCGAGCTTCCGGGGACTACGTTGGTGTTGGAGCCGTCCTGGCCGTCGGGACGTGATAGCACGGCCTGAATCTCGTTCACTGGAAGCGTTGTGAGTTCGATGTCCGTGAGGTAGTTTCCTGCAAAGGCCTCTCTTTCGGCCGTCACGGCGCCTCCGGAGTCCTTGAGGAAAGCCTTCAGCCTGATGTGGCTCCTTCTGTCCGGGAAGCCGTTATCGACCCTGCCGCTGATTATGAGGATACTGCCGGCGTCCGCGTTGGTGAGGTAGCGGTTGAACGTGATGCCAGGGGTGAATGTCAGGTGTTCGGTGCCGTCTGGCACGTCTGGCGAGGCGGGCGGCAAGTCGTTTGCTCGTCCGGTTCCGGGCACCGCCTGGTTCCGGTTTGCGGAACGGCTCCCGGGGGCGGCGGCAGTCCGCGAGGCCTCGTTCGGAGGAGAGGAATAGTTCAGGGCGAAATAGAATGAGAGGCCGGCGATGACGAGGGCGACGATTGCCACGGGCAGGATCGCCAGGACGCTCCGGCGGCTGCGGCGCGGGTCCCACGGTCGGATCACGATGGCGACGGGTGCCCGGGCGTTTATTGAGTGCGGGGGGACGGACTGGCGCCAGTCGCGGGCGCGGAATGGGCCGTCTGGCCTCGCGGGAACGCGGGGACCTCGAACTGAGGGAATGTCGGGCTGTGCGGCGGGGCCGGGTTGGCCGGAGGTGCCGGAGGCGTGGCCGGGACTGTCCGCCCCGCGATCAGGGGAGGCGGGGTCCACCGGGTTCCCGCACCAGGGGCAGAACAGTTCCGTCCGGTCGGGAGTCACGTCCACGATACCGCCGCAGGAAGGGCAGGTGACATGCGAGCCTATGGACATATTACCCGTCCAATGAAATGTCGGAATTTAGCTATCAATCCAAAGGTGAAAAGGTCGGGAAAACCCCCAGACATGGTATCTCCTCTCTATGATTCGCTAATGAAATATGGAAGATGATTCCGACAT
>JAISFP010000179.1 GCA_031263525.1 Deltaproteobacteria bacterium | reverse complement strand
CGGCTGGGCCGTCTGAAGGAGCCAGGCGGCTGGGCCGTCTGCAGGAGCCAGGCGGCTGGGCCGTCTGAAGGAGCCAGGCTACAGGGCCGCCTATAGGAGCCAGGCGGCGGGGCCGTCTGAAGGAGCCAGGCGGCTGGGCCGCCTGAAGGAGGCGGGCGGTGGGGCCGCCTGAAGGAGCAAGGCGGCGGGGCCGCCTATAGGATGCGGGCGGCGGGCCCGCCTGAAGGAGGCGGGCGGCGGGGCCGCCTATAGGAGGCAGGCGGCGGGGCCGCCGGCCACGGGGAAAACGGTCGGGTGTCAGGCTTCGGGCCCTGCCAGGAGGGCCCCGCCTCAGGGTGCCGGAACAGGGCCTGCCGGGCCCGGGCCCTAGTCTCCCGCCCCCTCGTCGGGGAGGTAGACCATTGTGCCGTCCTCCAGCTGGTAGGCCACGCCCAGCCGGACTCCCTTGCCCTCCGCCTCGGACTTCGTGATCTTCACGGCCTCGATCTTGCTTGCCTTCTTGGTGATGAGGGTCATCTCGCCGTCCGCGGAACGCTTCACCACCGAGACCTCGCTGTCCTTGTCCAGAAGGTCCTGGAGGCCCATGGCGGAGAGGAAGCTTATGAGCACCGCCACGATGAAAACCAGGAAGATGTCAATGAGGTTGATGACGGCGAGCATGGGGTCGTCGGCCTCGGGAATCTCTCGGCCCGCTCCGAGCCTGCGCCTTCTCACGACGCCGCCTGCGGGCCGAGCCTGGCCTCGGCGCGGCTGGACATGACCAGCTCCAGGGTCTCCAGGTCTCCCTCCAGCCAGCGGGAGCGGACGGAGTAGAGCACGAAGGCGGTGACCCCCACGGCGAGGCCCACGATGGTGGCGGTGAAGGCCACCACCAGGTCCGCCGAGAGCCTGGTCATGTCGCCCTGGCTCAGGGCGGCGAGGCCGGTGCTCATGGGTATGAGGGTGGCGATGAGGCCCGTGGACGGTCCCATGCGGACCAGCACCCTGAGGAAGTCGAGCTTCCTCTTGTGCCTGCGCCCGGTGGAGGTGAAGAGCCGGTCGACCTCGGCCCACAGGGCCGGGGCGTTGGACCCGTCGCCGTTCCTGCGGGAGAGGATGGACTCGAGCTCGTCCAGGGCCTCGCCCATGAAGTGGTTCATTCTCCTGCGGCCCCTGAGGATGGCCGGCCAGTCCTCCTGGACCGGCTGCCTAATCCTCGCCCTCTCGGCCCACTCGGCCAGGAAGGCGCCGAGGGCGACCACGAGGCCCATGAAGGAGACCAGGAGCACTATCATGGCCGGGTAGAGGAGCGAGGAGGATATGAGATAGAGGATGGACTGGATGAAGGCGCCGATGTTCATGTGTTCTCGGTGGTGCCGTCCCAGCCGCCTGCTGCGGGTCGCGGCATGCCGCGTCCCCGCCGCCATCCGGCGGAGGCCGGGCTTCCGGGCGCAGGACGGGCGGGCCGCGGGCTGCGCGGGCGCTTGCGGTGCCGTCGGGACGGAGGGTCGTCGGGGGTGGAGTGTCGGGAGAAAACGCGTCTGTGGAAGGTCCGGCTCCGTGCGGGCCGGGGCGGGTCAGCGCCCGGGTCCGGGGAAGCCGGGGGAGGGGCCGCCCTAGGAGCGGCATGCGGACGGGAGGCCGTGCGGCGGCTCGGGCGGGAGGCTTAGGGACCTCATTGCCTGAAAGCGGCATGGCTCCGGAATGCATGGACATTATGGGTTTAAGCTTAAATTGTTACGGACCGGAAGTAGGTCTGCCTCTGGTCCGGCGTCAGACGCATGATTTAGAAAGACTTGATGCTTAGAGGATACATATTGAAAATTAAAAGAATGTTGCCAGCACCGTTCAGACGCATGGGGCATGGCGCATAAAGGAATTAGGCTTGATTCATAAATACTTGAGGCATAAATACTTGAGGCATAAAGGCGCGAGGCGAAATCGATAAGGCAAACGGCATGAGGAATTAAGGTCAAAGGCATTAGGGCAAAAGGCATTAGGCTAAAAGAATAAGGACATAAGTGTCAAGGCATAAAAAACGAATGAGGCTCAATACTCAGAAACGCATTGTCCTTAAAGGCATGGATAACGGAAGCTTGTCAGACTTAGGCAAAGAAATTAAACCGCTTGAGGCATAAAAATTAAGGCAGTTAAGAAACAAGGCTAAACTGACAAGGATTAAAGCGGTAAAGGCATGAGAAAAAATGGTTGCAGAGGCAGAGGTGAGGCAAAAGGCTTAACACGCTAGAGGCATGAGGCGAAAGGGTTACGGAGGCAAAAGCATGAGGAAAATTTGTTATGAGACAAATGCCAGAGGCAAAGGGTTCTGAGGCAGAAAGGCAAACGCGCCAGAGCCATGAGGCATGAAGCAAAGGCAAAAGGGTTTATGAGGCAAAGGCGTTGGGCGAAAGATTCAAGACGCCGGAGGCTCAGGGCTGAGACGGAAAAGCTTCAGGCCTCGGCCGTTCAGGAGCCGGAGCTGAGGACTTCGATAGAGATGCGGTCGGTCAGAAAATCTTTAGGCGTCCGCATGCGAAGGCGTTTCCGCAACGGTCGCAGGCAAGCAGTGCTTCCGCTGAAATGCTCCGGGCATGGACTGTCCGGGGGCAGCCGCGACGCCAGGTCACGCCCGCACGGACCGCCTGGAGTCCCGTCTCCCGAGAAAGAAGCCCAGTGTCAGGAGCACGGCGAGCGAGCTCAGGAGCGCGAAGGCCCCGGCCCCCCACCGGAATGTGTCCTCCTTGGCATACGAGGCGATGCGGTAGACCCTGCCCACGTCGGAGAACTGCGGCATCACAAGGGCGCTCAGGATGAAGTAGGCGGCTATGAGGATCATGACCAGCCCGAGGGTGTGCTCCAGGGGCTCGGAGTCGCCCCCTCGGCCCAGGATCATGCCCAGCCCCGCGCCTCCCGCGACCCCCAGGAAGGCCAGGTACAGGAGCCCGGTGGCCGCCAGTGCGTTGTCGGGGAAATACAGCACCAGCCCGGCGAGGGCCATGAGGATGATGCTCAGGCACACCGGGCACGGTATGACCAGCGCGAGCCAGGCCTTGGTCGACCCGCCGCCTCCGCCGCAACATGTCGGTGAAGCCTGCGGCCCGGACCCCGGGATGGCCCCGCGAGTCCCGGCGGAAGCGGAAGCGCCGGCCCCGGAAATCCCGTCGTTCACGGCTGAAGCGGACGCTCCGGACCCGCCGGCAGCGGTCGAGCAGGACGCTTCGGCCTCGTCAGCCTCCCCGCCGGCGGACGCGGACGCGCCGCCTCCGGAAGCCCCGCTGCAGGCGGACCCGCCGACTTCCCAGCCCTGTTCCCCGGCTGCCTGGGAAGCCCAGGCAGTGCCGGGCGCGGACGCGCCTCCGGCAGTGGCCGAGGCGTGACCTTCCCCGTCGGACCTGAGGAGCATGAGCCCCCAGAGGACGAGGAAGGCCGCCACCAGCCAGTGCAGGGTGATGCCTCCCTGCCACAGCGGCGCCAGGACCTGGTAGTGGCCGAGTATGTTTATGCGTGAGACCAGGGCCAGGACCCCGCCGAACAGGGCGAGGTAGAGGGCCATGACCCCCAGGGTGGCCCATGCCCGCCTGCCGGGGGGGCACCTGAGCCACATGTAGCTCCAGCCGAGGCCTGTCTTGACGCTGAAGGCCAGCATGGAGACGAGAAGGCCGAGCCAGAGCGATTTGAGTTCCACGGGGTACCTCCACGTGCCCCCCCGCCCGCGGCGAGTTCAGGCCGCGGGAAGGCTCCCGGCATCCCGGTGCCGCTCGGCGGGACACGTCAGGCGGCTGGCGCCGGCGGTCCCGCGAGCCCGGGAGATGGCGCAGTTCCCGGGCGGCGTCCCGGATCACGGACGCCTCGCGCGGGAACCTGCCCCGTCACCCGGCCCGGAGGCGGGATAAGGTCAGGCTAGCTTTTGGACGGAAGAAGGGCCTGCCGGACGGAGGGCACGACGTGTCCTCCCGCGGGCGCCCCCGTGAGGAAGGGGGCCCGGCGGCAAGCCGAGCTTCGGAGCTGTGTGGAGGAGTGAGACGCCTGCCTCGGCCGGGCTGCAGTCCGGAGGGACTCTCCGGTGCCCCTGGCCCGGGCAGTGACGCCCCGGGCCCGGCTCGGCAGACTGAAACGAATCATATTGGATAGCCTCGCGGCTTGTCAAGCCGAACATGGCACCCCCCGGCGCTCCCGTGCCCCTCCGGCTGCGGATCCCTGCCGGCCGCGGCTGCAGATGGGTTCACGGGGGCTCCCCGCCACGCCGCACGAAAACTACTCCGTCAGCAAAATTACGTTTGCGTCCGCGGCTCCCTCCGCCAGGCGAACCTGCCGCCCCGTGGAAGGCCGGGGGACTCCCGTCCAGACGCTTCCCGGACGCCCGGCGGCCCTCCTGGCTCCCCGGAAGACTCCGGACCGGACGGCCCGTCCTGCCTTCCGGGCTGCCTCAGAGCGTCCATCAGGACGTCCGGAGGCCCTCCAGCCGCGCCGAGGTGCTCCTGACGCCACGCGCGGCTTCAGAAGCTCTCCGGATGTCGTCGGGTCATCGCAAGGTCAGCCACGGCCCAGGAAAGCAAGGGGGCATCAGGACGCCTCGGAAGCCTCAGTAAGCCTCCGGACGGCCCGTCTTGCCTTCCGGGCTGCCTCGGGCCCTTCCGGATGCCGGGCGGCACTCATTACGCGCCGAGGGGCACCGGACGTCCCCCGCGCGGCTCAGAAGCTCTCCGGATGTCTCGGAGGTTCGGAAGCCCGCCGCGGCTCGGGACAGCGAGGGGGCTTAAGGAGCATCCGTTCACGGCAGGGGTTCGGACAGCAGTCCCCCCCGCAACCGACCGGCAAGTCTCCGGTGCCTGACCGGGCACCCCCCGGAACCGGGCTGGACTGCCTCACGAGCCAGGTGTCGGCCTTTCGGAACCGAACCGCCGCCTCGCCTCACGCGGGCCGCACCCCCTCCGAAACCGGGCCGGGCCCCCCCGGGACCCGGGCTGGACTGCCTCACGAGCCAGGTGTCGGCCTGTCGGAACCGAACTGCCGCCTCGCCTCACGCGGGCCGCACCCCCTCCGATTCCGGGCCGGGCACCCCATGGAACCGGGCTGGACTGCCTCACGAGCCAGGTGTCGGCCTTTCGGAACCGAA
>JAISFP010000123.1 GCA_031263525.1 Deltaproteobacteria bacterium | reverse complement strand
ACCTGCCGTTGCCGTTGCCCTTAAGAATTCTCAAGACCTCTTCCTCTTCGAGATCCAGGGTCTCGCAGATCTCCGCCGGGCTCTTGTTTTCGGCGTACAAGGCCCGTACCGCTATGGGTACCAAGGCGTCATTCTTCGCCTGCAAGGCGGCCTTCTCCTCCATGTCTTTCGAATACTGTCCGTTTGTCCACGCGTCCATGAACATGGTTGCAGAGATACCCATTTTATACAGTCCCTCCAAGAACTTGTAGATAATGTCGTCAGCGGGGATGTTTTTGAGCGCCAGGACACCGCAAATCGTGAGGAAGAGGATGTGCGGGGCCCCGGCTTTTTCCGCCATGTACCGCCCTACCTCGAGATAGTCCTCGATAGCCTTGAGCGCCTTCAGTGGGTCTTTCGGTATTTTTCCGAGCGCGGACAAATGCCACTTGAGCATTTCGAGCTTCGAGAGCGGCAAGGTTCCCTTGCCGTCCCAGCTCTCGAACGCGGCCCAGGCTTTCTTGACTGCCACTTCTATGTCGAGAAAATCAACCAGGAAGACCTGGCCGACGGTGAAGGAGAAGCTGTCCCGTTCTGGACAAGACGTGTTCTTGTGGGGATAGCGCGGGGACGGGCGAAAGCCTGCGGAAGCGGAAAAGACGCCGGTGACCCAGATCGGAGGAATGAATTCGAATCCTCCGTACTCTGTCATCAGATATTCCGCCAGCTTGTTGTGACACCTTGTGAAACGGAAGATATCACGGTTGTTGGCGGTGGACTGAAACTCGACAATGTGACACGAGAGGTCGACAAGCTGGAGAATCAAGTCAGGGCGGCTTAACTCCAGCCTCGAGTCGAGCAGTTCGGTGCTGAGCAACCGTGCGCCAGGAATCAGTTCTGGTTCGACTCCTATAAATTCCAGAATGGAATAGGGATTTAGAATGGCAACAAATTTTTGAAGGCGATCCTGGAGCTGGAGAGACTTTAGATAGTCAATAGTTGTCGGGATCGGGTCGGCTTTTCCGGAATCCGCCCTGCAGACAGAACTGGACAGAATCTTCGTTATCAGGAAAAACGCCAAAATCCTGACAAGCCAGACAAGCAGGCTCACCGTCCCGTCGATGTCGTTCCCTGTAAACAAAGCTTGCCCGCCTTTTGAGTCCGGATTCGGAATCGTGACCGGCAACTGATCATCCGGTACGATCACAGACTGCCTGTTTGAAATTATAGGCGACTCGGCCACGGAAATCAAGACCGGGGCCCGGAGTTCCGGAGCTCCAGTGGGTCAGCGGTTTCCAAAACCGCTTTTCATTTTCAGTTTGTAGGGTTCGAAGGTGTATTGCTATACCATCGGTCGCGTATCTTTTCGGAATAATTGGCCTCCTGCCGTGTAGGCGCGTCACGTTTGGCATGAAACCCATGGCGTGAGAAGTTCGTCTGAGGGCCGGGAGCTGCGCTCCCTGCCCTGGCCTGGCCTCCCGTCCCGGCGAGAAGAACGGGCCCCGGCTTCTTCAGGGGCCGAGCCCTGCGGGCGAGGGAAAGGCAGGTCATGCAGTTCCGGAAAGCGTCCGATAAGCCTTGACATGGAACCCTCCCGGTCTTACCTTGTCCCTGTCGGGCCGGCCTGCGCGGGCTAGGCCGACCGCCTTCCAACCAACCACCTTCAGACTCCGATGCCGGACTCCTCCGGAAGGTCGCAGGGATCCTCTGTTGCCTTCCGGGGGAGGCCTATCTCCGGCCTGCAGTTGTCTTTCCAGAAACTGAGGGATTCCTGAGTGCCCTTATTGTTCACGGTGCATCCAGGGCTTCCTTAAGTGTCCTGGGTACAAGTGTCCTGGGTACTTGAAGTGTCCTGGGTACTTGGGGCATCGCGGGCTTCCGGGGTATTCTGGCCATCCTGAGTATCCTGGGGTTATCCTGGGCTTCTGATGCAATCCGGAGCTTCCTGGACTGCCTTGGGGGCATCCCCGGCTTCCGGGGCCCTTTGTGACGCCCGGGGGCATCCCCGGCTTCCTGGGCCCTTTGGACCGCCCGGGGGCATCCCCGGCTGCCGGTGCATCTGGACTGCCCGGGGGCATCCCCGGCTGCCGGTGCATCTGGACTGTCCGGAAGCATCCCCGGCTTCCGGGGCCCACTGGACTGCCCGGGGGCATCCCCGGATGCCCGCGCCCCTGGACTGCCCGGGGGCATCCCCGGATGCCGGGGTGTCGTGGACATCCAGGGTGACATGGGCATCCCTGGGGCATCCCGGGCTTCCGGGTCATCCCGGACTTCCTTGATATCCTGACATCCCTGGGGCATCATGGGCTTCCAGGGGCCTCCCGGACTGCCCGGGGGCATCCCCGGCTTCCGGGGTGTCACGTGCATCCAGGGTGAAATGTTCATCCCAGGGGCATCCCGGCCTTCCGGGTCGTCCTGGACCGTCCGGGTTGTCCTGGGCATCCCAGGCCTTCAGGAGGGGAGCTGGGTATCCGGGGCATCAGGTGTTCCGGGGGCATCTGAATCTTACCGTCCGGTTCCTTTCGGCACGGGCCGGCCGGATGGGGAACGTGATCGGCACGACACGGCGGCGAGGCGTTCGCGGAGCTTCCGGGGGCTCGGGGGTCCTTCCCGGGGGAGCCGGGGCTCAAGGCAGGCAGGAGAGCATGTCCAACCAGAAAGTTTTCACGGTAGTCCCGGGCGGGGCGCTCCAGTTCATCGACTACGAGGTGGACCTGGGCAGGCCCCTGGGCAAGCACACCATTGCCACCACCAAGAAGCCCTTCCACGTGAAGATGTCCGAGGGGCAGGAGCGGAAGACGGTCCTGGCCCCCCTGGAGCCCAACCCGGACGTCGCCGGCGAGTACCGGGAGAGGACCAGGCCGGACAACATCCTCCCGGTCCATTACAACTGCGAGTACCTCTCCGCGTTCCAGCTCTTCGCGGGCCAGTGGCTGCCGTTCCCCATGTTCGCGCACCAGGCGATGAACGCCGACCAGACGCCCCTCTTCTCGGGGGGGCCGACGGACTGGTGCCGGGCCTGGGTGACCGCCCCCGACGATCCCGACAGCCTCGCGTGGAAGCTCACCCTGGTCTTCGACCCCCAGGTGGAGAGCCCCAAGGCCGGGCCGGACTCCATGGGGGGGCAGTCCGCCGCCTACCACGCGCTCTCGCCCAGGGACGTCGAGGGAGCGAGCTCGTTTTCCCTCGCCTGGCACGAGAGGGACAACGCCTGGTTCGTGGACGGGCTGGAGTGGGTGAAGAAGGGCGTGCGGGAAATCTGGGACGCCGCCCGGAAACGCTTCAAGAGGCTCTCCAAGCTGGACGAGGCCTTCCCCAACTACGCCTTCGAGGACGACGGGAGGACCCCCCGCACCGAGTACATGGCCCTCTACGAGACCCTCCTGGAGGGCATCCACCTCTCCGGGGCCATGGGCCCGCCGGTCAGGGTCATAAACCCCGCCTCCGAGAAGCCCACCGACGCGACCCTCGTCATAGACGTCGGCAACTCCCGCATAACCGGGGTGATAGTGGAGACGTCCCCCCTGGGCGGGACCAGGCTCACTGACTGCTACCCGCTCCAGATACGCGATCTGACCGAGCCGTCCAGGACCTACTCCGAGCCCCTGGACACGTCGGTGGAGTTCATGGAGCCCTGGTTCGGGCCCCAGGACTGGAGCTTCGCCAAGGACTCCAGGGGCCACAAGCAGTCCTTCAGGTGGCCCTCCACCGTCAGGGTCGGGCTGGAGGCGTCCCGGCTGGCCGCCGCCGCCCGCGAGGAGATGGGGCCCACGGGCATGTCCAGCCCGAAGCGCTACCTGTGGGACACCCGCAAGCGCCAGGTGCAGTGGTACTTCAACAACTCCTGCGACTACCACAACCGCGGCCAGGAGCACCCCGCGGTGAACTACGGGGCCTTCGTCCTCAACGTGAACTCGTCGGGCATCCCGCTCACGGTCTTCAAGGAGCCCGCCAGGGAGGACCGGCCCGACCTCAAGCGGGTGGCGCTCCCCGGGCCCATAAGCCAGTACGTGGAGCGCGGCGACAACATAGGGGCCTTCAAGGCGAGCTACAGCCGGAGCTCGCTCATGATGTTCCTCATAGCCGAGCTGGTGGCCCAGGCGCTCTCCACCATAAACGCACCCGGAGTCCGCGACACCCGAGAGAACCCCAACCGGGCGAGGAGGCTCAAGCAGATAATCCTGACCGTCCCCACGGCGATGCCGCTGGCCGAGCAGAACATCTTCAAGACCTGGGCCAGGCTCGCTGTTGAGGCCGTGTGGACCAGCATGGGCTGGTGGAAGGACTTCTACTCGAGGCCCGCCTCCGAGGACTTCCGGGCCTCCCCCACCGTGCGGTGCGAGTGGTACGAGGCCACCTGCACCCAGATGGTCTGGCTCTACAACGAGATCAACAAGAAGTTCCACAACAACGCCTCCGAGCTGTTCCGGCTCCTTGGCCAGAAGCGCCGGAGCTCGGCCGCGGCCGCAGGGGCTCCCCCCGAGGAGAGCCTCCGGATCGCCTCCATCGACATGGGCGGCGGCACCACCGACCTTTCCATCATCACCTACACCATCCAGAACCCCGGATCCGCCACCCCGCACCTCCTGCCTTTCCAGGACTTCCGGGACGGGTTCAACGTGGCGGGCGACGACATCATGCGCGAGGTGATAATAAACGAGTTCGTCCCGGCGCTCACCCTGGCCGCCCAGCGCCAGCAGGTGCGGGACCCCAAGAGCATCTTCGACAGGCTGTTCACCGACACGGTGACATCCTCCGTCCAGGAGTCCAGCCGCGAGCAGAAGCAGATCCGGAGCCAGTTCGTTGCCCACGTTGCCGTCCCCGTGGCGCTCAGGATCCTGAAGCTCTACGAGGACTGCGGCCAGTTCGGGGAGCTCGGGCCCAGGGAGGTGAGCGTCCGCGAGTGCCTGGGCGTCCCCGAGGGCGCAAAGGCCCCCGAGAGGCTCGCGAACATCCTGAAATACGTCGAGACCGCCCTGTCGGACGGCGGCTGGTTCGGGTTCTCGCTCCTGGACTTCAGCTTCACGGTCGACCTGAGGCGCGTGGACCGCAACGTGGGCTTCGTGGTTGAGCAGATCCTGGTCGACATGGGCGAGATCGTCCGCTACTACGACTGCGACGTGCTCATAATGACCGGCCGGCCCAGCCGCTGGCCGGCGGTCATGCGGGCCCCCTACGAGAGGACCTTCCTGCCCGTGGACCGGGTCGTCCACATGCACAAGTACCGCGTGGACTCCGAGTACCCCTTCGTGACCCACGGCCGCATCGAGGACCCCAAGACCTCCGTGGTGGTGGGGGCCATAATCTGCTCGCTCGCCGAGAGGGCCTTAAACGGGCTCACCATAGACACCGACAACTTCCTCCCCCAGCCCATCAACCGCTACATGGGCATGCTGGACGCCGCCGGGAAGCTCCACAAGGGCGAGCAGAACGTCTGGTTCACCAACCTGGACGTCCACAAGGGGACCGAGGTCTCCTCGGAGCGCACCGTCCAGTTCACCGCCAACGCCGCCGTGGGCTTCCGCCAGCTCTCCTGCGAGCGCTGGACCACCACCCGGCTCTATTCCATGGAGTTCCGCGACTCCGCCGCCCAGGAGCAGTCCGTGGGCAAGCTTCCCTACTCGGTGAAGCTCCAGTTCGAGATGGTCGAGGCCGAGGACCCGGAGGAACGCCCCCGCAACCAGGCCAACCGGAACCTCACCCGCACGGAGGGGACGCTCAGGGTGGTGGAGGTCGCCGACAAGTTCGACAACGCGGCCTTCGGCTCCGTGGTCGTGCGCCTCCAGACCCTCCGCAACGACTCCGGCTACTGGCTGGACACCGGGGACCTGACGAGGATCTAGGCCGGAAGGGCCCCCCTGCGGCCCGTGTCCCTGCCGGCTGCCCGGTGCCCCGGGCCCCGCCCGTGCCGGCTTCTCCGGGCCGGCGACGTGTCCCGGAGGACGGCAGGGGCCTCCTCGGCGGGTTGCGGGTTCCGGGCAGAGGTCCGGCGTTTCAGGCGCCTCCCGGCCCTGCCCGTCAGCTCGGGGCACGGCAGGCTCGGTAGGCTTCAGATGTCTGGGCGGCCAGGAAGGCCCGGAAGGTCCGGAAGGGCGGATCGGCCAGGAAGACCCGGAAGGGCAGGTCGGCCAGGAAGGCCCGGAAGGGCGGTTCGGCCAGGAAGGTCCGGAAGGGCTCAGCGGCCTGGATAGGGAGGGGCGGCCAGGTAGGTCCGGAAGGACCCAACGGCCTGGAAGGGCAGGTCGGCCAGGTTGGCCCGAAAGGTCCGTAAGGTCGGAGAGGCCAGGAAGGCCCGGAAGGGCCCAGCGGCCTGGAAGAGCAGGTAGGCGTATGGAAGGGCGGATCGGCTAGGAAGGCGCGAAAGGGCGGGGCTGACCAGAAATCTCCGGGAGGGCCGGCGATTCCGCAGGCCCCGGCCCAGTGGCGGGGAATCCGGAGTCCGGCGGCGATGTCTGCCGGCATTACTTAAGGCAGCGAGGGCGTCTCGCTGCGGAACAAATGGCAACGAGGCAGCCGTCCGCAGAGGCGGCAGGCGAGCGAAGGTAGGGCATGGGCAACGCGGGCGACTACTCTGACATCCGGGACGCTCTCAGCCGCAGGTTAAAGGTCCTCGAGCGTGCGGTCGACTGCGTCGCGCGCAGGGCAAGCAGCATGAAGCTTCTTGTGGAGGCGCTTCCCGAGGTAAACCGGGAGCTCGCGGCCAGGACGCAGCTTCTGGGCTCGGCCGCGCGGAAAGCCGCCGAGAAGGTGGCAAAGGCCGACGGGGCCTTCTGGAGGCTGTGGCCGCGGTCGGAGTCTTTCGGCGGTTTCGGAAACGACGGCCGGGACGCCGTCCAGGACAGGCAGGCGCCGCGTGACCGCTCAGAGGCGGTGGCCACGGGGGGGAAGATGTCCATCTTTCCCACCATTTCCTGGGAGAGGGCGGACGAGCATGTCAACCTGCTGGATCAGGTGGTAGTCCAGCTCGCTTCCGAGAGGATGAAGGAGACCAGGCAGATTTTCGAAAAAATGGAGTCCGAGCTTCACTCCTTAGTCCTGGAGGCGGACAGGCTGACCTCGGCCCTGGTGAAGGCCGGGACGGTTTTCTTGGGCATGGCCGTGGACGCCCCGGGCCCCGAGGCCGAAAAGCCCGGCGAGGGGGCCCCGGTCGGCGAAGGGGCGCGGGCCGACTCGGGGGCGCTGGCCGGCGGGACCCTGCTTTCCTCCGAAGAGGTGAGGGAAGCGCTGTGCGCCGCCCGGAAAGTCACTCGGCTCACGAGGGCCGCCTGGCGTTCCGGCGTCCCCCTCACCGATGCGGACGTGAATGACGCCCTGCGCCGCGGGATTCGCTGCCCCGTCCTGCCTCCCCCACCTGCGGCGGGCCACGTCAGGAAGGCGGAGGCCCTGGAGCACAGGGCGCTGAGGGAGGGGATCCTCGCCGACACCCTGGACATCGACCGCGTCGAGCTCGGCTGCCGCGCCGACAGGCTCAGGCGCGCCGGAGTGGGCCTTGTGTACTGGGCGGCCACTCTGAAGGGCCGCGGCGAGAGCCTGCGGATACAGGCTGAGTACCTGGAAGAGCAGGCAACCTGCGTGGGCCCCGGGAGCTCCGCTGTGAAGCGCATGGTGGCCGCGAGCCTTGCCGGGAGGGCGGCCCGCTTCCGGGAGAGCGCCGACTCCCAGCTCGACAACGTGTCGTCGGCCCTCGCGGAGGCCTCCAGGATGCGGGACGCGTCCTCCGCCCTCTCGCGCCAGGCGGAGGGCTTCGCCAGTGAGGCATCCGGGCGCATGGCCGAGGCCGCCAGGCTGCGCGACGAGGCCGCCGGGTACCGCGCCATGGAGGCAACGCCCCTCGACAAGGCCGGGCCTGCGGAAACTGCCGGATTTTCCGGGAGTCCCCGACTGCT
Organism: Deltaproteobacteria bacterium; assembly: GCA_031263525.1. GTDB lineage: Bacteria > Desulfobacterota > Desulfarculia > Adiutricales > Adiutricaceae > JAIRZX01. Next base: position 15,685 of record JAISFP010000123.1, on the reverse strand, counting down.
TGCGGAGGCCGCGCCCGGTGCTGACGGCTGGGCCGAATGGGAGGCGTTCCTGGAAGAGCACCGGCACGGTGCCAAGAAGCCGGGATCGGCGGCCGGCTCGTCCGGCAAGAGACTGCCGCCCGTGATTAGCCCCGGAAAGGCCGGGGCAGGGGCCGGCGGGGCGGATGACCGCCCGGAGGCCGCGGGTGCCGGTTCCGTGAAGGCGGCGAGCGGGACCGCAGGCCGCAAGGCGCGGACGGCCAGGTCCGGGACCGCCGGCAAGGGGTCCTCAATGTCGGGTGCCTCGGAGGCCGGGTCCGGGTCAGGCAAGTCCGGGGAAGCGGAGGTAAGGTCAGCCAAGGCAGGCCCCGGGAAATCCGTTGCCGGCAAGCCAGGAGCCAAGAAGTCAGCTTCCGTCAAGGCAGGTGCCGTTAAGCCAGCTTCCGTCAAGACGGATGCCGTAAACCCCGCTTCCGTCAAGACGGATGCCTTAAAGCCCGCTTCTGTCAATGCGGATGCCGTTAAGCCCGCTTCCGCCAAGGCGTATGCCGGGAAGCCCGTAGCTGACAAGGCAGATGCCGGCAAGCCCGCTTCCGGCAGGGCAGGTGCCGGAAGGTCCGGTTCCGGGCGCGGGACTGCAGGGCGGAAGGCCGGGAGGCGTCCGGACGGCGACGGCGGTCCTGAGGGCGGCGGGAGCCCTCCGAACGGCGGCGGTCCGGGCGGAGCGAGGAGGATCTTTTGAAGGGCTTTTCGTAGGAGACTGAGTTCGCCGGAGGGACGGGACCGGGCGCGCTTCGGCGCCAGGTGCCGAAGTCTCCGCAACCTCCTCTTTGTAGAGGGGACTCGCGTTTGCCGGCCGGCCAGGGAGGCCTGGACCGCGAGGCTCGGCAGGCCGGGTTCGGCGGTAGACCAGTCAGGCCGGGTTCGGCGGCAGACCAGTCAGGCCGATCCGACGAGCCTGGCCAGTCATTAGGGTTTCAGGAGCTCAGCCCGGCTACCCGGGCTCGGAAGAAGGGTCCGGCAGTCAGGGCTGGGATCTGCCCCGGCTGTCCGGGCCGAAGAGGCAGGTCAGGCGTTCCGGTCCTGAGATGTCGGCCCGGCAGCCAGGGCCAGCGAGACGGCCCGGCAGTCAGGGCCGGAGAGAGGGTCCGGGATTCCGGGCCGGGAGGTCGGGAAGATGTTGCCAGAGGAGCTAAGGTCCTGCGCGATGGAGCTTCGTGACGCCGCGAGGGGCGGGGAGAGGTGGCTCACCGAGAACGAGGCCGAGCAGGGCAACCAGGAAGGGATCAAGAAGAGGCTGCGGAAGTCCGCGAGGCTCCTGGACAGCTACGCGGCCGCCGCCGGCAAGAAGATGGGCATAGCCGTCTTCGGCCCCAGCCAGGTGGGCAAGTCCACCATGATCTCCGCCCTCGCCAAGGGCCCCTCCGGTAAGCTCCAGGTGGACTTCGGGGGGGACAGGCTGGACTTCATCAGGGAGGTCAACCCCGAGGGCGGCAAGGAGACCACTGGCCTCGTCACCCGCTTCTCCCTTGAGGCGCCTCCCAGGAGCCCTGACCCCCAGCTCCCCGTGTGCGTGAAGCTCTTCTCCGAGATGGACATCGTGAAGATCCTCGCCAACACCTACTATTCCGAGGCCGAGGGCGGGGGCGAGAACGAGGTGGACGACGGGCACCTGAAAACCGTCCTGGACAAGCTGGAGAAGCGCGCCGGGAGCTTCGGGAACACGCCCACACTGGACCAGATGGAGGACCTTAACGAGTACGTCGACTCCATTGGCGCCAAGCTCATCTACGGGAAGTCGCTCCGGGCCATGTTCTGGCCGAGGGCCATAGAGCTCGCCCAGAAGCTCGACATAAAGGAGCGGGCCGAGCTCATATCTTTCATCTGGGGCGGGGTCCCGGAGTTCACCGCGGTCTACGCGAAGCTCGTCCGGGCGCTCAGCAGCCTGGGCTTCCCGGCCACTGCCTTCACGGGGATAAACGCCCTCTACGACAGAGGCATGGTGGATCAAAACAAGAAGGCGGACGGAAGGGCCAACAGCATCCTCCAGGCGAGCATGCTCAAGGGCGTCCTGGACGAGCAGACGGACAAGGTGGACGTGATCTCCCAGGACGGGGCGCGGGCGTCGCTGGAGAGGCCGGTCCTGTCCGCGCTCATAGCCGAGCTCCACGTGAAGGTCATGGAGAAGCCCGGCGACTTCATGGACAAGGCCGACATCCTGGACTTTCCGGGCTACCGCGCCAGGAAGAAGTACGGGAACTTCAACGATGAGATAAAGAACCCGGACAACCTGGCCGAGTGCATCCTGCGCGGCAAGGTGGCCTACGTGTTCCAGCGCTACGCGGCCCAGAAGGAGATTACCGCGATGCTCCTGTGCGTCTGGGACAGGAACGTGGACTGCCCGGGCCTCCCCGAGGTGGTGAACGGCTGGATAGGGGACGCCCACGGACCCACCCCCGCAGCGCGGACCGGCAAGCCCGTGTGCCTGTTCCTGGTGCTCACCTTCTTCAACAACCACCTCATCCCCACCGAGGGCGCGGCGGATCTCTCCACAGTGTTCCAGAACCGCTTCCACGCCTCCATAAGGGACACCTTCGCGAAGGACAAGTGGCCGGACCAGTGGTCCCAGGAGGGGGGGCAGAACCACCCCTTCCGGAACTGCTACTGGCTCCTGAACGTCCGGAAGACCGAGGCCTACCTGGACATAGAGAACGTCTCGGGCGGTTCCGGGGACTCCGAGGACGAGGCCTGGCGTTCCAGGGGGGTGAGGCCGGAACAGAGGCCCTGGATCGACAAGCTGAAGGCCGGCTACCTCGCCTCGGAGAACGTGAACAAGTACGTGCAGGACCCCGAGGCGGCCTGGGACGGGGCCCTGGAGTCCGAGGACGGGGGAACCGGCTACATCATCGCCCACCTCACCCCGCTCGTTGGCCAGGACCTGAAGACCCCCCAGCTCACGGCCCTCACCCTGACGGAGGGCGAGAACGTGCATGCGACCCTGGCGTCCTTCTACAAGGGCGGCTCCTCCGACGAGGAGAAGCAGGTGAAGCGCCAGGCCTACTTCAAGGTGTCGGGCGTCCTTTCCCGCCTCGGGAACCCGGCGGACGGCCAGCAGCAGGGCAAGGCCCCCGCCGCCAACACCCCCTGGCACCGCTTCGGCCTGCTCCTCCGCGACATGACCCTGTCCGACGACGAGTGCCACGAGATCTTCTCGCGGCCCGTGAGCGAGCCTGAGGAGGACGGGGAGGACGGCCTGGGCGCGGAGCCCCAGGACGCCCCCGAGTCCGAGGACGACGAGATGGACATGGGCGAGATAAACGAGGAGGACATCCTGGGCACCTTCTTCTCCGCCGCGGGCGCCGGACCCGCCGGGCCCGTGCCCTCGGCCGCCCCTGCTCCGGCCAGGCGCGAGGACGACACGGCGTCGATGTACCGCAGGATGCTCGAGCGCGAGTGGAAGGAGTCGCTGGAGCGCCTCACCTCCGACAAGGACAAGCGCCGCTTCTACGGCTTCCCCCCGGACATGTTCCGCGCCTTCATAAGCGAGGTGGACCACGGCGCCAGGCGCATGGGGGTCATGGAGGGCATTGAGCTCGCCCTGAGGGAGGCCATGGGCTACGCGAACGTGAACCCCGCCTCCAGGCGGTGGACGGCCTCGCGCATAGCCTCGGCGCACCTCTCCGACTACGTGAGCTTCCTGGGCCTTTCCCCCCGGGTCTACACCCGCCAGGAAAGGACGCTCACCTTCCAGGGCAAGGTCTTCGTGGTCTTCGAGCCCCCCGTCCAGAACGAGGGCTTCCCGGAGCTCCCGGAGCTCTCCCCCCCCTACGAGTCCCCCTACCACCGCGACTGGAGGCTCTCCCTCTACAAGGTCATGATGGACAACGTGGACTTCGCGGACAAGAACTACAACCAGGAGGCCAACAGCAACCTCGGCAGGATCCTGAAGATCATCCAGGGCCAGAGGACCACGCTGAAGCCTACCCGTGCGGCGTGAGGCCGGGTGGTCACGGGGCTCTGAATCTGATGAGCCTGGGTCTTGAGCCCAGAGTTGCTCAGACACTGAGGCCTCAGAGCCACCCTGGCGCCTTGAGGCCGCGGGGCTCTGCGGCACAGTCTCAGGGGCACGGTCTCAGAGGCCGCAGGGCTCTGGGATCAGGGGAACAGCCTCAGAGGCCCGCAGGGCTCTGCGGCAAACAGGCTCAGAGACTGCGGGGCTCTGCGCGGCACAGGCATAGAAGCCGAAGGGAGTAGTAGGAACTATGGCATGAGTATCCTGGAGGCCAGGACCCCAAAGGCGTACGACCCTGTGTTGCCCTGAAGGGTTGATGTGTCGAGCTGGAAATATGCCGGAGCTGTCCGGAAAAACAGCGGTTTAGAGCCGCAGTTTCTGTTATCGGGGAGGTGTCAGGGCTTATCGGATCGTGTCCGCCCCCAAGAGCGAAGGCATCACTTAGACGTGCTCCCGGGGCTGGGGCGAAAGCACCCGGACGAAGGAAGTCCGGCCCTCCGTAACTGTTCAGGTGCCCCCACATGGGAAGCTCAACAGGGGGGCCCTTTCCAAGCAAAATGCTATATAAAATGCTATCTACAGAAACTCTTCCCCTCCACATGAAGCATCCATTGTTGACTCTTCAGCTTCAAGGGTTCCTCATCTGGGTTCTCATCATTCGAAAAGGTTCTCAATAGAGGGGCACCTGAACAGTGACATGAATTTTAGGTATACCAATCATACAAATACAGTCTCTTACGACAGATACACTAATTACATCTGTTATATTAGTACCTTTCTTATGATCGCGTAATGCACGATATACAGAGTTAGCTTCCGGACCATATCTCCACGCTTCGATAGGATTTTCGAACAGAGGAAATGAAAAGTTCGAAGATGTCATCCTTGAGAAAAGCTAGGAGTTTTAATTTTTGTATCTGTTCACACCAGAAGTTGAGGAGACTGTCTCCGAACCCAGGACGGCCTGTTTCCAGGCCAAGGGTGGATCTTTCTTGGGGGGGGCTGACGGCCTACCTATGGATTCAGGGGGCCTTCTCAGAACCCGTGGCAGGCATTCCTTCGGACTCAGGACTCTTCCCTCCGAGCTCAGGGAGACTTCATGCGTGAACGGATACATTCGTGGAGACTATTTGAGTAAATTCGCATTTTCGCTGACATTTATCCGCCTGGGTAATAACTGTAAATCTGACTCCGTCTTCATCCCTCACCCGTGAACAGAGACTAAAATAGTTTTACGAATATGTATATAACAATTAATATTAAAGATAATTATGTAAAGGTATTAGTGTCTGCTCGTAATCATCCACACTGAAATGTTAACGCTGAAAGATATTCGTTTAAATTTCGTGAGCATACAGCAGCACTGCTTTAACTTAACTTCTTTTTCAACATTCTGCGGTTTCAAGGATGTCGTGGCGTGTCTTGAGGCAACCCACACCCTTGTGCGGCCCGGCGTCACCCCGGCCCAAGAAAGCCACGCCATGTAGCACAGCATCATGTCGCATTGCACCCGATATTGGCTCCCCGGAAACTTTTTCATTATTATTACCCAGTCGGATAAATGTCATCCTGTTGAACTCCCCTATAGGGAGGGCACCTGAACAGTTCTCATGTGAGATGCATAACCAGCCGGTCGGAGATGATAGTTGAGACGTGCTTCAGCTGGCCATCCTGGACGACCATGGCGTGCAGCCTCGTTGCCTGGGAAGGCGACATGACCCGCATGCATGTTGTCTGTAATGAGAGATGCTGTTTTTTTTTGTTTTACCGTAACTGTTCAGGTGCCCCCTCAAAGGGGAGCTCAACTGGCGGCCTTTTCAACCAAATGCCCTCTACAGAAACTCTTTCCCTCCACATGAAGTATCCATTGTTGATTTTTAAACTTTAATGTGTCTACATCTGAGCTCTATTCCTCCGAAAAGGCCATCAGTAGAGGGGCACCTGAACAGTTAGGTTTTACCCTGAGAAACAGGATTGGGTAAAACGCGAAGTCCAGGTTGAATGACGTTTCGTACAACCACGGTGATGGCGACAACGTTCGTTGCGTACAACCACGCTGATGCTGAGAACAACCTTTGCATACAACTAGACGATGCCGAGAAAGGACTGGACGTACAACCACGCGATGACAAGAATGGCCTTTGCGTACAACCACGCGATGGCGAGAACGGCCTTTGCGTACAACAACGCGATGGCGAGAACGGCCTTTGCGTACAACCACGCGATGGCGAGAACGGCATTTGCGTACAACCACGCCGATGGCGAGAACGGCATTTGCGTACAGCCACACGATGGCGAGATCGGCAGTTGCGTACAACCACGCCGATTTCAGTAAAAGTGGTGGACGGCGGCTCAATTTTTCCGCGACCAGGGAGGGTGGGAGCGTAGCTCAATCGTCAGGATAGAGAGTGGAGGTCAGGTGCGGCATGCAATTTCTAGGCATATTAGGGGGATTGGCAATAGCTTTGGAGAGGGTGAGGACAGACCGGATGTACAAATTCCCGGCAGGGGGGCGGACTTTTTGGACAATTTGGCAGACATGAAGGATTGTCATTGGCATGACTTAAGAGGATCGTAACTGTTCAGGTGCCCCTCTGAGGATCGTAACTGTTCAGGTGCCCCTCTTTTGAGAACCTTTTCGGAGGAAGAGAGCCCTGACGAGAAATCCTTTAAGTTAAAAAGTCAGCTTTGGATGCTTCATATGGAGGTGAGGAGTTTCTGTAAAGGGCATTTTTAAAGGGAACACGCCCTGTTGAGTTCCCCTTGGGGGGGCACCTGAACAGTTGCTAATTTTTTGTAACTATTCAGGTGCTCCCCTAAGGGGAGCTCAACAGGATGCCTTTCTAACACAAATACCCTCTGAAGGTACTTTTCCCCTCCATATGAAGTATTCAATATTGACTCTTCACCCTCAAAGGTTCCTCGTCTGAGCTCTCTTCCTCCGAAAAGGCCCCTCAATTGAGGGGTGCCTGAACAGTTACAAAAATTTTTAAAAATGACCAAGTTAACAGAACAGGCTTGCGACAATTTTTGATTTGCCGCATGTTTCAGGTGGCTGACCCGGCTCAATGGCAAGGGGTTGGGCATGCCCCGGGGCCGCGTGTCAGGCGGGTTTCGTCGAAATCGACTGGAAAGTCGTTGATTTGCCTCTAGCCAGTTGTTAGAATTTTGTCTGACGCTACCCGGCCTGCCTCGGCCTGGTTCGCCTCCGCCGCCAGGAAGGGGGCTGACTTCCGTTTCCAGGGTGGCGGCAATGACCCGAGAGTTCCGGATCTTCCGGTCGAATTCATCCGCAGGGGGTTCCGGCTCCGTGGGAGAAGGTTGACCGGTCAGAGACCGGTCAGGGCCCCGGGAGGTTGCTGAAGGCCCTGGGGCGTGATTGCACAAAAAATGGGATACGACACATGCCGGTTTCGGCATGTCTTGCCCGTCCGGGAAGATCTTGCTGGATTGAGGAGACTTCATTTCCGGAAACGTTCTTGAAGACTTCAGTCGAACGAACAGACATGCGTGTCTCCATCATGCCTGTTCCTTCTTCTTCGCATAAGACCCTTATCCGGGAAGCCTGGTATAAGATCCTTATCCGGGAAGCCTGGCCAGCCTCCCACATTTCGGGCCGGCTTCCTTCGCCCCTGACACGTCTTTCCAGGGACGCCAATTATCGCCTGATTTCTCAATGCATTTGTCGCTCGCCATTTGGCGCAGGCATGAATGCGCGTTTGCAGCTGTTTTGACTTGCAATACCGAATTCTTAATCTTTCGCAAACCGGGCACGCCGAATACCCTCAGTACCGGTCGCAATCCGTTTGATTTTTTCTTTTCGCTACAACGTATGGTCTTTCGATTTTTCACGACTGATGCGGGTATCCCTCATTGAAAATAATATTTTTTCCGTCATGACGTCAGGCGTGAAAGGCAATAACGGGTAAAGTTCAATTCAAATTGACATTTACTTGTTTTCATTTTTTAATTTTGAATGTTCTTTTCTGATACCAAATTTAACATTTTTAATTGTTTTTTTATCTTATTTATTAAAAATTTAATATTTAATTTAAATGGTATCACTTTTCCATTCTCGTTTTTCCATTTTCGTAAAATATTGGTGATTTTTGGTTGTTATTTAAGTCCTGTTTTTTTGAACTGGTTTGCCGGTATTTTTTTTCTTAAAAATTGACTGTTTCATTTATTTATTAATATTCTAAATTTTTAACTAACCTTTTACCAGTTGGCATTTTGTTCAAACTTTTCTTAAATTTAAATTATATTAATTACTTAAATTTATTATTTTGCTTACCTGTTTCCATTTAACCCTATTCGATTTACAGTTTTGATTTTCCTTTGAATTGTTGTGATTAATTTTTCTTTTATTGTTCTGTCTCATTATTCTTATGTCATTTTTTGGCAGCTGGCATGTCATGCGCATGCCATTCTGCGCGGATTCGGCTCTGTTGTTTCTTTTGAACATGCCGGACAACAGTTCATTTCTTTAAGGTGAAAAGGAGTTGATTTGAAATGTTAAGGAAAAAAATCATTGCGTTCAGCCTTTTTGCTGCACTGCTTTTCCTGGCGCTTCCCATGTCCTCCTCTGCTCAGGACGTGGCGATCCAGACCGCCGAGCCCTTTGCCGCCAAGGTGGTGCTGACTGGCCTCGAGTCCCCCTGGTCAATGATCTGGGGGCCGGGCGGCAAGCTGTGGATCACCGAGCGCCAGGGCAAGCGCGTGGTGCAAGTGGATCCGGCCGACGGCAAGAAGTCCGTGTTACTTGAGGTGGCGGACGCCAAGATCGGGCCTCAGCACGAGGGGCTCCTTGGACTGGCCCTGGCCCCAGATTTCGACAAGTCCGGCCTGGTCTACCTGAACTACACCTATCTTGACGGCGAGAAGGAGCTTCACAAGGTTGTCAGGTACAAGTACGATTCCGCCGCCGGAAAGCTGGGCGAGCCGAGCGACATCCTGACGGGGATACCTGCCGGGAGCGACCACCAGGGCGGCAGGCTGGTGTTCGGGCCCGACGGGATGCTGTACCTCAGCAAGGGGGAGCTCGGGCACAACCAGGGCGCCAACCGCTGCTTGAAGAACGAGGCCCAGCGCCTGCCCACGGAGGCCGAGGTCAAGGCCAGCGACCGGTCCGCGTACGTGGGCAAGATCCTGCGCATGAAGCCGGACGGGTCCATCCCTGACGACAATCCTGTTCTTAACGGCGTCAAGAGTCACGTTTTCACCTACGGCCACCGCAACCCTCAGGGTCTGAAGTGGATCAACGGCCAGCTGTTCGGTGTCGAGCAGGGCCCTTCCACCGATGACGAGCTGAACCTCCTGGTGTCCGGCGGCAACTACGGCTGGCCCCTCATTGCCGGCTATCCTGACGATCAGGCCTACGCCTTCATCGACTGGTCCGCCGTGGCCGACTGCAGCAAGGTTCCCGGAGACGCCTACCTGCCCCCCGATCAGCCCAGCGTCAAGGAGACGTCATGGGACCGGAAGGACTTCAAGGAGCCTGTCCGCACGTTCTTCACGATGCCGAGCGGCTACAGCTTCGCGGATCCCAAGTTCGGCGCCCTGGCATATCTCGGGTGGGCGACCATCGCCCCGTCCAGCCTGGACTATTATCCAGCCGACGGCCCCATCGAGGCCTGGCGCAACTCGATCATCATCAGCAGCCTCAAAAACGGTGCCCTCTACCGCGTGCCGCTGAGCGGTGACGTAAAGCAGGCCCAGGGCGACGTGGTCAAGTATTTCCACACCGCCAACCGTTACCGCCAGGTGCTCGTGAGCCCGGACGGGCGCTCGATTTACGTGATTACCGACAGTACCGGCAATTTGCTGGACGAGAACGGGTTGCCGACCCAGACATCGAGGAATCCCGGCTCTCTCCTGGTTTTCGAGTACAAGGGATGATGCTTTTCGAATTCGTGTGATTTTTCGGCGTCAAGAGCCGCCAAGGCTTCCGTCGTACCGGGACGACCGACGTCCTAGCGGGACATAAAAGTCTCCTTGGCAAGACATCTGGGGCGGAACTCCGCCCGGAAGGCCGGTTTCGGCCTTCCGGGCGGTCCTCCCCCTGATTCGGCGGCTCTTTCTGAGTTGCCGCTGTCTCGGGCGGAATGGAGCCTCTCAGGCGTTTGTTCAGGCTCCCGGCCTCCCAGGCAACCTTTGCAAGTCCGGGGTCTGCCCGAGGGTCCATTCGCCTGGCTCCCAGATGCCTGTGATGTTTGATATATGGATTGCCACCTTTCCCAGCCTCGCGAAGCGGGGGAAGCAGGCGGCGGGTTGTCGCGACATGCCCTTGACATAATCACCCAATATGCGATTTTATTACAGTGTCCGCTTTTCTGTGATACAGAACTTAAGGTAGTCGAACGGATTGCCTGAAACATGTTGGCCGGGATTTCTCTGCTGTAACTTTTAACCCCGTTGACGGGCCGTAATCATTCTGAGGCCACAGGGAGGCAACCGTTATGGATAACCAAATAATTATCGTCACCGACCGCGAGGACTTGGACCCTATGGAAATCTTGATAGGCAAGGCCGTGAAAGAGGCTCAGGACAGGTTGCATGCCGCAAGTTTTCCATACGTAGTCGCGGACAAAAGAGGAAAATGATATTTGGATGTCTGCCCGTACGGACATACGGTATTCACTTCATACACCAAACGCAGGCCAAGTACGAGATAGATGGATTTCTTGCTCCCGACGGCAGAAAATCAAAAAATAAACATCCTGGTGAAGGCTGTTAAAAATGTGGTTGATATGAATTTGCAGCAGTCGTTAGAGCCTTGAACACTTCAGTTTATAATATAATTGAAACAGTTGCTTAAAGGTTTCAGACAGGATTTGATGTGTTACACCAAGTCAGTGTATGAATATTTGACTGTAGCAACATTTTCCTCCTCGGACTTTTCGCTAAATGATTAGATGCCACTTTGAAATGTGAAATAGCTTTTATTTTTGCGGACTTTACCGGCATGTCGAAATTTCAGCGCTGCTTTGCTCTCTTGAAAATGGCAAGATAATTTGGTGCCCTTATTGCTCCGCAAGCTTTCCGGAAGTCGGAAACAGGAATTATACCGTTATCGGGATAATTCGGTATCTGCAGTAAATTGCCCCAGCCTTGCCGGAGGATTGAACGGTTAATCCTCCTTATTTCTGGTCGATGTTGATTCCGGGATTCTCCAGAGTGTCGGACGCGGACTTGGTCGTGTTCAGGATTTTCAAGTCCTCGGCAATCACTAACGTGTGTTTTTTCATGTTCGTGTATGCGGCCTTGTGATGGAAATCCTTCAGGATATCCGCCTGGTTGTTCACGATCGTTTCCCTGCGGCAAAGCTTTTTGAGGCCATTGCCTGTTACGCGGGCACATGGCCCTCCCCCCGCCTTTTCCGGCCTTTTGCATGGCCTAGGCCTCTTTTTTGGTTGCTTTGACCTTGCAGGCCACCTAGCGGAAAAGGTGAATATTTTTTTTCAGCTTCGTGAGTTCCGCTGTCATCCAGACGGTATGTCGATCGAGTTCCGCTGTCATCCTGACGGTATGTAGATTATGTGTGCCATCTCTCAGGGGATGAAATTGGCTGTCCACGCGTCGGATCCGACGACATCGCTACTGGTCGTTTCCGGGACGTTTGTTTCGTCCAAAACCCAGACGTGTATCACGTTAGCCTCAATGCTGACGGTGATGCTTTTATGAGTTCCGGCAAGATTTATGGAGATATGATGACGTTTTCTGGATCGTCAGACACTTGTTGAAGCGTAGCAGCGGGGCAACCGGCGAACCTGCTGACAAGCCAGAAAAACCTCCCGTTTGGCTTTTAATGCTGTATTTGCTACCTATTTGAAGTTTACTGGTTTTGTCACATATATCGAATATCCAAGAGTTGTCGCATTTAAAAGATGTGTTGCATTTCCAAGAGGTGTCGCATTTCCAAGAGGATGGTTAGTTTGGCCATTGAGGACATCTAATAAAATCGTTCTATTATTCTTGAAAGGAAACCTAAGGTTAATCCATAAAGATTCGGACTTGAGAACTATTTTTATCCACTTAACAAGTTGCGTGAGTTTTATGGTGCCTAATGCAAAAGCTCAACTATAACTGCTATCGGCATCCAGAACAGCTGCCTCAGAATTCTTATGCATCATCGTTTCGATGTTCATGGAAGCGGCTTTTGGCTCCTGGGCCTTTTCGGTGCAGAGGATTTGGCAGAGATATCTTTTGCCGGGGAATCACCGCTGGAGCCTATATTCTTATCCGCTAGATAAATGGACGGATTGTTTAACAGTTCTCCAGCGGGATAACTTCTGATTTTGACGTGACTTCTGCCGCAGACGGCTATTGCAACGGCATAGATCGGGATATCACTGCCTTTATAAGGTGAAAGGTATTCTTGATCTAAAATTTTTTTGAAAGCTTCCATGATACTTGAATCTAATTGTCTTCTGTCTTTTTCGGTAATTTTTTTTACATTATTTTTATTATTGTCGTTGATTTCTACTTCAGATTTAGCGTATTTGATTTCAGTTATCATAATTCCGTAATCCGGGGAATGGATAACCAAATCGATAATGCCTTTAGCTTTATCTACTTCAGGCTCCACATCTACATCGGCTGATCTGAAAATTGAAAACAAAAGCGAATGATAGAAGGCCTCAAAGGGCAAATGCAAGGAATGAGGAATACAACTGAAAAGACTATGAAGATATGATCCAGCTTCATCTGACTGACGTTTGAAAAAAGCTTCGCTGAATTTTTTGCATGTCTTAATGTTAAAATTTTCGGTTTCATGTTCGATTATTGGAGTGATTTTTAAATCGATATAGTTTTTCATAATCGCCAAGCCGACTTCTTTGTTAGGAACAGTTAGATAGAGTCTTGATACATCATTGGAAATTTTTTGCGAACGAACAGTTAAGTAACCTGATTGTAACATTATGGCTGTAGGATCGGCATTTCCAGCATCCTGAACATCAACGCTTCCTTTAAATGTGGTTTTTTCGTGAAATATTTTTTTAAAAATATCATCCTTTATATTCATTTCATTAATAAAATTAGTACCTCCAGAACGGGACCAGTAGTTGTCAAAAGACTGGAAACGAAAAAATTGTTGCAATGATACAGGGTTCATAACGCTGTCTATGCCATTCCAGCTATAACCATCGTACCATTTAACTAGCCGCTCTATAAGTAATTTTCGAGTGAATGTTGGCCCAAATTTATCTGGATTTTTTAATATAGATAAAACAACATCTAATTCACTATTATAATATTTTTGAATTTCTCGTTCGGTAAAACCACAAATCGTGGCGTAGTTACTGTCAAAAGTAATGTCTTCAAGATTATTCAAAGCCGAAAAAACTGATAGTTGAGCAAATTTAGTGATTCCGGTAATAAATATTCGATTCGTATACATGCCACATGATTTTAGAGCATTATAAAATCCGTGAAGTGTGCTTTTTAACTATATTTAGCTTAATGGGATCTGTTAAATTATTTATAATCGGTGCATCATACTCATCTATCAGAATTGATATTTTTTGTTTGTCTGCTTTGATATTTTCAGAAAAATTTATGTGACTAGTAACTATGGGAATATCATTGAAATTGTTGTGAATTATTGTTAAAAGTTCAGTAAGACACGTTGCTGAATTGTTGCCACGAAGAGTGATTCCTCTTGAGTCGGCAAAAGTCTGAAGAAAGATGGCTAGACTAGCATCTAGTGTTGAAGGATCATCGCCAAAGGAATTCATGCTTATGCGTAAAACATGAGAACGAGGCCAATCGTTTTCCCCGCGCAAACTGTCGATCGCCAACCCTGAAAATAGCTCTTTCCTTCCGGTCAACACCTCTTCCAGTGTGTCAATCAGAAGAGTCTTGCCGAAACGGCGAGGACGAGAAAGAAATAGCCGTGGATAGTCATCTGTCAGCAACTCGTGGATTTTTTTAGTTTTATCTACATAAATATAATCATTATCAATGAAATCGGAAAAGTTTTCTATAAATTTTGCTATGCGGGGAAAAAGATTAGCCATTAGAAAAACTTTCTGAATCTTTTGGATTCATGTAAAAAATCGAAGATGAATCATAATTTCAGTGGAGACTGAAAAAAACTATATAACAACAAACAATACGGAAAAAAATAAGCATTTTGAACCAAGGAACTGAAGATTTTGTCGAAGCGCGAGCACGGACTAGATAAAAGCAATGGAAATTTTACATTCTCACTTGCCTCAAAGCAGGTGATTCACGGCCGGGCCTACGTCCGGGCAAGAGCTTTTCGCGGGGTGAGCGCGCGGAAGGGCCTTGCGGGAACTCTGGCCACCCCGGGCATTGACGCGACCGGCTACCCGCAAGCTCTATGATACTTCACCGCAACGCGGAAGACAAGCTCTGGCCGGTCACTTAGTGTGTTGAAAAAATTGTTTGTCAGGCATTCTTTACATGTATGCTTTAGTGAGATTTTGTACATATGCGGCAGTGCAAACTCTCTGTCAGGTCCGTTTCCTTTTTTGGGGCTTGGCCTTTGGGGCCTCCGTCTCCAGCGCTTCAGCCAGTCCGGCCTCTAGCGATCTCCCCATCGGTCACATCGTCTGAGGTTGACACGTCCCAGTGAGGTGGACCATCCCCAAAGCACGGAATTCAGGGGCTGTTAGCCGCGCTCCACCGCCGTGTGGGCGGAGTGCGTCCGCTTTCACCGAACCGAGGCCTGAAAGGCGACGGCAAGAAATCACCTTTACGTTTTGCGGTTGACTATGGTATAATTCCATTCACCATGAAACCTGTTCTTTTTTAAATTTATTGAGTTAAACTGCTCGTCAGAGAGCTTAATTCCCAGCTTGTACTTTCTTCGATCTAATCTACATTTAACATTATTTAACATTTATGCCATTTGCAGTGTACGTATGGCTAATAAGGTTTACAATAGTCTCTACATCATGTAAAGGTTGACCTTTCCAATTGGGTGAAATAAATGAAAATAATTTATGCTCAATCTTCTTCCATTTACTCGTTCCTGGCGGGAAATGGCAAACATGTATAGGAATATCTAAAGTATCAGCTAACTTTGGAAGTTCGAACTTCCACAATTTAATTCTGTAGCCGTTCGAACCACCACCATCAGCAGTAATCAGAATATATTTCAAAGTTGGGTAATACTTTACTCCAACATGCTTCCACCACCCATGAATGGAAGCAACAGCAAATGTTGCAGTATCATGGTCGGTTCCAACATTCACAAATCCTGTATTAAAGCCAATATCATAAATTCCATATGGAATGGCTTTTGGAATTGCTGGATCATGGAAATCATGAATGTTTACTCTAATAGGATCACTTTTCTTCCGTAAAGTTTTGCCAGCATTTTTAAAATTTCCCACTAGTTCTTTCTTCTTTGTGTCAACTGATATTATAGGTTGCCCTTGCTTAAGAGCTTTTGTCACTTGGGAGTTAATAAACCTAAATTGAGCATCTCGATCTTCGTGTTGTTTTCCCTCTTCGACTTTTCGGTTCGACTGAAGGCTATATCCCAACTCGTTGCATAAACCAGCAACCGTCCGATAACTAACGGAATGGCCCTGAGATACAAGACACTCTGCTATTGATCGTGAACTCAAACAAGTCCACCGAAGTGGGCTCTCAGGGTCACCTCTGGTCGTAGATTCCAAGATAGTTTCCAAATCGAGGATCAGAGTCGGATCTGAGGAAATA
>JAISFP010000119.1 GCA_031263525.1 Deltaproteobacteria bacterium | reverse complement strand
GGGCTTGGCTTCACCTCCCCGCGGCCGATGCCGGGTCTGCCCCCGGCTGACCCCTCCGCAGTGCTGCGCTTCCCCCCTCCCCCTGCCGGATCCAGGCAGTTCCCGGCACTCCCCCCCTTCGGGGCTTGCCTTACCCTTTCCCGTGCCGAATCCCGGACTGCCCCCGGCTGACCCCTCCGCCGGGCTGGCCTTCCCCCCTCCCCCTGCCGGATCCAGGCAGTTCCCGGCATTCCGCCCTGCGGGGCAGAGCTTCCCCCGGTCTGGTCCCGGACGGTCGCCCGTCCGGCCACTTCGGTGCAGGCCTTCGCCCTGCCGGAGCCCTGCGGAGGCACCCTGCCGGTCCCGGACCCGGCCGAGAGGCAGGCCGCCCGCCGGCCACGTCCCGGAGAGCCCCGTCCGGCCCGGCCCGGTCCGGGAGGACGGCAGCCTGGGCGCGGGGCTCTCGTCTCACGCCCTGCCCGCCCCGCCGCCACCGGCCGGCTAAACCATTCCGCAACCAACCCTCAACCGCGAGAGGTCACACGCATGATTCAAGCGTTCAGCGAAGGGCTCACTTTCGACGATCTGCTCCTGGAGCCCGCCTATTCGGAAGTGCTGCCCTCGGAGGCGGACGTGTCCACGCGCCTGTCCCGGAACATCCAGATTAACTGCCCTCTCGTCTCGGCCGCCATGGACACGGTGACCCTCTCCGCCACCGCCATCGTGATGGCCCGCCACGGGGGGCTGGGGATCATACACAGGAACCTCCCTCCCGCCAGGCAGGCCTCCGAGGTGGAGATGGTCAAAAAGTCGGAGAACGGCATGATCACCCACCCCGAGGTGGTCTACCCCGGCCAGACGGTCAAGGACGTGCTGGACCTGATGGAGCGCTACAGGATCTCCGGGGTGCCGGTCATCAGGAGCGCGGAGGACCGGACGCTCCTGGGCATAGTCACCAACAGGGACCTGAGGTTCATGACGGAGAAGGACTGGACGCTCAGGGTCGAGGACGTCATGACCAAGGACGACCTGGTGACCGTGACCGCCCCGAACATCACCCTGGAGGAGGCCAAGGCCAAGCTCCATCAGAACCGCAAGGAGAAGCTCCTGGTGGTGGACGACAGCTTCCTCCTGAAGGGCCTCTACACCATCAAGGACATCGAGAAGACCGAGCAGTACCCCCGGGCGTCCAAGGACGCCCTGGGAAGGCTCCGCGTGGGCGCCGCCGTGGGCGTGGGCGACGCGGCGCTGGAGCGGGCCGAGCTCCTGGTCGCGGCCGAGGTGGACGTGCTCGCCGTGGACAGCGCCCACGGCCACTCAAAAAACGTCATAGACATAGTGAAGGCCCTGAAGAGGCTTTACCCGTCGGTCGAGGTGATAGCCGGCAACGTGGCCACCGCGGACGGGGTGAAGGCGCTCGCGGACGCCGGGGCCGACGCGGTCAAGGTGGGCGTGGGGCCCGGGTCCATCTGCACCACCCGCGTCGTGGCCGGCGTGGGCGTCCCCCAGATGACCGCCATCTTCAACTGCTCCGAGGAGGCGGCGAAGCACGATCTCCCGGTCGTGGCGGACGGCGGCATCCAGTATTCCGGCGACATCGTGAAGGCGCTGGCCGGGGGTGCCTCCTCCGTGATGCTCGGATCGGTCCTGGCCGGCACCGACGAGTCCCCCGGCGAGAAGACGCTCTTCAGGGGCCGCGCCTACAAGACCTACCGCGGCATGGGCTCCATAGAGGCCATGCGCGACGGGTCGGCCGACCGCTACAGCCAGTCCGGAAAGGACTCCGCGAAGCTCATCCCCGAGGGCATAGTTGGCAGGGTCCCGGACCGGGGCCCCCTCTCCGACACCATCTTCCAGCTGGCGGGGGGCCTGAAGTCCGGGATGGGCTACGTGGGCGCCAGCAGCCTGGCCGAGCTCCGGGCCAAGGCCAGGTTCATCCGCATCACCCGGGCCGGCCTGAAGGAGAGCCACGTCCATGACGTGGCCATAACCTCCGAGCCCTCCAACTACCGCCTGGAGTCGTTCTAGCAGGACGCCGGACCCGGGAGCCGCCAGCGGCCCCCGGCGGGAGGCGGGAAGCCCTGGCGCGCGGGGCCGGGAGACCTGGCGGCAGGGGGCCCGGAGGCATTGAGCCAGGGGTGCCGCGTTGCCTTGAGGCAGTGTGCCCGGACGCCTTGCGGCAGGGTTGCCCGGAAACCTTGCGGCCTTGGGGCAGGACGCCTTGCGGCTGGGATGCCCGGAAGCCTTGCGGCCTTGGAGCCGGACGCCTTGCGGCAGGGATGCCCTGAAGCCTTGCGGCCTTGGGGCCGGACGCCTTGCGGCAGGGCTGCCCGGAACCCTTGCGGCCTTGGTGCCGGGTTGCCTTGCGGCAGGGAGCCCGGACGCCTTGCGGCAGGGAGCCCGGACGCCTTGCGGCAGGGAGCCCGGACGCCTTGCGGCAGGGTGCCCGGACGCCTTGCGGCAGGGAGCCCGGACGCCTTGCGGCAGGGTGCCCGGACGCCTTGCGGCCTTGGGGCCTGGTTGCCTTGCGGCAGGGATGCCCGGAAGCCTTGCGTCCTTGGGGCCTGGTTGCCTTGCGGCAGGAATGCCCGGACGCCTTGCGGCCTTGGGGCCGGGTTGCCTTGCGGCTTTGGGGCTTTGGGGCCGGGCAGCCTTGCGGCTCTGGGGCCGGGTTGCCTTGCGGCAGGGATGCCCGGAAGCCTTGCGGCTTTGGGGCCGGGCTGCCTTGCGGCTGTGTGCCTGGATGCCCTGCGGCTTTGGGCAGGGACGGCAAACTGCAGGAGGGACGTTATGCCTTGCGGCAGGGGGCCTGACGCCTTGCGGCTTGGGGGCCTGGAGGCATTGAGGCAGAGGTGCCGGGATGCCTTGCGGCTGAAGGGCCGGGCTGCCTTGCGGCTGGGGGGGCTGGCAGCCACGCAGCAGCTTTGCCGGGACGCCTCGCGGCAGGTGTGCCGTAAGACCTGACGGCGGTGGACGGGAGGCCTTGTTGCCGAGGGGCCGGGCCCCCTTGCTGCAGGAGGGACGGAAGGCCGGTCTGCCGGGGCTCCCGTGTCGCGGAGCGCGAAACTGCCTGAGCCCCGTCCGGCCGAAAGCCGGTACGGGCCGGATGACCGCCGGTCCAGATGCCGAGGGCCTGGCTCCAGGGGCCGAGGAAAGGCCGGAGACCTGCGGCCCGCGTCCGGGAGCCCCAGGCCAGGAGACATGAGGCCGAGGACCGGACATCCGGGGCAAGTCCGGGAGCCGGGCTGACATGGGAACGCCTCACCGAGACCGTCAGGGCTCCCCCTCGACCGTCAGGGCTGCCCCCGGCCCGCCCCTGAAACCCAGCCCCAGGACGTAGAACTCGACGCTGCCCTTGCGCACCGCCTTGGGCTTCATGCGGACGGTTTTCGTGAAGGCGCGGGCGAGCTCCTCCTTCACCCAGCCCCCCGCGTCGCCCCCCTCGAAGACCTTCGCCACGAAAGCGCCCCCCGGCTTCAGGAGCCCCCCGGCCAGCCCCAGGGCAGCCCGGCACAGTTCCAGGGATCTGAAGGCGTCCGCGTCCTTCCGGCCCGTGGTGGCCGGCGCCAGATCCGACAGGACGGCGTCCCAGCCCCCCCCGCCGGGGATGTCCCCCGCCAGGAGCTCCAGCACGTCTCCTGCCATGAATTCCATGTTCGGCCTCGACCGCGCTGTCAGCGGCTGCAGGTCCACCCCCAGGACCCGTCCGGAGGGGGCGGTCCTGTCCGCCGCGTACAGGCTCCAGGAGCCGGGCGACGCCCCCAGGTCCAGGACCCTCATGCCCCTCCTGAGAAGGCCGTGCCTCTGGTCCATCTCCATCAGCTTGTAGACCGACCGGGCCGGATATCCCTCCCTCCGGGCCCTTGCCGCCCAGGTGTCGTCCAGCCTGTCCCGGTCCTTGATTGCCATGCGCCGCCTCCTTGAGACCTATTTATACTGATTCGCCACAGAAAAGCCAACGGCGGGGAGGCCGGCCCTTTCCCGGGACGGGGACCTCCCAGGTGAAAGGACGCTTCCCGCGACAGGCAGGCATCTTTCCGGGGGAGGGCACTTCCCCGTGGCCCGGGGCCTCTCCGGGAAACGGGCGCTTCCCCGTGGCCCGGGGCATCTCCGGGAAACGGGCGCTTCCCCGTAACCTTGATGTCTCGTAACTGTTCAGGCGCCCCTCTATTGAGGACCTTTTCGGAGGCAGAGAGCCCGAATTAGGAACCCTAAAAAATGAAGAGTCAACAATGGATACTTCATTTGGGGGGGAAGATTCTCTGAGGAGGTCATTTTGGTTGGGAAAATCCGCCTGTTGAGCTCCTCTTAAGGGGCACCTGAACAGTTACGATGTCTCCAACCTTCGGGGCCCACATCAGGCCGGGAGCCGCTGAGCGTCATTTTCCATGTGCCGCCGGTCAGAGATGTCATAAGGCGTCACAGATCAGAAACCAATGTCACCAGCTTAAGGAATTGCCTTATGAGGCAACCGTTTACAGAGAATGTTTGGGAAACCATTCGTGACATTTCCCTAGTCCGCTGGGCTGACTTGGAAGCCATCTTTCCGAAGGGATACTCTGAGCATCCTTGTGATACGCTGGTCGGAGGCAGCCCCGCCGCGAGGGACGGGGCTCTACGAAAGGCATGAATCTCCCTTTTGAACAAAGATATCTAACAACTATACAAAGCATGTCATGCCCAAACGTATCCAATATATCGCATCCAAATGCGTCTTATTCCATAAGCTTGGTGACATTGGCTCGGAAACCATCAACCCTCATGATGCGTAACGGTGTCAGCAGGACGCCTCCGCGCCGAACCTGACCGCAACCCCCCGGGCCGGACCGCCGACGACGGCGCAGGAGCCCCGGCCCCGGCACCCGCCCAAGGCGAGCCCGTGTTGACCGGGAGGCCCGATCTGGCAATAATGGGCGGGTCAAAGGAGAATCCGGCTTTTGAACCGTCCCGCCCTCACCTTCCCGCTCCCGGCCCCCGCGGACACCAGATCGGCGGGGGCCGCTTTCGCGGAGGCGCTCCTGGAGTCGGCGGGCCCTCCCGCCGTCGTCACCCTGGAAGGTCCGCTGGGGGCCGGCAAGACCACGTTCGCCCAGGGATTCGGCGAGGCCATGGGCGTGGCGGGCGGGGAGGTGGCCAGCCCCACCTTCACGCTTGCGGACATCCACACGGGCCTCAAGGCCCGGGTGAACCACCTGGACCTCTACCGCCTCGGGGGGGACGGACCTCCCGAAGAGGCGCTCCGCGAGTTCCTGGACGCGGGCCTGGACGAGTGCCTGGACACGGGGTACTCCCTCGTCGAGTGGCCGGAGAGGCTCCCCGAGTCCTTCTGGCCGGAGGACCGGTTCCGGGTGACTCTCAGGATGTCGGAACAGGACCTCTCCCCTGGCTTTCCGGACACGCGCCCGGCACAGGATCCGGATCCGGTGACTGACATGGCGCCGGATCCGGATCCGTCGAAAGATCCGGCACCTGCTCCTCCGCCGGACGCGGATGGCGTCTCCCCCCAGGGCCGGGTCGTCACCTTAGAGGGGCGCTTTCCCCCGGCAAGGCTCCTGGAGCTCCTGAGGGCGCGGGGCATCGTTCCCCCGCCCGGCTGAGGGAGCCGCCTGCAGGACGCCTGCCTTGCCCTCCCCCGCCGCCGGCTCCCGTGGCATGGCCGCCCGCCCCTGCCGCCTGGCGGCCAGGACTCCTGCCCGGCTCCTGACGCCTGGCGCTCCTGCCCGGAAGGCCGCCCGTCTGACAGGGTGTCAGGGTGTCAGCCTGTCGTGCCCTCCCGCACTTCTTGGTCCCCGGCCGGATCTCCGGCACCTGCCGTCTTGCGGCCAGGACTCCCGCCCGCCAGGACTCCCGCCCGGCTCCTGGCGGCCTGGACTCCCGCCCGGCTCCTGACCGTCTGGACTCCCGCCCGGCTCCTGGCGGCCTGGACTCCCGCCCGGCACCTGGCGGCCTGGACTCCCGCCCGGCTCCTGGCGGCCAGGACTCCCGCCCGGCTCCTGGCGGCCAGGACTCCCGCCCGGCTCCTGACTGCCTGGACTCCCGCCCGGAACCTGACCTCCTGGACTCCCGCCCGGCTCCTGGAGTCCTGCTCCCTCCCGTCGGGGCGAAAGCCTGTCCTCCCTTCCCCCCCTCAGGCTCTCCGGCCAGTCCTCACGGACCCGGCACCTGGCGTATGCTCCCCTGCCCGCCAGGACACATTACGGACTGGGCGGGCGCCTGACAGCCCCCTCCGCCCGTCTGGATTCTGCCTGACGAGCGTCTGCCCTGCCGGATCCCCGTCCTGCCGGGCGCCCGCCTGCCGTCCCAGGCCGCGCGGACGCCCCCCCGTTTCGCCCGTCTTCACTTCGCCGCCGCCCTGGCCTCCCGGTCCCGTGCGGCACTCCTGCCCGCCGCTGCGGCCGTGCCGGCACCCCTGACATGTCAGGGGCCGGACGGCCGGCTCCCGGGCGCCACTTGACCCCGCCGGAGGGCCTCTTTCCGGCCGGCCCGCCGGCAGCGCGGGCAGAAGGACTGCGCCAGGCGGCGCAAGTGTTGCGACATGTCCATTATCGTGCAGAAGTACGGCGGCAGCTCGGTGGCCGACCTGGAGCTCATCCAGGGGGTGGCCAGGAAGGCCATCGCCGCCAAGAACCAGGGCCACAAGGTTGTGGTGGTGCTCTCCGCCATGAAAGGCGAGACCGACAGGCTCATACGCCTGGCGCGCGCCGCCTCCCCGGACCCTGATCCCAGGGAGCTCGACAGCATACTCTCCACCGGCGAGCAGATCTCCTGCGCCCTCTTCGCCCTGTCCTGCCAGACGCTGGGCGAGAAGGTGAAGTCCTTCTCCGGCTGGCAGGCGGGCATCTCCACCAGCGGGCCGCACTCCAAGGCCCGGATCGCCGGCATCCAGCCCGGACGGATCCTGACCGAGCTCGCCAAGGGCCGGCTGGCGGTAGTCTGCGGCTTCCAGGGGGTGGACAAGGCCGGGGACGTCACCACCCTGGGCCGCGGGGGGTCCGACACCACCGCGGTGGCCCTCGCCGTCGCCCTGTCCGCGGACGTCTGCGAGATCTACACGGACGTCGACGGCATCTACACCACCGATCCCAACATCTGCTCCGACGCGAGGCGAATGGACCGCATCTGCTACGAGGAGATGCTCGAGCTCGCGTCCCTGGGCGCCAAGGTCATGGAGATCCGCTCGGTCGAGCTCGCCATGAACTACCAGCTCCCCATCCACGTCCGCCACGCCCACGGGCCCGGTGCGGGCACGCTCATCACAAGGGAGGATCCCGACATGGAAAAGACCCCGGTCCGCGGAGTGACCCACTCCATGAACGAGGCCCGCATCACGCTTCTGAGGGTGAAGGACGAGCCCGGGGTGGCCGCGAGGATCCTCCAGGTGGCCGCCAAGGCCGAGATCGTGGTTGACGTGATAGTCCAGAACAAGTCCGCCTCGCTCCAGGGCGAGATGTGCACCGATCTCTCCTTCACGGTCCCCTCACTCGAGTACGCGAGGACCATGGACCTCATGAAGGGCCTGGTGGGCGAGCTCCAGGCGGAGCAGGTGGTGGGCGACGACCAGATAGCCAAGGTCTCCATCGTGGGGGTGGGCATGCGCAACCACGCCGGCGTCGCCGCCAGGATGTTCCAGGCCCTGGCCTCGGAGGGCATCAACATCACGATGATCACCACCTCCGAGATCAAGATCAGCTGCATCATTGAGAAGAAATACGCCGAGCTGGCCGTACGCTCCCTCCACGACGCCTTCGGGCTGGCCGGGGAGCCGGCGGCCGAACGGGCCTGACCCCCGTGCCTGGACGGCGGGGGTCGCCTCCCCGGGCGGACTTCCCGGAGCCGGAGCGCCCTCCGGGAGCCTTCCCGAAGGCCGGCCCGCCCTTCGGCGGACTGCCCTGGGGCCGGCCCGCCCTTCGGCGGACTGCCCGGGGGGCCGGCCCGCCCTTCGGCGGACTGCCCGGGGGCCTGCCCGCCCTTCGGCGGACTGCCCGGGGGCCGGCCCGTCCTTCGGCGGACTGCCCGGGGGCCGGCCCGTCCTTCGGCGGACTGCCCGGGGGCCTGCCCGCCCTTCGGCGGACTGCCCGGGGGCCTGCCCGCCTTTCGGCGGACTGCCCGGGGGCCGGCTGCCCCCCCCCGGCGGACATCCTGCGTGGCTGACTTGAGGGACGGCAGGCCTCCCCTGCCGGAAGGCCACCTGAGAGGCCCGAAGGACTCCACCACTGGAAGGCCGTCAGGGAGGCAAAAAA